>JAFTPQ010000025.1 GCA_017463205.1 Clostridia bacterium
CCGCAAACGGCGTGAAATACAACGAATGTACCGTTTGCTTTGAAAAATTGGAAGTAGGCGTTATTCCTCAAACGGGACACTCGTACAACAGCAACGTTGTTGCTCCCACCTGCGAAAAGAACGGATATACGCAACACACCTGCGCGGCTTGCGGCGACAGCTATCAAGACGACGAACAGACGGCGCTTGGACACACTGATGGAGATTGGATTATTGAAACAGAAGCAACTTGTACGGAAAACGGCGTGAAATATAAAGAATGTACCGTTTGTCACGAGGAAATCGCAAGAGAATCGATCGCTATGACGGGACATCAATATCAATCGTCCATCGTCGCGCCTACTTGCGAAGAACAAGGTTACACCGAATATAACTGTGTTTGCGGCGATCAATATCGCGATCATTACGTAAACGCGACCGGACACGTATTCGGCGAATGGGAAGACGGCGGCAAATATGATAAAAACACGACAAAACTGATAAAAACTTGCGTACAATGCGGCGCAACGCGAGAAAAGTTGTTAGACGATGAAAAACCCAATATCGTCGTACCGATCATTGCTTCGGTCGGCGGAACAGGCGCTGCCGGCGTTGGAATCTTCTTCCTCGTAAAATATATTCGAAAGAAAAAATTTAAAATTTAATCTTCTGTATAAAAAAATTGCCCTCTTGCAGCAAAACCGCTTACAAGAGGGCGTTTTTTATCTTCTTATTTTCTTTGTTCGACAGGAAACACTCGTCACCAATCTTGTTTTTTTAACGATTTATCTTTTACGTCGTCGTAATATGCAAAATATTTTTCCTTAAACGCTTCTTTGGTCATCGGCAATGGCGATCCGTCGTTTTCCATGCGTTCTAACAATTCTTGCAATTCTTCGGGCGTGAAATCGGCAAGATCGGTTTCCTCTCCGTACGTTTGCAACAAGCGCAAAATATCCAATTCCGACATAGTTTTCCTCCTTATATTTCCACTTTGATATGTTCGCCGCGAAAGGGAACGGTGACGTATGTAAATCCGATTTCTTTCAGCATTGCCACGGTTTCTTCTCGCTTTTGTCCGATGCGCCCCGTCAAATGCGCGTCCGAACCGTAGGATATTTTCCGCCCGCCCAACTGATAATACCGACGTAAAATATCCGCATCGGGGAGTGTCTGTTGCGGCATGCCTCCCGTCGCCGCATTCACTTCCAATATTTTATCCTTTTCAATGATTTTTTTTAAAATGTCATCAATCTGTTCTCCAAACAATTCCAGCGACATTTTTTTGTCTTCAAAAGGAACATAGCGGCAAATATACCCGAAATGGCCTACGATATCGTACGGATATAAAGCGTTTAAACTGTTGCGTACCGCCTTAAAATATCTGTCGTACACTTCTGCGCGCGTTACCGTCGGCGGATACGTTATAAACGCAAAATCCGTTTTATCCACGCCGTGTACGCTGTTGATCACATAATCCGGACGATACTTTTCATACGTTTCCAAACACCGCTTCTGCGCTTCTTCTTCGTCATTGTATCCAAATTCCGCGCCCACGCAAACGTTCATACAGCCTTGATAATCTTCTTGCAAATGCCGCGCGGCGTGGAAATATTCTTCTTCATCGATCGGTTTCAAGGACGCCAATTCGGGCAAGGACAGATCGTAACCGTATTCGAAATGTTCGCTTATACCGTAAAATGCGATGTTTTTTTCATACGCCGTTGCCAACATATCTTTTAAATCGCTCTCCCCGTCAAACGAATAGGTGGAGTGCGTATGCATATCCGTTAAAAATTTGTTCATCTTCAAACCTGCATTATCTTTCTTCTCTTTATTATAACATATTTATCGGCAAGAAGCAACCCGCACCGCCCGTTCCGTATAAAATATACGCAAATTTTTTCCTTTGTTTCTAAAATCAGGAAATTCTTTTTAATAAAAACGCCTATACGGGTATTTTTTTACCATATTTTACTTCAACGCATACCTGCCCTGCCCATTTTTTCCTTTTTTTCCTATATCCCCCTATTGACGAACGCGCAATTTTCCTGTAAAATGTTTTTTAAGCGTTTGCATTTTTCGCAATTCTGCTTACAAACTTTTTAAAACAAAAGGAATTTTTATGATGAAAGCTATCAAAAAATATATTACGTTGATCTTGGCGCTTTGTTGCGTGCTACCCTTTTTCCTCGTTGCCGCTTGTAACGAGAAAAACCATTTGCAAAACAGCGTTTTTTCCTCCGAGCTGTCCTCCGATCCCTCAAACGATCCCTCCAACGACCTTTCAAACGGCAATTCGGACAGCAATTCGGCCGATCTTACTCCCCCCGATTCCTCCTCGCCGCCGTCTGCCTCCGAAAGCAAACCAAATAATTCGTCCAAGCCTCAAAATTCTTCTTCCGCCAATTCGAGCAGCAGTCAAACCACGGTAAAACCCATTTCAACGAAGGTGAGTTACATACGTTGTACGGGCGACAGCGTGAATATCCGCGCAGGCGCAAGCACTTCGGATAAAGTGTTGGGAGCGGCAAAACAAGGCACCATGTACGCGGTGATCGAACAAAAAAACGGTTGGTATAAAACTTATTACCGCAACCAGACCGCTTATTTGTACGCCTCTTACGCCACTGTGTTCACGCTGGAAAAACATAAAAACGAAAGCGTGGAAGACGTGATCGAGGAAGGATATAAACTGATTGGTATACCCTACGTTTACGGCGCAGTACGTTTGCACGACGGCAAAGGAAATTTATTGAAAGGGTTTTCCAATCAAAAATTCGATTGTTCCTCTTTGATCCAATACATTTTTTATCGGGGCGCGGGAAAAGTGTTGAACACTACGACGCGCACACAGATCAAACAAGGAACATACGTTGCGAAAGACAAATTACAGCGCGGCGATTGCCTGTTTTTTACCAATGAAGAACGGCAATATAACACAGGGATCGAACGCGTCGGACACGTTGCGCTGTACCTTGGCGACAACTATATTTTACACACTGCATCCGATTACGCGCGCATCGAAAAAATAAGCGCCTACAGATGGAATTTTTACATCGAAGCGCGTCGGTTTATATAATTTTCATCTTATCACACAATAAACCTGTAATAAAATCGTGAAAAACGGTTTTACTTATGTTCGGGCAAAGCGGCGGCGACAAGAAAAATGACTTCTTTCGCTCCTGCGCCAAACAGTCGAGCGGCAATTTCGCTGCCCGTTGCGCCCGTGGTCATGATATCGTCCACCAATACAATGATTTCCTCCTTGCAAACCGCGCGCTTATGCACGTGATATGCCCCCGCAACGTTTTCCGCGCGGCCGGCATAATTCAGATGCTTTTGCTGCGCGGTTTCTTTGTGCTTTTGTAAAATATCGGCGTCCGTTTCCGCATTTATTCCCGCCTTACGCAACGCCTCGCAAACGATTTCCGCCAGATCTTGCGCTTGGTTGTATCCGCGTGTTTTCAACGCCTTTTCCGTCATCGGTACAGGCAATACCCAAACGTGCGCATTGTTTTCTTTGGCTGTTTGAAGTGACTCGGAACGCAATGCCGCCGCTGCCATACTCTCTCCGAAAAAGTGCGCCAATCGACGTTTTCCGTTTTTAATACGGTTGACAAATGCCGCCGTTTCCCCGCGATAGACAAACGGCGATATCCCTTGCGTAAACTTGGGCAATCGGCTTTTGCAATCCAAACACACGCCGTCGGCAACCGTTTTTCTGCCGCATTTTCCGCATTTCAAGCCGTCGTTACAACGCATTGTTTGCATACAGCCGTCGCAAAGCCGTTGCGTGGGATAATTGAATATCTCCTTTCCGCACCCATCGCACACGTACCCGTATTCGGACGATCTTTTCCGTATTTTTTCTGCTAACTCTTTAAAAAAACGCACAACTTTGCCCTTTGTTCCTTTAATATCTTTTCCCTTCAACCGCGTTAAATAAAAAAGGGAGAACAGTATTACAACGCTTTCAACGCATACCTGCCTCCCTCGTTTTTATTTTACAACCTCTTTTTCGCTTCCGTCTTCCGTTTCTTCGGCGTCTTTTTTTCGTTGATAACAAACCAAGCGATATGCTCCGATCACGCCAGCCGCAAGCAGCACTACGCCCAATGCGATATCCAACCACGCCGCACCGTTTATCGCCCAAGATGCGTACACTTCCACAATGTCGCCGTTACAAAACATCGATAAGATCGATCCCAACGACAACCCCACGATCATCGAATACGCCGTGTGTCTTGCCACGGAAAAAAGATAAGTGAGCAGTTTTGAAAAGGCAAACAGCCCGATCAAAAACCCGATCGCCAATCCCGCGTATACGAAAAATACGCTCGGATTGCTTTTCCAATAAGTCATACTTACGCTGTCCACCAACGAGGAAAACCAACCCACTGCCATCAAAAAGGCGCTGGCGCTTAACCCCGGAACGATCTGCGTGATCCCAACCACCGCGCCGATCAAAATCGCCAACAGCGCGTGCCACCAAGCTACATCGGCAAAGACGTCGGACGCTCCGTCAACGCTTTTTGTTGACATCAATGCCGAAACGCAACCAAGCGCAACGGGAATGCACAACCCCAACGTAAACAATACGATCCGCTTCGCCGTAAACTGCGCCCCTTTCAACTCGTCCTTCACGGCGGGGAATGCGCCGCACATCAACCCGGCAAACAGGCATACGATCGCAAACGGCAATAAATCCAACAATTGTTGCACCGTGATAAATCCCAACAGTACGCCGACCAACAACCCCAGCCCAATCGGCAATAAAAAAGTGAAGCACGCTTTGAATTTTTTAAATAAATTCCCCAATGCGTACAAAAATTGATCATACAGTTTAAAAATGATCGCCACCGTCGAGCCGCTGATGCCCGGTACGATAACCGCAAGCCCGATAAAAAAGCCCAATAAAGCGCTTTTACACCACGTTTTTTTATTGTATTTGATTAAATCCATTTCCGAATCGGACATTTTTCCCTCCTGATTTCCCATTCTTTTTCGTTAGAGCTCGCCCGCTTAAATCCCGCTGTTTATTCGTTGCGCTTTTTTCTTTTTCGCATTTCGGACGCACGCGCCGACAACCGTCAATGTAAGCAAACCTATTCCAAACCCCGTTACGCCGCCGCAAACGTCTACGGCAATATCCATCCATTCAGCTACGCGTTCGGCGGTCAGCGTTTGCAACCATTCGTCGATCAACGGCGTCACCGCCAATATTCCCAACGGCAACAACGCCCAAATCCGCTTTTTTGTGTACGTCGCGTAACAAAAACATAACAACAGCCCGAATAAAGCAAACTCTGCATAATGCGCCAACTTGCGAACGGCGCTGTGCAACAAATTGTAATCTTCCCCTTCTGCCGTCGCAACAAACGAATCGGGCGCAACGTCTTGCGCAACGTCTTGCACCACGTCTGTTACCGCTGTGCTTTGTTGGCTCGATTGCTGTCCGGTTTGCAACGATTGCGCAAAAATAAAGCTCAGCATCAAAACACAAAGCGCTGTGGTGATGATCCGCAACCATACGATCTTTTTTTGCATAACCGTTCTCCTTTGTTTGTCTTCCTTTCTATTATACGCCTTTTTCGGCGTTCGGTCAATATTTTCTTTTCGTTTTTTTATTATTTTCACAAAGAATTTTTCCGCAAAAAAGACAGCCGTTCGACAAAAATCCTCTGTTTTTTCGCACGTTTTTCCTGTATACTTGTAACAACCCTTATTTATTCATATCATAAAATACCACAATTGATTTTGCAGGAGAACGAAAAACAGATGAATTACGTAAAAAAAATGTGTATTTTACGACAGGTGAAACAAGGTTTTTCCGGAGACGGAAAAGCTTTGTCGGGACTTGTCAAAATTGAACAATACGGAAAAAATTTGGCGGTGGAAGTTTCCATCATCAATTTTGCGCCGCTGGTTTCGGGAGAATATTTTTGCCTTTTATCCGACGGAAAAGGAAAAACCGAAATGCTTTCCTTGCGGGGAAAAAGTCTTTTTAACCTTCTTTCAGATCTGGATATTTCGGGCGGTTTTTGCGCCGTCGTCTGCTATGTAAAAAACGAGATCGTCCCCATCGCTTACGGCATCAACGGAAACGGTTCGTACGATTGGCGATCGATACTCAACGCAACCCTGCCCCCCGTGTTTCCACGCGCGACGCAGGAAAACGCCGCCTCCGCCACTCCTTATCGGGAGGATATTTTCAATAAAAACGCAAAACAGAAGCAAACTACGGACGATTTCAGCGGAATAAAAGGGGATAATGAAGAAAACGAGCCACCCATGTACGAAACGAACCCCCCGGAACTGCCTCCTTCCAAGAAAAAAACAAAACAGGAAGAAGCTGCCAAAAAAGAGGTTACGCCCCCTGTTCCGCCTTCGACCGAGCGCGCGTTCCCCGACAGCAATAAACCAGAAAGGAAACAGGAACCATCAAGCGATTATGACGATGAAACGGTGGCAAGCGAAAATTATTTCGGGAGAGAGAACGATGAATACGACGAGTTTACACAAACTGGCAAAAATGCACACTCTGAAAGCGCAACTGAAAAGCCGCGCAAGGAAACGGGGACAGACTCTGCGAAAGATGGAAATGCTGATCGCGTACTCCACCCGTTTAAGACGGATTCCGACGGATATTATCAAGCAGTGAAAGCCGAATTGGACGAATTGTTCCGCGCCTATCCGCGCGATAAAACGCTGAACGGCGCATTTGCTTGCAGCGATTGGGTGCGCGTGAAAGGCGATCAAAAACAGCCGCAATATTTGGTCGGCGTTCTGTACGACGACGGCAAAGCCAAATATATCTGTTACGCACTCGCCGCCGAACACAGCGACGCGCCCCCGAACGAAATCAAAAATGTGTGTACGTTCGTCCCCTGCTCGCTGTTGAAAGAAAAAAAAGGCTTTTTCATTATTTTTCAAAGCGCCGCCACGGGTGAGTGTATCAAACCCGAACGCGCCTAAACACCTTCACGACAGTACAGCGATACCGCAATAGGACGGCACGGCGACACAACCACAAAAAATTTACCGATAAAACTTTTCAAATACTTGACAATACGGCAGGGAAAGTCGTATACTTTATACGGAATATCGATATCAAAAGATGCGAGGTCGTGTTATGAAAAAAGTTTTTGCGTTATATGGTTTTTCTTCAGCAAAACAGCTTGCTTTCACTGCAGTTTTTGCCGCGCTTTGCTGTATCAGCACTATTTTGATTACGATTCCTTTGCCCGCATCGGGATATTTTAATACAGGCGATGTGTTTGTTTTGTTGTCGGGCTGGTGTTTAGGACCGCTTTACGGCAGCGTCGCCGCCGCTTTCGGCAGTGCGCTGGCAGATATCATTGTCGGAGCGTCTGTCTATGCTCCCGCCACATTTTTGATCAAGGGCGGAAATGCGTTCATCGCATACCTGGTGTGGGCGTTTTTCAAAAAATGCATCAAGGGAAAGCGCACCGATCCCCTTTGCCGTATCCTTGCATCGACTGTCGGTGAAGCGTTTATGACGCTTGGTTATTTTCTGTATGAAGGACTTTTTTTAACTACGTTTATCGCCGCCGCACCCAATATCCTCGGCAACGCGCTGCAAGGGATTTGCTGTTTGACGTGCGCCACGCTGATCGTCGCAATTTTCAGCCAGATGAAAACGGTGAATTCCCTTTTCCCGCATCTTTTGTCCCACCACAAATAAAACTATAGTTTTAACATTTTAAAATGCCTGAACAACGAAAAATACATAGAATAAAGACTAAAAACAGCAATCCCCTGTATTTCTACAGGGGATATTATATTCGTATTCAGTTGTGAGCGTGTTTCGTTCGTTTCACCTGTTTTCCGCGAGCATACGTCGCCATCGGTGTATATCTTCCACCGTTTACTTGCTCAGGTTACTTTTTTATTGAACGCCCTCGTTTTCACTGTTCATTGGTGTTTACCTCACTTTTCCTTTTTTGTTAAAGTACCGTTCCGATTTTTGAAAAACCATTTCTCCTCGTACCTCCTTTAACGGTTATTTTTCCGCCGCTTCCCTGCGACGCCTTTTCCGGCACTCGCCGGTTTTTACGTGTACGTTGGAGTATCTCCTCTCCCTTCGGTTTTATTTGATGAAGCTACATACGTCATTTTCATGTACCTCCTTTTCATATTCCTCGCTGTCACCATAACAACGCTTTGCGCTTTTCGCCTTTTTTCAAGTTTTTTCACCTGAATGCGCTTTTCGCCACTCTGCTGTTATCCCAACAGCACTCTTCCGATCGCTTTTCTTCATTTCGTCAAATCTTTCGCGCCACCGTGCCCGATCTACGTTCCCTCTTGCCCATCTCGGCTTATCGAGTGCCTACCGGAAATTCGTCAACTTCCCCTTTGCCTCGCTTACAGATTCTTCGTCGATCCGTTTCCTTTTTTGTTCGGCTGCCACCCCTTTTTTAGGTTTGCGCCTCGCTGTGGGAAGGAATCATCGCTTTTCGTACCCTCCTTTCCTTTTTTCGTTCGGCGTATCCCTACGCCACTTTGCCAACCTTGTCAGCTTTCTTCATCAGCCCATCGGTTTTGTTCTCCTTAATCATAATAATGTATATTTTTGTGAAAGATTGAAACATTTTTTGTTTGTTTCTTTCTTTTTGTACCTCTATTATAGCATAAAATTTTTATTTGTCAAGGGGTTTTTGAAAAAAAATTTGAAAATTTTTAAAATTTTTTTTACAAAACAGCGCAAAGCCTTTATTTTAAAGGGATTGCGCAAATAAAAAAATTTAGAGCCGTTGTCAAAACAGCTCTGTTTTTTCTTATTTTTCCATCATTTTAAGCAAATTTTAGCCAAAACGGAACAAAACGTTCCGATTTTTTGTCTTTCTGTCAAATCAATCGTTCTTTTTTGCGAACTGCGCCAACAGCTCTTTATCTCGAAGCAAAACGCCGCCGCCGAGGACGGTGGTGAACTGCGGTTCGTCGCAAACGCGGAATCGCATCCCCAACATCTCCCCGATGTATTGCGCCACGTAGGGAATCTTCATAATTCCGCCCGAAAGATAGACGCCGTTTCTATTCACCGTCGCAGCGACCTCCGCAGGCAAATTCCATAACACGGATGCGGCATATTCGACGATCTTGCTGATATACACGCGAATACATTCGGTGATGTCCGACGCCTGCACCGATTGCGACGCAGGTTGATAATTTTCCGTGGAACTGCCTTCCGCGATCACCGAACCGCGCGCGATCATCGCCAACGTACCGATGTCGTTTTTAATCCGTTCTGCCGTCAACGTACCGATCAGCAATTTATACGTGTGCGCGACTTTCGTAATAATATTCGCGTCCATATTATTACCGCCGACATTGATCGACAGCCCGGAAATGATCCCATCGGGGGAAACGACCGCCGCGTTCGCCACGCCGCCGCCAATATCCAAACAGAATACGGGATCACCCACCACCGCGCCTGCGCCAAGCGCCGCCAGATAGGGTTGTTCGACAAACCAAACCTTTTTCAACCCACATTCTTCCGTAAGCGTTCTGTATTCAGACAAATTCATTTCCGAGATACCGCAAGGCACGCTGATCAACACGTGCGCGCGTTTTAATTGGGAAGTTTTCAGCCCCACACGCGATAAAAACGCCTTCAGCATTTCCGTCGCCAAGCGCATATCCACAATTTCACCTTCGTAAACGGGATATAAAATGTTGGTCGCTTTCGCCGTTTTTCCGATTAAATTTTTTGCGTCTTTACCGATCGCTTTCACTTCCTGCGTTTCTTCTTCCACCGCCACGCAAGAAGGCTCGGCAAGCACCACGCCGTTGTTTGTATCCGCGCGATAAATTTTCGTCATCGACGACCCCAAATCAATCGCAAGTTTTACCATAACAACACCCCCGTCTTTTGTATTTCAACTCGTACCTGCCTGCCCGATTTTTCAAAACAGGCATACCGTGTACGAGATGAATTGATTTAATAGTTATTTTATTTTGCCGCCACCCACGTACGAGACGAACGCAGTAACGCCGTTTATCCGATCATCTCTTTCACTTTGGCGATCATTTCGGCGCAAAGTTCTACGGGAAGCCCGACGACGTTGGAAAAACTGCCCTCGATCTTCTCCACCAAGCCGCCGTCCTGTATACCATACGCGCCCGCCTTGTCCATCGGCGAACCCGTTGCCACGTAAGCGTCGATCGTCTCCTCCGTCAACGGTAAAAAATACACGCTTGTGCAAGCTGCGTCGATCTGTTGTTTTCTGCCTTGCGCCGTCGGATAATCGATACAAACGCCCGTATACACTTCGTGCACTCTACCGGACAAAGCGGCGAGCATTTCTTTCGCCTCCGCAGGCGTTTTGGGCTTTCCTAAAATATTCCCGTCCAAAGCAACAACCGTATCCGATCCAAGCACGCATTTCCCGTTTGCGCAAGGTCGCGCCGCCACTTCCGTCGCCTTTTGACAAGCAAGCCGCTGCACCAATTCTCTCGGCGTAAGCCCCTCCTCCACACGTTCGTCCGCAAGCGAGGGGATCACCTCAAATTCTTCGATCAATTCTTTTAATAATTCTTTCCTGCGCGGAGACGCGCTTGCCAAGATCCAATCCATTTCCGCCACACCGTTTGCACGCTTAAAAAGAAACCGCCCCGTTCCCTTTTAAGGCGAAGGAGCGGCGCTTTTCCGTTTTTATAAAATTTCGAGATTTTTTCTGAACGCCCGTTTAAATTCGGGATTTGCAGCTTCCGCGTCGCGAATTTCCAACGCCGCGTCGCCCGTTACGATCGTCTTCATGATCACCGAATCGCCCAACACGTCGCAATTAACGCCCGTCACTACGCCGCAGTGAGATCTATCCAAACTTTCCGCAATGCGAAGCAATACGCCCAATTTTTTCACGGCGTCAAGATCTTCTTCCATCACGATGTCTTTGTATTTCAACCATTCGCCCATCGGCACGTCTTCACGGTTGTGACAACCCGCCACAAACGCCGCCAATATAATTTCGCGATGCGTCGCGCCGTATATAGAAGAATTGAGAATGGTATAACAACTGTGTTTTGCGTGTCCGTAATATTTCAAACGCATACCGCAATCGTGCAAGCTTGCGGCAATTTTCAACACTTTCAAATATTGACGGGAGAATTTATGCAACACGCGAAGTTGTTTAAACAACTGCACGGACAAGATCAAAACGTTTTCGATATGCTTGGGATCGCAACCGTAATATTTGATCAAACGATCGAGCGAATAAGTCAACACGTCGGAAATGGGTTTTTCCGTCGTGATCGGCAACGCCTGATTCACCATCAAGCCTTCGCGAAGTCCGCACGCGCCGATCGTAAATCTTTCGACGTTCATATAGGAAACGAACGATTTTACGATCGCCATCGCCGCAGGCATAATATCCGCGCGCGCAGGCGACAAACCTTTTATCTTTTTACGCTTGTCTACATCAAGCGCTTTTAACATATCGTACGTACTGTTAAAATCCTCTACGGCGATCTTATAATTGTGCGCCAGATCCAAGGGATATTTGCGCACCAACTTGCTGATTTTAAACAAGTTTCTAAACGATCCGCCGACGCCGATCATCTGCGCTTCGGGATCGACTTCTTTCAACCAAGGAATCTTCTTCAACTGTTCGGTGAAAAATTCTTCCACGTGCGCCGCCGCTTCCTGAGGCGTTGCGTCGCTTGCAAACAGATCGGTGAGCGTCACCGCGCCGAACGGCAACGATGCAAAACCCAACACGTTTCTTCTGTTATAATAAATCACTTTCGTGCTGCCGCCGCCGATTTCCAAGATCAGCCCTTTGGGAATATCCATCGAATTGATCACGCCGCGATATACCAACAACGCTTCTTCCTCTTCCGACAACACGCGAATGGTAATGTTGCAACTTACCTGTATTTCATCCAAAAACGAACGTTGATTTTTTGCGCGGCGTACCGCTGCCGTACCGACGGCAATGATACGATCGACGTTTCTCGCGTCGCAAAGCCGTTTAAACATTTTCAACGTTTTAATCGTTTCAGCGATCCTCTGCGGTTTTAAAAAACCGTCTCTGTCCATATCCTGCCCCAAACGGACGCTTTCTTTCAATTCGTCCGTCACCATGAAATGTCCTTCCGTGAACATATCCACGATCACCAAACGCGCCGTATTCGAGCCCAAATCGATAATTCCTATTCTTTCCACATTCTACCTCTGCTTTCTTACCCGCGGAACGTTCCGCGTATACGATTTTATATTTTTTCTATATTTTTTTGTAAATCGTGCGATCTCCGCTTTCAACCCTTCCTTTCGGTTTGATCACGGCATACCCCACATTAAATTTTTCCCATAGTTTACCACATAAAAACGTATTTGTAAATACCCTTTTGAAAAATTTTTTAAATTTTTTTCTATTTTTTTTTATTTTGGACAATTTCTGACAGATTTTTTATGCATTTTGACAATCAACCACTCCGTTTCTCCCCCCATTTTATCAAAATGCACAATAAAAACGCCCCAAAGCAAAACGAATTTTTTACTCCGTTTTATTTTGAGGCTTTTTTATTTTTCCCTTTTTTCAAATTCCCTTTGCCGTATAAAAAATCAATTCTTTTGCAAATTTTGATAAAATCCAAACAAGGAGAGCGCAATCAGAAATCCGCCGAACGCCTTTCCCAACGTTTGAGACGGCAACGCCGCCGCTACCGTCGCACCCAACGCCGACAACGCCACCGCCGGCAAAATAATCCACCAAACGCCGTCCGTTTTTAACAGCCCGTTTTCGGCATGCGTTTTTAATGCGCCGAGGCTCATAGGCAAAAAGGAAAACAGATTGGCGCATTGCGCTATTTTTTGTTCGACGCCGCCCACCAGCACCAGCAACGGGATCGTCACCGTACCGCCGCCCATTCCCATACCTGCGGGGATCCCGCCCAAAAAACCCAAAAACATATACAAATAAAAACTCATATGTAGCGCGCCGATATAGAAATTCCCCGCGTTTTTCGGTGTTCAACGCATACCTGCCCACCGCTTTCAACCTTTTAAAAGCAAAAACAACCCCGCCGCCGCTTGCAAGGCGGCGAACAATAAATTCACCGTTTTCGTCGGCAATTTTCCCAATAATTTCGCCCCTAAAAAGCCGCCTGCCGTCACACCGATCGCCGTGGGGATCAATACGTTCACGTCATACAAACCTCGAAAAGCGTAAAAGAAAAAAGAGGTGAGAGAAATGGGCAAAATCACCAAGATCGCAGTTGCGTGCGCGCGTTTTTCATCCAAGCCCGTTTTTGTCAACAAAGGCACGGCGATCATTCCGCCGCCCCCTCCAAACAGACTGTTCGCCGCCCCCACAACAACGCCGCACACCGTCTGCCACACCGTTTTTATCTTTTTCGCTTGCATGCTTTCCCCTTCCGCCGCAAGATGCAGCAGGCAAATATTTCCGCTTTTTGCCCTCTTACGCGCGTGTTATACCTATATTTTATGCAAATTTTTTTATTTTATCAAACTTTTTCTCTGATTTTACACCATAAACGCTTGCCAAGGAACGAATTTTGTATTAAAATAGTATAGTGAAGATTTTGGAAGCTCGGAATGTTTCCTTTCCGATAAAAAAAAACGAAATCGAAATACAGGATAAAAAACCAAAGAAAGGTGGTTATATGAAAACAAGTTTCAAAAATCGCAAGAAACAACTTCTTGCTATCTTCTTATCGTTGATGATGACGTCGTCGGTGGCAGCGCTTGCGGCTTGCTCGGACAGCAACAAAAACGATTCCTCTTCTTCCTCCTCGTCTACGACGACCGATGAAGAACAAGACAATGGTTTGATCAAAAACGCTACGTTTAAAACGTTCAATAAGAACGACGGCGCCAATTTGATCGGTACGTCGGCAACGGGTTGGACCCGTTCGTTGAACTCTGCCTCCTCGGGCAGCGCGCTTTCGTCGAAATCCGCCAGCGGTATCATCGACGTTTCGGAAGAAGCTTGGGCAAACCTGACGCAAAACAAAGTGTCGAATATCGCCAACAAGACGGAAGACGAAATGAAAGCGTTGTGGGATACCGACAACATCACGGCGAAGGACAAGCTCGAATATTACGAAGCTTGGGAAGACGCAAACGATGACGGCGATATCGATGAAGACCTCAGTTTCTATCAATCGTTTAATATCGACACCGACGATCTTCCTACGTGTAAAAATCCCGGCACCCGTGAAGGCGCAGAGGATACCAATATCCTTATGATCCACAACGAATACAACTCTACGCGCAACAGCGTTGAGTATAAAACGGGTACGGCACAGAAATACACTTCTTCCTCCACTGTTACGATCAAAGCGGGTATGTCCGCCGAACTCTCCGTTTGGGTGAAGACGAGCGATTTGGAATGCGCGACGACCAACGGCACGACGCAAGACGTTGTCGGTAAAGGCGCGTATATCAGCGTAACGCATTCGATCGGCGGCAGAACGATGGACGCATTTGAAGTGAAGAACATCGTTGCGGACGAATGGACGCAATACACCTTCTTCCTCCGCGGCGCATCTTACATCGATACGACGTTCAGCGTTGTTCTCGGTTTGGGGAAAGGCGGCGGCACCGACCGTTTGGAATACGTAAACGGTTATGCGTTCTTCGACGATTTGGAATGCAATTTGATGCCTAACACCGCAAACGAAAACGATACGGATAAGACGAACAACTTCGACAGCAAAACGGAAGGGTTGGAAACCGTATACGATTACGAATCGACGAAAGAAGAAAAAGTGATCGACGCGTCCGCTTCCGATTTGAAGACGTTTGCATTGGATTATTACGGCGATCAGTTCTCCCCTATCACCTTCTTGGATACGGTAAAAGACATCGCTTTGACCAGCGAAACTTCATCCAACGGCACGAACTATAACGTGGCCAATTATCCCGGCTTGGAAGGCATCGCAACAGCAGACGACGTAACCAAATTGTTTGCAAACGTCGACGAAATGAACGGCAGCGACAATAAATATCTTGCAAGCGTTTATAAAAATTATTTCGAAGGCAAAAACCTCGACTTCCTTGCGGAAGACGTGGACGATAAAATTTTGATGTTGCTCAGCGCGCACGGTGCGTCCTACACGGCGAAGTCGAATCAGATCTTCTCCGTTCCCGAAGACGGATATTTGGCGGTTTCCTTCTTCGTGAAGACATCGGATATGAACGGATTTACGGGCGCAGGCGTTACGTTGCACGACGGCAACAACAAAAACGAATTTACCTCCATCGACACGACGACGATCGATCCCGTGGAAATCGGCAGCAACGAAGACGTTTACCAAGGTTGGCAACAATGTTTCTTCTTCGTGAAGAATGAAACGGATACGGAAAAAGATTTCACGCTTTCCTTCAGCTTTGGTCCTACCACTGTGATCGGTACGACGAAAAACCAATATTATGCAGGTTTTGCTGCTTTCACCGGATTCACGCAAAAAGAAATGACGGCGGCAGAATTTGAAAGCGCTTCCAGCGGCACGTACACCAAGATCGTTTCGTTGACGGGTACGGTTACGGAAGCAGAAGGCGACAGCGGTTTCGATTCTGCGGCAATCGTTCCTTCGGGCGCGATCGAAGAAGGATTTGCAAACCCGAAAAATTATAAGGGCGTTTACAGCGACAGCGCGTATATCACAAACGACGGCATGGATATGACCGTAAACCAAAACAAGACTGCCGGTTTGTTGAACAAAGAATATGCGGACAATTACGGCGATATCATCAGCGCAATGCAAGAAGACGGTTCGTGGAGCACGTTGTTCGGCAATGACGCTACTCAACCCCTCGTTATTTACAACGGCGAAGGTGAAAACGCAGCCGACAAACCTTACGGCTTTATCGGTCAATCGACCACCGTTGCGGCAAACACCTATAAAACGGTGTCGTTGCGTGTAAAGGTGAGCGCAAATGCAAACGCGTACGTTTACCTGATCGATATGGACGACGATACGCACGCAAGCGCATTGTCGATCGACAGAAAGATCACCTATTGGTATGACGAAGACGGCAACGTTTGCTCGGTTGATCCCAGCAGTGAAGATTTCAACAACAAGAAAGACGTTGCATTGAAGTTGCAAGCAAACGGCTTGTATAAAGTAAATGCTTCGTGGGAAGGCGCGGCAAACGTAGCGCAAGAAGACAACGTATATTATGCAAACTTGCAAGCATACGAAGGTTTTGGCAAAGAAGTTGATTTGAAAGTGGCTGAAGGCGGCGCTTCCTATAATTATAATGACAAATGGGACAACGAAGGCGTTGACGGTGTTGCTTATTATTATAAAGACGGCAACTATCACGCAGACCGCGCTTGCTCGGGCAAGTATATCGTAAAAGATCTTTCGGAAATTGCAGATTTGCCCACCCGTTATGAAGCGACTACTTCGGAAGGCTTTATGTTTAAAGTTGCTCCCACCAACGGAGATTGGGCGATCGTAACTTTCTATCTGCACACGGGTGCAACGGCAAAGAACTACCGTTTGGAAGTGTGGAACGGCGACAGAACCGGCGGTACGGTTGCGGAAGATTCGTACGTGATCTTCGACGCATACACCTTCGACGACGTTGACGAAACTTCGTTTGCAGACCTTTTGAAAGAAAAAGAAGCGGACGTTGACGATGCCAACAAGTTTGAAAGCGTGTTCTCTTTCTTCGACAGCGCAAGCTATTTGCGTTACAACGAAAAGTTGGACGAAAACGAAGTTGGATATGCATACGAAAGTTATTCGCCCGCGGCGCAAGTTTCCGGAACGGCTTATTTGAAATATGAAGGCGAAAAGGAATACAAGTTGTTTGCGGATTACGCATTGTCCGACGTAACGGTGACGCCTGACGCAGACACCGACGATTCGACGACGGAAGACGAAGACGACCACGACCACGGCAACAGTGCTGATATTTGGTTGTTGGCAAGCTCGATCGCAATCGCTGTTGTATTGTTGTTTGCAGTGGCAAGCATCATCATCCGTAAGGTTGTGCAAAATGCTCGTAAAAAAAAGGCGATGGCTTCTCGCAACGAAGCAAAAAACAAAAAAGATAAGAAGAATTAAGCTTCTTAAATAAAGGAACAGCTACCTCTTGGTAGCTGTTCCTTTTTTGTGATTTATAAGTGAATGCAACGTTTTTTTGCAAGTAAAATTTGTCTAATGGCAAATGACAAGTGAAGTTCGCCTGATGGCGATGATCGCTATGCGATAGAGCGCAACCTGTCGGTTGCTTAATTTGGGGCTTGACTTTGCAAGGGCTTCCGCCCCTGCACCCTGACAAGAAACCGAGTTTCTTGACTTCCTGTTGGGTGTCGATATGGTTACAAGTTCCAATAACGAAAGATAGAAAGTCAAGGTCAAGCGGAACGCTTGCGATAACGAAAGATAGAAAAGACATGATCCAACGGAACGTTGGCGGAACGTTAGGTTATAATTTTCGTAAGCCTTTGGGTAAATGATTTTTGATCGTACCGCTCACCGCTTTTCCCAACCCCAACGGATATCCCTCCACACATACGATACACCAGCCGTTTTTGATTCGATTTTCTTCCATTTCCGTCGTTTCCAACGTTTCTCCGCGGAAATATTTTTGCAAACGAGCGTCCGTTGGCAAAAGGTTTAATACGTTATTACATTCCTCCTTTTTAACGCAAAGCGCCAAAGAATGCGACGGTTCAAAACGGCCGTTTTTTATTTCTCCCAGCCGCACGCCGACGCGCAACACCTGCAATCCCTTCCAATCGAAAACTCCTTCGGGCAAATCGTATAAAACCCCGTTCACCTCGTACAAGCGTTTTGCAAATTTCTCTTTGAAAAATGTTTTTTCAAACTCCCGATAAATCTTTTCCGACGTGGGCGTCACCGAATATTTGGCTTCTTTAATACGGGAATCCCATTCCGCCGTCGCCGCTATCTTTTCAAACAACGCCGCAAAATGTCCTTCTCCCTTTATTTTATGCGGATACAATTTTTCCTCTTTCATCAACCGCATTTCAGGATGATTTTTTAAATAATCGCGTACCTGCCCCTCATCTTCCTCTTCGGAAAAAGTGCAAGTGGAATACGCCAATCTGCCGCCAACCTTCAACATTTTCGTCGCTTCCGTTAAGATATGTGCTTGCCGTTCCGCGCACATTTTCACGTTTTCAACACTCCATTCCCCAAGCGCTTCCTCTGCGTTTTTACGGAACATTCCCTCCCCCGAACAAGGCGCGTCCACCAAAATTTTATCGAAATATCCAGCAAACTTCGCGGAAATGTTTTCAGGCAATTCGTTTAAAACAACGGCGTTTTTGATCCCCATACGCTCCACGTTTTGCGATAAGATTTTAGCACGTGCAGATACGGGTTCGTTTAAAACGATAACACCTTCGCCCGACATCGCGCACGCAAGCTGCGTTCCCTTCCCACCCGGCGCAGAACAAAGATCCAACACTCTTTCCCCCGCCTGCACCTCTAAAAGCGGCGCTGCGCACATTGCCGACGGCTCTTGCGAATAGAATACGCCCGCCGCGTGAAAGGGCGACGCCCCGAGTTTTTCCTCCTCGGTGTAAAAGCCGTTTTTCTCCCACGAAACAGGTTCGCCTAAAAAAGGCAAAAGAGATTTCAACGCAGCCATGCCCCCCTTCAACGGGTTTAAACGCACCCCCTTATGCGGCTTATTTTGATAGACGGCAAAAAAAGCTTCCCATTCATTTTCAGGAAGCTGTATTTTCATTCGTTCGATAAATTCTTTCGGCAAAGATACTTGTTTCATCTCTTGTTCCATCGTCACCTCACAGGGCGTCGCTCGCCTTGGTCGTTCCTTTTTGTTACACTCCCAAATACGCCGAAAATTCCGCAGGCGTAAAAATACGAGCTTTGCCGTTTTGCACAGATTTTAAACGCGGACCGCTTTCCCCTTCAAAACACACGTAAATGTCACATTCTTCCGCGCGGGACGTAAAAAATGCCGCCTCGGCAAACGCCGCTGTCAACAATTTTTTGGACAAAGGCAACTCCTGTTCTAACGGGTGTGAAAAACAAACCGCTTTGTTTTTTAATCTGCCCTCTTTGGCACGACGGCGTTTTTCTCGATCGGCAAAAATATGAAATTCCGCCTTTTTACGTTCCCGTTCTTCTTTATGCCGTTCCACCTCACGCTTATACGCAATTTGCGCCGCCGACGTCGGGGGCGTCATTTCATATTTTTCGATTTTTCCAAGTTTGATGTCGTACATACGCAACAAATCGTACAACGTTACGCCCTCGCCCTCCGCCTTGCACATCGCTTCGGCAATTTTCATCGTCGCATAAGCGTCGTCCACCGCGCGATGAGCCACAAATTCTACGCCCAACTCCTGCGCGATCGCGCCCAGCCCAAATTGACGGGAAAATTCGCGAATCTTATTCATATATATAAATTGCGTATCGGCAAAAGAAAAACAAAAAGACGGCAAGGAAAAACGTTTGCTTTCAAAATTGAGATATTTCACGTCGTTCATCGTCGCATGCCCCAACACCAACGTATCGGAATCTTGCAACAAACCGTAAATTTTATCCGCCACTTGCGGAAACGTCGGGCATTTTTTAAAATTGTCGTATTCGTACGGCAAAACCAACCCCTGCGTTCCCTTTCGATCGGTTAAATGAAACCCGCCCTGCGGATTGATGAGAATATCTTCTTTCTCTATGATATGAAATTGTTCGTCCGTCAGGCAATATCCAAACGCGCAGATCTTCGCGCCGTTTTTCGACACCACCGAACATTCGATATCAAAAAATAAATATTTCATTTTTCCACACTTCGCGCCCGTTCGCTTAACTTAATCTTGGAAAAGACCGCTTTGCGCGGTCTTTTACACTTCAACGCATACATGGTATGCCCATTTTTCTTATAACGACGTTTTAAAACGTCAATTTTTCGGCGTAATCACCGATTTGCCGCCCATATAGGGACGCAACACTTCGGGGATCGTAACGCTGCCGTCGGCTTGCAAATGATTTTCGATAAATGCAATCAACATACGCGGAGGCGCAACCACCGTGTTGTTCAACGTATGCGCCAACTTCGTTTTCCCGTCGTCGTCCTTATAACGAATGGACAAACGACGCGCCTGCGCGTCCGTAAGGTTGGAACAAGAGCCCACTTCAAAATATTTCTTCTGACGGGGACTCCACGCTTCCACGTCACAACTCTTATATTTCAAGTCTGCCAAATCGCCCGTACAGCACCCCAACTGTCTTACGGGAATATCCATCGAGCGGAACAATTCGACGGTGTAGCTCCACAATTTTTCATACCAAGCTTCGCTGTCTTCCGGACGGCAAATGACGATCATTTCCTGTTTTTCAAATTGGTGAATACGGTAAATACCACGTTCTTCAATGCCATGCGCGCCCTTTTCTTTACGGAAACAAGGCGAATAGCTGGTCATCGTCAACGGCAATTTTTTACCGTCGATGATCTGTCCCAAATAACGTCCGATCATCGAATGTTCGCTGGTGCCGATCAAATACAGGTCTTCCCCTTCGATCTTATACATCATGTTTTCCATTTCATCAAAGCTCATAACGCCCGAAACGACGTCGCCGTGGATCATGAAAGGAGGAATGACGTACGTAAAGCCTTTGTCGATCATGAAATCGCGCGCGTACGTAAGCACAGCCGAGTGCAAACGGGCAATATCCCCCGTTAAATAATAGAAACCTTGTCCCGAAGTGCGGCGCGCGGAATCCACGTCGATCCCGTCCAATTTTTCCAAAATATCCAAATGATAGGGCACTTCAAAATCGGGGACGGCAGGATCGCCGAAACGTTGCAATTCAACGTTTTCCGAATCGTCTTTCCCCACAGGCACGTCCGCCGCCACGATATTGGGAATCGCCATCATCGCTTTTTTCAGCGCAGCGTCCACTTCTTCGCTTTCTTTTTCGATGGCAACAAGACGTTCGGCGTCCGCTTTCACTTGCGCCTTCACTGCCTCCGCCTCGTCTTTCTTCCCTTCTTTCATCAACAAGCCCACTTGTTTGGAAAGGGTGTTTCTTGCCGCGCGCAAAGCGTCACCCTCCGCGATCAAAGCGCGGCGTTTCGTATCCAATACGATCACTTCGTCCACAAGGGGCAATTTGTGATCTTGAAATTTTCTGCGAATATTTTCTTTTACCAATTCCGGATCGTTACGGATCAAGTTGATATCGATCATATGACACCTCTTTTTGTTTATCGTTTCTCCTATTATACAACTTTTTCTCCATAAATGCAATTAAATCAAAACTATCCTTGTTAAATTCCTGTGAAATTTCCATAAAAAACTTGAATTTTATGCTTTCATATGCTATAATTGGTATATAATAAAACAGCAAAGCTGTTTTGAGGTAGTAATTATGAAATACGACAAACAATCGGAGCGTTCCCCGCAAGAAAGCGCGGACGACTCCAAAGAACCCACCTCTGCCGAGTACACAGAAACGGATTATCTCGACGAAGAATTGCATGAAGAAGATTCGCAACAAAAATCGGGCTTGTTAAAAAAGAAAAAGAAAGATAAAAACGCCCCGCTTATTCCGTTGGAAAAACTGCAACGTTTTAACGCGCGCGCAGACGAGGGGTTAAGCAGCGAACAGGTGGAAGAACGTATCCAAAAAGGATACGTCAACAAAACAGTGAAAAAGTTTACCAAAACTTATCGCAGTATTTTCCGCGATAATATCTGCACCTTTTTCAACCTGTTGTGTTTGATCGCGGCATTGGCATTGTTGTTGGCGCACGCGCCCATTTCGCAATTTTTATTCGTACCGATCTTCGTTTGTAACATGACGATCGGGATCGTACAGGAAATTCGGGCAAAACGCAAGATCGACAAATTATCCATTCTTTCTTCCCCTATCGCCACCGTCGTGCGAAACGGCAAAAAGCAGGATATTCCCGTCGATCAGTTGGTAGTAGACGACGTACTTATTTTGTCCGCAGGACAGCAAGTTCCCGCCGATTGTATCGCCTTGGACGGCAACGCCGAACTGAACGAATCCCTGTTGACAGGGGAATCCGTTCCCATTAAAAAGGAAGACGGCGACCTTTTATATGCAGGCTCGTTTGTCGCAAGCGGCAGGATCGCCGTGCGCGTAGACAAGATCGGGCAAATGACGTATATCAGCAAACTGACTTCCCGCGCGAAGAAATATAAACGCCCCAATTCGGAGATTATGAACTCCATCGGTTTGTTCATCAAAGTTGTCGGCGGTATTATCATCCCCGTTGCCATCGCGATGTTTATTGTCAATTATCAAAACATCGGCGCGGCGGCAGAGGAATTGAGCGGCGGCAGTTTCCTTTCAAAATTATTCAACGGCGATCCCGTTATCAGCGCAACCATTCAAAAAACGGCATCCGTTGTCATCGGCATGATCCCGTCGGGCTTGATCTTGCTCACCACCGTAGCTTTGTCCGTCGGCATGATCCGTTTGGCAAAATACAACACGTTGGTGCAGGATATGTACTCGTTGGAAATGTTGGCGCGCGTCAACGTTTTGTGTTTGGATAAAACGGGAACGATCACCGACGGCAGAATGAAAGTGAGCGATTGCGTGTTGCTCAACAACCCCACCGAATATTCGATGGATGATATTATGGGCTCGATGTTGGCGTCTTTAAACGACAACAACCAAACCTCTATTGCTTTATACGAACGGTTTGGACATTCGGCGGCATTACAACCGATCGCCACCCTTCCTTTCTCGTCGGCGAGAAAATTATCCGCCGTCACGTTTGAGGGCGTGGGAACGTTCGTCATGGGCGCGCCCGAATTTGTTTTAAAACCCGTCCCCGTCCGTATTGATAAAATCGTAAAACAGTATGCACAGATGGGGCTTCGCGTTTTGATATTGGCGCACGCGCCCGCGCAATTGCAGGGCGATAAAGTGCCGTCGGGCTTGCGAGCGATCAGCATCATTACGCTGGTGGATAACATTCGTCCCGACGCCATCGAAACGATCAAATGGTTTAGAGAAAACGACGTGGACGTAAAAGTGATATCGGGGGATAACCCCGTCACCGTTGCGGAAGTGGCTCGTCGAGCAGGCATTAAAAACGCGTCGCATTTCATTTCTTTAGAAGGCTTATCCCCTTTGGAAGTGGAAAACGCCGCCAATCAATACACGGTGTTTGGGCGCGTTACGCCCGAACAAAAAGCTATTTTGATCCGCGCAATTAAAAAAGCCGGCAACACCGTTGCGATGACGGGGGACGGCGTAAACGATATTTTGGCAATGAAAGAAGCCGATTGCGCCGTGTCCGTTGCGTCAGGCAGTGAAGCGGCAAGAAACGTTTCTAACCTTGTATTGCAAGACAACAACTTCGCCTCTATGCCCAAGATCGTAAACGAGGGCAGACGAGTGATTAACAACATCAAAGACTCCTCGGCGTTGTACGTTATGAAATCACTGTTGATCTTAACCCTTTCGCTGTTCTGTATTTTGACGAAATCGGAATACTTCTTCACCACGAACAATATGTTGATGTTTGAGTTCTTCATCAGCGCGATCCCGTCGTTTGTGTTATCGTTGCAACCCAACACCAACCGCGTGAAAGGGAAATTTATCCCCTACGTTTTAAGCAGAGCCATTCCCGGTGCGCTGACGATGGCAATTGGGATACTATCCCTGTACATTGTGCGGCAAACGGGGCTTTCCGATGAATTTGGATTTTCCTTCCAAAACGTCGAAACGGCGGAATATCACGCCGTGATGATGGTGGTGCTCACCTTTTCGGGCTTGGTGATGTTGTATCGAGTGTGTCAACCGTTCAACGTTGTGCGCGTCATTTTGTTTGTATTGATGGCGTCCTTGTGCGTGTTGGTGCTGGTCGTTCCTTACTTTGGCGAAGTGGTGTTCACGGGCTGGTCGGATATCCACGTAACGTTGCCGCAACTGTTGCTTGTCATTATCATTGTGCAAGCAAGTTTCCCCTTATCGGGATTTTTGATTAAATTTTTCGATATGTTTAACGACGCGGACGAAACGGCGTAACTCTTTTCTTTAACGAAACCAAACGCCAAGGCATACACCTCGGCGTTTTTACACAAAATTGATATACAAAAACCTCTACGTGCTTGGCGTAAAGCAACAAGCGGTAGAGGTTTTTATTTGTTATATAGAACACCACGGCAACTACTATTTATCTATTACGCAATCCGCTAATATTGCACAATCCCCTAAAAGCCAAAACGCCAAGGTATGCACCTTAGCGTTTTTTGTTGTTACATTTTACAATTCAATAAAATTATTCAGCTTTAATTGCACCAACAGGGCAAGTATCTGCGCAAGCGCCACAATCAACGCAGTCGCTGTTGATTACATAAATACCCTTTGCTTCGTCCAAAGCGATTGCATTAACGGGACAAACATCCGCGCAAGCGCCGCAAGCCAAACATTCGTCAGAAATTACGTGTGCCATTTGTTACCTCCGAATTTTCGATTTTTTTCAATTTCGTGCCTTTATTATATCATAATTTTTTCAATTAGTAAAGAATTGCAACGGGATTTTTCTTTCTTTTTCAAAAATTTTCCCCGTTCACCTTTCTTTTTCACCAATCGTTTACTGTTTCTTCTTTTTCGCAATCGCAATATCGCCGCAAATCATCATTACGAAAATTTGCGCAACCGCTCGATGATCTCTTTTGTCAACGCCGCGCCCCGTAAAATTTCTTCTTCCGTGTTGTTTTTCCCGAAACTGAACCGCACGGACGAACGCGCTTCGTCTTCCGTCAACCCCATCGCCGTCAATACGTGGCTGGGCTTCACCGACGCGCTGGCGCAAGCCGACCCTGCCGCCACGCACACTCCCCGCAGATCCATATTGAGTAAAAATTCCTCGTTGCGCACTCCCGCAAAGCGTACGTTTAACACCGACGGCAACGTTTGTGTTTGGTCCCCGTTGACGGTCACGCCGCCCAACGGCATGATCTCGGATAAAAATAAGTTGCGTAAACGCTGAATTTTTTCGTTCGACGCATACATGGTAGCCACGTTTTTCGAATACGCCGCCGCAAGCCCCACCACAGAGGGTACGTTTACCGTCCCGCCTCGCAAGCCGCGCTCCTGCTCGCCGCCCGCCACCAAACGTTCCATTTTAACGCCGCCGCGGATATACAACACGCCGCAACCTTTCGGCCCGTAAAATTTATGCGCGGAAAAGGACAACATATCTACGTCCCAATCCCTTACGTTCAGCGGCATATAAGGCGCAGCCTGCACACCGTCGCAAAAAAACAGACTCCCGTTTTTGTGCGCCAACGCCGCCGCCTCCCGAACAGGCTGCAACACGCCCGTTTCATTGTTCGCCGCCATCAACGCCACCACGCCAACGTCGTCGGACAAAGCAGCTCTTATATCACTCAACGCAACCCTGCCCCCCTCGTTTACAGGCAAATAGGTAATAGAAAACCCTTCCTTTTGCAATTCTTCCGCCGCCGCAAGCACCGCGTGATGTTCGATCGACGACACGACAACACGCGTTTTTCCTTTCGCCTTTTGCGCGCGCGCACCGCCGATCAAAGCCCAATTATCCGCTTCCGTGCCGCCGGAAGTGAAATACACTTCATTCGGTTTCGCGCCGATCAGCCCCGCAACGGTATCCCTCGCGTCGTCCACCGCATGCATCGCGCTCCGCCCCACGCCGTGCGGAGAATCGGGATTGCCGTAACACTCCCGCAAATAAGGCAACATTTTATTCAACACGTCTTCATCAAGCGGTGTCGTCGCCGCATGATCGAAATAGATTCTGTCCATACTTTTTTTCCTTTGCGTTTTCATTATATCCCCTTTTTTTGCGTTTGTCAACTCGTAAGAGCGTTTTTCGCATTTTCCGTCGCTATTTTTTCTATATAATAAGGAAGTCCCACGAAAAAATTACCCATTTCAGAAAAAAATTTTAAAATTTTTACAACTTTTTTCTAAAAAACTCTTGAAAAATGTGAAAAAATATAATATAATGGTTGTAATTATCGGTTCTTTGTAAAAATTTGGGAAAATTTTTCAAAAAATCCTTTCATTTTTACGCCCCATTCTACCGATAAAAATCCAAACACACAGGGGGAACAAACATTATGAGTATCAAGGCAGAAAGCATCCGCAACATTGCGGTGGTAGGGCACAGCGGCGAAGGTAAAACGACGTTGGTGGAAGCAATGCTGTTTAACGGCGGCGCGATCGACAGGCAAGGCAAAGTTTTAGACGGCACGACCGTTTCCGACTACGACGATCTTGAAAAAGCGAAAAAGATGTCCATCTACACGTCCTGTTCGTATCTGACGTGGAAAAACGTAAAGGTAAACCTGCTCGACTTGCCCGGTTATTACGATTTTGAGGGCGAACGCAGTTCGGGCTTGCGTGCGGCAGGCGGCGCATTGCTTGTTATCGGCGCAAACGGCGTGCTGCCCATCGGCGCGGAATCGATTGTGGATTATTGCTTGAAATTGGGCAAACCGCTGATCATTTTCATCAACGGTATGGATAAAGACAATGCCGATTATTTGGGTACGGTGCAAGCGTTGAAGGCGAAATACGCAGGTAAATTAGCGCCTATTCAAATTCCCATTATGGAAAACGGAAAGATGCAAGGTTGTATCAACGCATTGCAAGAAAAGGCGTATTTGTTTAAAGACGGCGGCCCTCAAGAGATTGAAATTCCCGCAGATATGATGGCACAAGTGGAAGAAATGAAAGCCAATTTGATGGAAACGGCGGCTGAAAATGACGAATATTTGTTGGAAAAATACTTCGAATCGGGCGAATTGACGCGCGAAGAAACCATAAAAGGGATTCGTCTTGGTATCGCGTCCGTCAACACCATTCCCGTTATGGCAGGTTCTGCGTTGCAAAACCGCGGCGTCATCAATCTGTTGAACGAAATCGTTACGTATATGCCTATGGCACGCGAACGTTTGAACACGCTTGCAGACGATTTATCCAGCGACACCGTTGTCAGCGTACGTACGGACAAAGACGCTCCGTTTGCAGCACAAGTGTTTAAGACGGTGATCGATCCTTTCTCGGGAAAATTGAGCTATTTAAAGAGCTTCCGCGGCGTTTTAAAGAGCGGTTCGACCGTTTGGAACGCAAACACGGAAACAGAAGAACGTATCGGACAAGTGTACGCTCTTCGCGGCAAGAAGATGGAACCCGTTGACGAATTGGCGGCAGGCGACATCGGCGCTGTTAATAAGCTGGGCAACACCAACACGGGCGACACCCTTTGCGATATGAGCGCAAAGATCCGCTTTATGCCCATTCACTTCCCGAAACCCACGTTGTTTATGTCGGTTTCGGCTGAAAAGAAAGGCGAAGAAGACAAAGTGTTTGCAGGGCTTGCAAAATTGAAAGAAGAAGATTACACCTTCTCGATCGAAAAGAACCCCGAAACGGGCGAAATGGTGATCGGCGGTCAAGGGGATATCCAAATCGAATTGTTAGCAAAGAGAGTGAAGGCGCGTTATGGCGTAGATATGAAGTTGTCCGAACCGAAGATCGCTTACCGTGAAACCATTCGCGGTACGGCGGAAGCAGAAGGCAAACACAAGAAACAATCGGGCGGACACGGTCAATACGGACATTGTAAAATCCGTTTCTCCCCTTCCGAAGAAGAATTTGTATTTGAAGAAGAAGTGGTTGGCGGCGCAGTTCCCAAAAATTACTTCCCCGCAGTGGAAAAAGGTCTGCGCGAATGTATGGCGGAAGGCCCTCTTGCCGGCTATCCCGTAACAGGCTTGAAAGCTGTGCTTTACGACGGAAGTTATCACGACGTAGACTCCAACGAACTTTCTTTCAAAATGGCGGCGTCTATTGCGTTTAAAGAAGGTTTGAAAAATGCGAAACCCGTTCTTCTCGAACCCATCTACCGTTTGAAGATCGCTGTGCCTGCCGATTACCTTGGGGACGTAATGGGCGACATCAACAAGCGTCGCGGACGTATTATGGGTACGGACACCGAAGGGGAAACCTCCGTCATCACGGCAGAAGTACCGCAAGCGGAAATCAAGACGTATACGATGGATCTTCGTTCGTTGACGCGCGGCAGCGGTAAATTCGTTTCCGAATTCCTCGGTTACGAAGACGTACCCCCTATGTTGGTAGACAAAATTATTGCCGAAGCGCAAAAGGCATAACGCTTTTAAAGCGGCCTCTTGCTTTCATAAGGAAAAGCCTTTCGGAATCCCCCTCCGAAAGGCTTTTTGCCCGTTTAAACGGTATTTAAGCCCTTATAACCGTATTTTTTATACCGTTTTAAGGCGTTTGCCTCGAAATGCTTGCGCCAACGTCTTTTTTGTGTTATACTAAACGTATGAAATTCGATTATCAAACGCTGTATGCGAGCAATCTGCGTTTTTTGGAAAAACGCCCCTTTTTAAAAAAATGGCTTCCCCTCATCAATCACGTGCTGACGGGATCTTTTTTCGTTGCATACGCCGCTTTATTGGCATACGTCTTCACTGCCGATTTAAGCGCCGCCGAGCGTTTAAAACCCGTTTTTATTCCTCTTTTGTGCCTATTGACCGTCAGTGTGTTGCGTATGGCGATCGACCGCCCTCGCCCCTATGCGTCAAACGGCGCGGGGATCGTACCTCTCGTCGAAAAGAAAAATCAGGACAACAAATCCTTTCCCAGCCGTCATTTGGCTTGCGCCGCCGTGATCGCTATGACCTGTCTGCCCTATTTCCTTTGGGGAGGTTGCCTGCTGTTTGCGTTTGGCATTTTATTGGGTTTCATCCGTTTTTCCATGGGATTGCATTATCCCACCGACCTTTTGGCAGGCTTCACTCTCGGAATCCTCTGCGGATGTGTTTTTTATCTGCTTTAATGCAATTTCAACGCGTACACGGTAGACGCGTTTTACCTAAAATTATATTTCAACAAAAAAAAGTGAGCATCCGTTCAACTCGTACACGGTTGCTTGTTTTTATCACGCGTTTAACGGCAAATTGTAAAAATAGAACGGCATTACGATATCCCGATATTGTTTCGAGCCGATAAATTCAATTCGCATTGGAAAAACCTGATTTCGACTGCTCGCCAACGTAGTGCTGATATATCCCCAACCCGTCTGCGGATTTTCGTAACAAGCAAACAAATTGCCATCCAGCGGCGTCGCCGTCGGTGTGAGCTCGCCCGTATATACCACGTCGCCCTGTTCGTTTAACAATTCCACTGTCCCATATCCAAAAGAAACCTCGTTTCGGTTTACCTCCCCTTTTAACAACCGAGGTTCTCTTCGTTCCCCCAAAGGAACACGGTCGTACGCCTGTGCCCTTATTACGTCCCCGTATCCTTCCGACGTATAGGTTGTAAACTTCATTGTCAAAGCCTCACGATCGTCCTCAGGAATAGAAACTCTTACAGGGCAATAAAAATCCGTTTTACCGTTTCGCCTAATTTTATATTCGATCGTATAATAACCGGGCACACGGCAACGCATCGCCGTATTCAGCTTATTGCGTCCGAGCATCATCGTTCCGTTGATCTCGGGGGGCAGCAACGGATCCATCATAAATTGGGAAGGAAAATCGTTGACGTTCCAGGTTATGTCCTCGTAGTTCAAAGTTTTATAATTATAATTTTCCCAAGCGATCACGCGTTTTTCGTACACGTCGCCGTTCGCTTTATAGGTGGTTTCCACCATATATATCACCAACACGGCATATTTTTCCGCCTCGATCAAACATCCTGTTTGATGTAATTCCTCCTCTGTATACGTCTGCGAATGCCACTTGTATTTTTCTTTTGCGTAAGGCGGTTCTGCGCCGTTCAAACCGAATAAATCGTAATTATTATACCAATAATTTCGCCAGCAAAGCGTGTATTCCCGATAAAACTGCGACGCCTGATAAGCTTTGTAATACTTGCCCGCCGTCACACCCACAACGATCAAAACCGCAGCCAACACCACCGCTACGATCCGCCAAACCATCAGCCACACACCCCGTTTTCGATAGGCGCGCGCATAAATCGCCTGCTCGTCGATCTGCTCGTGCAAGCGTTGATAATAAGAAGGCGGCGCATTTTCTTTTTTGCCGTCGTATAATTCTTCCATCGTCACGCCGAGCGCCGTCGCCAAATGCGGCAATAACGCCACGTCGGGCAACCCTCTGCCCGTTTCCCATTTGCTTATCGCCTTTTTACTGACGTACAGTTTGTTTGCCAATTCTTCCTGCGTCAAACCCTTTTCCGTCCGAAACGCTTTCAATCGTTCGCCAAACGTTTTCTTGTCCATGCAACTCTCCTTGTTTGCGTTTGTCCTCCACACGCATATTATACGGGTATTATACGGGATTTTTGTATAAAAAGCAATACTTTTTGTAAAAGAAAACAGTCTACGCACCGTAGACCCCTCACTTTTTCGCCTTTAAACCGCTTTCAAATCATTTACGGCAAATACAAAAATACAACCATACGGGAAAATACGCGCGCTTTTGTTGACAAATAAAAACGTTTGTGCTATCATAAAACTGCGGTTGCAAACTCGCGATTGCATGAAAAGAAAAAAGGAAACGAGAAATTATGGCAAAAACGGAAACTTTTGAATTTAACGGTTATACGGCAACGGTGATCACGCCCGACAACCCCAATGGGAAATGGGTGTGGAAAACAGAATTTTTATACGCGTTCGATCAGGCGGAACAGGCTTTATTGGAACGCGGCTATACGCGGGTGTATTATTGCGTATCCGATAAATACGGCAGTTATAATGCCGTTCGGTTGATGCACGCCTTTCACAAACACCTCGTCAAAAACTATCCGCTTTGCGAAAAACCTGTTTTGTTCGGGTTCAGCCGCGGCGGTTTGTATGCGTTTAATTACGCTTTGTTTTATCCCGAATATGTTGAAAAAGTGTATTTGGACGCGCCTGTTTTGGATATGAAAACTTGGCCGCCGAAAGGTTCGGGCGAATACGCGCAGATGTTGGAAGAATACGGCTTGAACGACGAGGCGTTTTTGGGTTGGAAAGGAAACCCCATCGACAACTTACCCGAATATTTTTCGTTGGGAATCCCCACGTTGGTGGTAGCAGGCGGCGCAGACGAAGTTGTGCCTTTCCCGCAAAACAGCGGAAAATTGATTGATTTTTGTAAAAAACAGGGCATTGCGCTGGAATATTACGTAAAGCCCGAATGTATGCATCACCCCCATTCGTTGGAAGACGTGACCCCCATTGTTGCGTTTGTGGAAAAAGAATAAAACTTTGTCGCCTTGAAAGCGGAATTGCTTTCAAGGCGATTTTTTTTGCGCCGAATTACGTCCTCTCCTTTTCGTTCAAGCTCCCAGCGGTGTACAAAAACGCCACCGTTTAGGTGGCGTTTGGTGTACCCGCTGGGGCTCTTCTCTCGCAAAGCTGTTCTTTGCGTTCGGTCACGCTTGCGCCTACCTATCGGCGCTCGCTTATCTCGTCCCTACAAGGCGTTATCAACGCCTTGCTTTACGGGTAACTCGTCC
>JAFTPQ010000026.1 GCA_017463205.1 Clostridia bacterium
CGCTTGACCTTGACTTTCTATCTTTCGTTGTCGATATTAATAACCTTGTCGTTGCCTAATCTGATGGGAAGTCAAGAAACTCAGTTTCTTGCGGGTGTGGGCAGAGCCCACGAAAAGAGTAGCCCCAAGTTAAGCAACCGACAGGTTGCGCCACTACTGCGAAGCAGTCAGCCAACGTTCCGTTGGATCATGTCTTTCTATCCCTCGTTACTGAAACTTGTAACCATATTGTTTCCCTTCCTGTCATACCGTAAGGAACGAAGTGACGGAATAGCGAGCTTGCGAGCGTCCCAAGGGAGTGAAACGACCGCGTGGAGTGTATCTAGTTTTTATCCCAGCCCTCGCTTATTCCCCGTTCTGTCATACCGACCGAGCGAAGCGAGTGGAGTGTATCTCATTATAAATCCCTGCCACAACTTTGCCGTTAGGCAAAACTTCACCTGCAACGCAAACTAACTTGCCCAAGGCAAACTTCACCGAAAAATCCCTACCCCATGTACGCGTTGAATTACATCAAACCAAAAACCCCGCCACCATGTACGCGTTGAAGTTTTCCTCATACCCATAAATCCCCTGTTTTTTCTTTTTATTTTTACAAATAATTTTTCGTTCAAACGCTCAAAATTATTGACGAATTGAAAAAAGTATGGTAGAATAATATGCGGACAAGAGCGGTTTGCCAATTTTAGCCAAAATAAAAACCAAAACGCTCGCTAAAAAAGACACAAAATATTTTCATATAATTGGAGGAACTCTATTATGGCAAACGTAAAAGTTGCAATCAACGGTTTCGGCCGTATCGGTCGTCTTGCATTCAGACAAATGTTCGATGCAGAAGGTTATGAAGTTGTCGCTATCAACGACCTTACCAGCCCTTCCATGCTCGCACACCTCTTGAAGTATGACACGGCACAAGGCAGATATAAATACTGCGATAAAGTGACCGCAGACGACGAAGCAGGTACGATCACCGTAAACGGCAAAACGATCAAGATCTACGCTGAAAAAGACGCAGCAAACTGCCCTTGGGGCGAATACAACGTTGACGTTGTACTCGAATGTACCGGTTTCTACACGTCGAAAGCGAAGTCGGAAGCACACTTGAAAGCAGGCGCAAAGAAAGTTGTTATTTCCGCTCCTGCAGGCAACGACCTTCCCACCATCGTTTACAGCGTAAACGAAAAGACGTTGACGAAGAATGACACGATCATCTCCGCAGCGTCCTGCACCACCAACTGTCTTGCTCCTATGGCAAACACGTTGAACAAGCTTTCCAAAATCAAGAAAGGTTATATGACGACGATCCACGCTTACACGGGCGACCAAATGGTTCTTGACGGACCTCACAGAAAGGGCGACTTCCGTCGTGCTCGTGCAGCAGCGGCAAACATCGTTCCCAACTCCACGGGCGCAGCAAAGGCAATCGGCCTTGTTATCCCCGAATTGAACGGCGTTTTGGACGGATGCGCACAACGTGTTCCCGTTCCCACCGGTTCGCTTACGCAACTTGTTGCGATCTGCGAAGGCGAAGTTGACGCAGCTACGGTAAACGCAGCGATGAAGAACGCAGCTTCCGCATCGTTCGGCTACACGGAAGAAGAACTTGTTTCGTCCGACATCATCGGTATCACCTACGGTTCGTTGTTCGACGCAACGCAAACGAAGTGCATGCCCATGGGCGACGGCACGACGCTTGTAAAAGTAGTTTCTTGGTACGACAACGAAAACTCCTACACCAGCCAAATGGTTAGAACGATTAAATACTTCGCAGAACTTTAATCGTAAAACTTGGCGAAAAAGGTCGCAAAAAGGTTTCATACGAAACAACAATCCCCTTCGGAACATCACCGAAGGGGATCTTTTTGGTTTTTTTAACTTTTATACGCCAATATGTTGCCAATATGTTGCGTATAATCTTCTTATTTCACTGCTTGTAAAAATTCTAAAACGTATTCAACCAAGGGCAACTCCTGCCAACCTTGCGTTTGCACCAAATGCACCATTCCGATAATCCACATCACCAACATCACTAAACACACGCCTATCATAGGAAACATAAACGCTTTGTCGGCAAAACGATTTTTCAAACACGCCACAACAATATTGGCTATCAACAACAGCACTTGTCCGATTCCCGGAAATAACATCGTAACCAAAATGGTGATTACAAAATACCACGTTTCCCCTTTTTCAAACTCATCGGTACCGGTGGTCAATACGGCAAAAAAGACAAAATTCACCAATAAACAAGCCGTTGAAATCCAAAGCCAACCCGTCAAACGTTCGTGTACGCCCAAAGCGTTTAAAAAAGGAGTAACGATCGGATCGCATTTCGTCCGCGCGTAATACCAATGCATAAAGATATTACCCAAAACGATCGCCACCAATTCGCCTATATAAAACATACCTTTTTTATTGGTATCGTTTTTCAATTCATTCTCGTCTAAATACATAATGAAACCGAAAAACAATAACAACGTCAGAAATATAGTGGCGTAAGGAGCAAAAAATATCCCAAAATTGAATATGTAAAACAATACGCGCGACAAAACAGGGTCGTCTTCTTCAAACATCTTTGTCAATCCCAACATAGAAGGAACAGCAAAAAATCCCAGCAACGCCGATAAAATCATGCCAATCCACCAGCCGCCGTAAAGGTCTTCGATCAATAAAATTCTGCCCGTTTTAACGTACGACCAAAATTGCAACACTTCGCCCGCCAAAAACGAACTCCATGCCCAAAAAATTTGAGTCTTTCGCATTTCTCTTGCTTTAAAATTGATTATCCTCACAATAACACCTCCATCACCTTATATTATATCACGCGCGTATGTCTTTGTCAATAATTCCGTTGTTCCAAGCAAAAAAAGAAATCCCCGTAATTTTTCTTTTACGGAGATTTTTTTATTTTTCATCTCGTACACGGTATGCCCGTTTTTATTTCAACGCATACATGGATGCTTTGTTTAACGTCTTCTTCTTCCGCCAAACAACATCACGACCCACAACAAAAAACGCAAGAAATATAAAGCCGAAGTCACCAAGGACGCTACGTACGTATTCGCCGCCGCGTCTAACATTTTATCCGCATACGGCAATTCGGACGCCTGCAATATCCCCTCGTCCACCAGCATTTTTTTCGCGCGGCGGGACGCGTCCAACTCAACGGGCAACGTCACCAGCGCAAACACCGTCGAAAGCCCATACAACGCCACGCCCACCATCGCCAAATAATATCCCACTTGCGAATCGGCGGATAAAATCAACAAATCCAACAACAAACCGATCAAGACGAGCGGCATTGCCAACCTGCTGCCGATATTCGTGATCGGCACCAATGCCGTACGAATTTTATACGGCAAATATCCCGCTTTTTTCTGCATTACGTGTCCCACTTCATGCGCCGCAACCGCAACCGAAGCGATCGAATCGTCCCCGTACACGCTTTCGGATAAATTGACGATTTTTTTTGTCGGATGATAATGGTCGGTCAACTCTCCACGCACTCTGCCGACGGCGATATCTTTCACACCGCCCCGCCGCAGCAATCGCGTTGCTGTGTCGTATCCCGTCATATGCGAAGCGGTCGGCATCGCGCCGTACGCATGATACGCCGATTTCACTTTCGAGCTTGCTCTCGCGCCAAGTCCCGCGCATATCACCACCAAAATAATGGATATCAAATAAAAATACATTTCCACACCTCGTTTATAGTATACGTTTTTTCATTTGTAATATTCTTTTTTTCGATTTATTCTATCATACCCCTTTTTCGTGCTTTTTAATCAACTTCCGCCCTATCACGTCACCAATATATCTGTAAACGGACCGAAAAATCAAAGATCGATCGCAAAGGGGTACAATTCCGATTTGGACACGCCACGGTCTTTCGCCGCGCGTTTCAACGCCTCTTTTTTGTCCAATCCGGCAGCCATATAATGTTGAATATGCTCTTTTTCCGACAGACTGTTCAACGGGGATTCTTTTTCCGCCGCGCCTTCCACCACCAGTACGTATTCGCCGCGTTTTTCCCCGGGCAATCCGTCCGCCAAGCGGAAGTTGGCGGCTTCTTCGTGGATTTTTGTAATTTCGCGAACAGCGGCGGCGTTGCGATCGCCAAACACCTCGAACATCGCGCGGATATCTTTATCCACGTCCTGTGGCGCGCTGTGAAAAGCGAGCGTCAGATCAACGTCTTTATATTTTTCCAACAATTTCTTTTTTTCGCTGTTTTTATCCGGTAAAAATCCGATAAACGCGAACCGATCGGCAGGCAACGCCGACAGCACCAACGCGGCGACGAAGGCGCTTGCTCCGGGCAGCAAGGTGTACGGTTCGTTTGCCTGACGAAGAATTTTACAAACGATATTACCGGGATCGGACACCACGGGCGTGCCTGCGTCCGACACCACGACGACGTGTTCGCCACGGCGAGAAGCCTCTAAAATTTTATTAGCGGCTTCGGTTTCATTAAATTTATGGCAAGCATACAAAGGTTTTTTTACGTCGTAGGCATTCAATAATTTAATGGTATGTCTGGTATCCTCGCAAAAGATAACGTCGGCATTTTTCAGTGTTTCCAATGCCCGCAGAGTGATATCTTTTAAATTCCCTATCGGTGTCGCCACAAAACTAACCATTTTATCTTTCTCTCCTTTTTCCAAGCGTTCCGCCAACGTTCCCCAACGTTCCGTTGGATCATATCTTTCTATCTTTCGTTGTCGGGACTTGTAACCGTGTCAATACCCATCTTGTCATACCGAGCGTAGCAATTTATTGCGTAGTCGAGTGTATCTCGTTTTAAATTTAAGCCGCACTGAAACTTTTTTAGATACACTCCACTCGCTTCGCTCGGGACGCTCGCAAGCTCGCTATTCCGTCACTCCGTTCCTTACGGTATGACATTCTGTAACCGTCTTAATATTCCCGCAACTTTGCCGTTAGGCAAAACTTCTCTCGCCGCAAGGCGAACTTCACTTGTCATCAGACAAATTTCACTTGCCAAAGGCAAACTTCACTTTCCCCAAAGTCACACTCCCATTTAAACATTATAAATCGTTTCTAAAATTTCGCAATTCGGCTTGCCGCCTTTCACGCCTTCCACCATCACCAAATATGGCTTCGACGCAACCCTGCCCCCCACAAATTGCATTTTTTTCACTTCTATATTCACTTCGTGCAATTCGTAACACACTTCCGCGATCCGATCCGCGCGATGTAACATACAAATCCGTCCGCCAAACTTCAAAACTCTCGCCGCCGCTTTCGCAATGTCTTTCAACGTCAACGTGATCTCCTTCCGACAGATCGCTTTGTGATATTCGTCGTTGTCAAACCCCGCCCCCACACGCTCGTAAGGCGGATTACATAAAACCAACGAAAACGCCTCGTTGTATTCTTTCGGAATGTCCTGCAACGCACCGTTTACAAAAGAAAAATTATCAAAACCGTTATACTGCGCCGTCTTTACGGACAAATCGGACAACGGTTTTTGCAACTCGAACAACGTAAACGGCATATTTGGAAACTTTTCTTTATGCAACGCGTAAAAATGAAACGCTACGATCCCGCTCCCCGCGCAAAAATCTGCCGCTTTATCCCCCTTTTTCGGCTTCGCAAACCGCGATAACAACACCGAATCGGACGTAAACCGATACAACCGCGTATCTTGCACGATCTTCAATCCGTCGATCAGCATATCTTCCAACACTTCCCCTTCACCAAGCGCGACGACGTTTCTGTTTTCCGTTTCCGCTCCGTTCATGCTCCCCTCTCCGTTTTTTCGCTTTTTCTTAGTATTTTCGTATACAAGTATACCACGTTTTCTGCCCGATGTCAACCCGTCGCTCCTTGAAAACCTTGAAAAACAACGAAAACCCTTCTGCGAATAAAAACACGCAAATCACACATTCTGTTTGCGTGAATACCATAACCGAAAATTTAGAAAAAAACTTAACCTCTATCAAAAAAATATTACCTGCGGAAGACATTCTCACCTATTCGTTCGAAACCGCCGATAACACCGCCTGCGCCATTGTCTACGCCGACGGTATGGTAAATAAACAACTCCTCGGCGACCTTATCGCGCGGCCTTTATCCAAACTCGACCTGCGTCCCGAAAATCAGCAAAAAACCAAAAACGAAGGGGGCAGGGTTGCGTCTAACTCAAAAAAATCGGATAAAAATAATTCCCTTTCTTTGCAATATCTCATTGAAAAAATCGAAAAAACCGCATTGTTTCCCGAACTCAAACAAAAAACAAAATTACAAGATATCGTAAAAGAAATTTTAGACGGAAACAGTCTTCTGCTTGTAGACGGCGCGCCCGTCGGCTTTATCGTGGGCGCAAAATTCATCCCCGTCCGCGCTGTCATCGAACCGCCCACCGACGTAGCGATCAAAGGTCCGCGCGAAGGCTTTATCGAAGATATCAAAACCAATATGGCGTTGCTTCGAAAACGCTTAAAGACGCCTGATCTTCGTTTCGACAGTGTAAAAATCGGCAAACGTTCGGACACGCTGGTGTCTGTGTGCTATCTTAGCGGCACGTGCGACGAAACGGTAAAAGAAGAGGTTAAGAAAAAACTGCAAGATATCCAAATCGATTGTATTCCCGATTCTTCTTATATCGCCACATTGCTTGCTCCGAGAAAACATTCTATTTTCCAAAATTTCGGCACAACGGAAAAACCGGATATTTTGGCGGCAAAACTTTCCGAAGGCAGGATCGGTATTTTGGTGGACGGCTCTCCCATCGTCCTCACCGCCCCCTTCCTTCTCACCGAAAATTTACAAAGCAGCGAAGATTATTTTGTGTCCCCGTTTATGGCGACGATCTTCCGCCTGCTTCGCTTTATTTCCGTTCTTATCGCCGTTTTTCTGCCGGCTTTTTACGTTTCGGCGCAACTTTTTAAAATGCAACTGCTGCCGCTTGGCTTAACCCTCACCATCGCCAGCAGCGTCCGCGAACTCCCCCTGTCCCCCAGCCTTGAAATGTTCCTTGTTTTATTGTTGTTGGAAGTTTTAAAAGAAGCAAGTATCCGTATGCCGAAATACGTTGGAATGTCCCTTTCGGTCGTCGGAGCGTTGGTGTTGGGGGAAACCGCAGTTTCCGCAGGTTTTTTATCCACGCCTGCCATCATTATCGTTGCTTTTTCGGGAATCTGCCTTTACACCATTCCCAATTTCGTGGAAACGGGCAGCATCCTTCGCTGGCTGTTTTTATTGATCGCCGGCAGCGTCGGACCTTTCGGTATCGTACTTCTCGCCGCCTTTTTCCTGTATTATATGATCACTTCCGACGCATTCGGCGCGCCCATTCTCGCGCCCTTTTCCCCCCTTGTTACGCACGACCTGCGCGACACCGTGATCAAAAGCGGAATACGAGAACTTTCTCAACGCCCGCAACTGATGCGTTCTAAAAATAAAACGCGTCTGCGCCTTTCTTACGACGGTGAAAAAACTTCCGATCCCAAACAAGATCAAACACCCGAAAATTGATCGTTTCCCTTTCTAAATTTAACAAACTGACTATTAGGAGGTTTCCCTTTGAAAACAGCATTATCCACCCCCCTTCCCCGCAATGAACGCGTACATGGTAGGCAGATCGCCTTTGCCGCAGCCTTTTTATTGCCCATTTCAAAATTTTTAGAAGTCCCTTCGCTACTTGCCCAATACGCCGCAGGCGATCTTCTTGTTCCCGCTCTTTTGCACTTTCTCTTGCAATCGCTCGTATTGGCTGCGTTATTGTACGCCGCAACCCGCTCCGAAACGCCTTTGATCGAGCGTTTACACAACGCATTGGGAAAATGGACGATCGCCGTCTATATATTTTTCGGCATATATTTCCTTTACGCCGCCGTGATCCCCTTGCTCGATCTGGATAAATTCGTGTATGCGGCGTTTTTCGACACCGAACCCACCTTCTTTTCGTTCGGACTCTTTTTTCTGCTGTCCGCATTCATCTGTACAAAAGGCTTAAAAGCAGTGGGCAGAAGCGCCGATCTTTGCCTTTTTTTATTCGTGATACCCTTTCTCGCGCTTATCGTTATGTCGTTGTGGGAAACGGATTTTTCTCACTTGCTTCCGCTGTTCGGAACGAAATTCGGGGATACCATGTCTGCGTTCACTTACACAACGCCTCAATTTTCCGACGCCGTTTTACTGTTGCCGCTTATCTCCTGTTCGTCCGTTGACAAAAAGGACGCAAAAAAAATTATGACAGGGTATTGGATCGGCGCGCTTTGTGTTTTAACGTTTCTTGCCGTCTTTTTCGGCACGTATTCTTCCCTTGCCCCTCGGGAACATTACGCCTTTGCAAAAATCGCCCAATACTTCCCCGCTCTCGCCGTCGTTGGCAGAATCGATTTAATTTTTATCTATCTTTTAACGGTCGTTTTGCTTTTTTACACCTGCTTACCTTTGCAATACGCCACCGATCTGTTTGCGCGTACTTTAAAAACCAACCGTCGCACATGGATCGCCGCCGCGTTGTCCCTTCTTGGCTTTTTATTTTTCTTGTTTGCCAACCATTTTTACAATTCCCTATACGCGTTTATCGCCGGTATCCCCCTGATCTTTTGGCTGATTGCCGATCTTATCCCCCTGCTTTGTCTGCTGTTGCCTGCAAACGATAAGAAAAATAAGCCTTCTTCATCGCCTAATTCTTCAAACGCCAACGTTCCATTCAAACGAAAAAAGGAGAATGATTATGCATAACGCCCACGGAAAAAACACAGTCCGTTATTATATAACGCTCATCGTTTTGATCGTATTTCTATTCTTTTCCAACGATTTCGGTTTGATCGATATCCAAAAAACAGCGATCGTCACCGCCGTGGGGATCGATCGGGAGGAGGAAGAATTCATCCTCACGTCCCAAATCGCCGTTCCGCAATCGTCCAAACAAGGCAAAGCCACCCAATCGGTGCAGATCGTCAGCCGCGGCAAAACTATTGCCGACGCCTTCGACGAGATCAACGCCAAAACGGGTTGGTATCCGAAATTGGTGTTTTGCAACCTGATTTTGTTGGGCAAGAAAACCACCGAACAAAACGTGTTCGACGCGCTGGACTATTTTTTGCGCGACGAATATCTGTCTGACAACTGCTTGCTTGCCGCTTGCGACGGATTCGCCAAAGACCTTTTAAACACCACCGCTCTTGTCGATTCCACCAACAGCATGGCGATGGAAAAAGTGTTGTCTTCCCACGCCGAACGAGTGGGGTTTGTCCTGCCCGCTTCCTTAAAAGATTTCGCCATCGGTTATTTCAGCGAAAGCCGCTGCGGTTATATGCCTGTCTTGAAAACCGAACCGCAACAAGAACAAATCGGCAACAATGAAAAAGATCAAAACAGTGAAAATAACCCGAACAGTGGAAACGACAGCGGTTCTGCCTCCGATTCGTCTTCGTCGTCTTCCTCTTCCGCCTCATCTTCCGATACAGCATCTTCTTCGGAAAATCTTTCATCACAAAATTCTTCATCCGAAAAGGAACAATCATCGGAAAGTTCGGCGCAAAGCCCGTCTTCGCAAAGCGGCGAAAGCTCGGAGGGAAGTAAAACGGAGAACAAGCCTGTATTCAGCGCAAGTGAAACGGCGTTATTTGTAGACGGAAAACGAGTTGGCTCGTTTACGCGGGAAGAAACGTTTGCGTTTGGAGCAGTGAAAAGCAATTTGAAGTTAGCGGCATACACGTTGAAACAGAACGAGGACGTATGTACGTTGACCATTCGGCACAATGATACAAAAACCAAATTATCGATCGGGAAAGACGATCGAGCGTGTTTAAAAGTACGCATTTCGTTGCGGGCAGGCGTATTGGATTATTCCAAATCGCAAGATTTAACGCAAACAAAGGATGCGGGCGACGTACCGCAAGGGATTTTCCCTGCGGCGGAAAAGAAACTTGCGGCGGAGATCAAGCAGGTGTTTGAAAAATGTCGGCTTTTGGGTTGCGATTTGTTTGGGATTTTAGAGCGTTTGGAAAAATATGAACAGAAGCATTTTGATCATTTAAAAAACACGGCGTTAGACAGTGCAATCGTTGACGTGCACGTGCATATCGGCAACATCCGCTAGCCAACCAACGTTCCGTTGGATCATGTCTTTTCTATCTTTCGTTGTCGGAACTTGTAACCATGTCGTTACCCAATAAGAGGTTAAGGGGCATTGTCCCTTACGGGTGTGGGCAGCCAACGTTCCGTTGGATCTTGTCTTTCTATCTTTCGTTGCTGGGACTTGTAACCGTATCGTTCCCCTACAGGAAGTCAAGAAACTCAGTTTCTTGTCAGGGTGCAGGGGCGGAAGCCC
>JAFTPQ010000027.1 GCA_017463205.1 Clostridia bacterium
CGCTTGACCTTGACTTTCTATCTTTCGTTGTCGATATTAATAACCTTGTCGTTGCCTAATCTGATGGGAAGTCAAGAAACTCAGTTTCTTGCGGGTGTGGGCAGAGCCCACGAAAAGAGTAGCCCCAAGTTAAGCAACCGAAAGGTTGCGCCCTCTACTGCGAAGCAGTTAGGGCCACGCGTGTCGTTGCCCGTTAAACTCCCAGCCACAACTTTGCCGTCAGGCAAAACTTCACTTGTCGCAAGACAAACTTCACTCGCGAAGCGAACTTCACTTACAAAAAAGCGAATTTCCTTGTTTCGCGCTCCGAAGTGGCATACACCATATAAACAAAAGCGGCGAACATCATTTCGTCGCTTTTTCATTTTACAGTCGGCTGAAATTTTTTTCTAATTGTCCATATTTCAGAAAATTATCACATTATTACAACAAAATTTACGCAAAAACAAGTTATACTGTATACGTAATCGACAAGGAATACGAAAATTTGCTTACCGTTTCCTTATCAGGAAAACCTCCATAAATAAAAGCGAAAGCGTTTGCCTCCCCCAAGGCAAGCGCTTTTGCTTATCTGTTTTTCACCAGCCCCCTTAAAACGCCTACAAAAAAGGCAGGCAATCAATTTCATCTCGCACCTGCCCCTTTCGTTTTCATTTTATATTACATTCATCGCGTACATGCCCGCCGCATTTTTTTTAGAAAAACAATTTCTCCACCGCAGCCGCAATTTCCGCATCATTTTCAACGTTTTCTTTCACCGTTAAAGCACCGTCAGAAGGCAATATCCCCACACCATGTATGCAATTACCGCTGATCGGCCATACAATTTTCGCCGTCGTCAATTTAATTGCGTCGCCGCCGATAATAAACGGATACGTCGTTTGCATAATCCCCTTTCCAAACGTTTTGGCCGTTCCGTTACGTTCCGAAAGACAAATATCGCCATAATCGATCACTCCGTAATCGATCATACAACCGATCAAACATTCCGAAGCGGATGCCGTTCCGCCGTCCGCCAATACACATACGCGGCTGTCTTCCTTAAAATAATCGTCATACCAATTCCCCGTCGCGGCATACTTTTCTTTCTTATTTTGATATTCCGCCACCGCTACGATCGGTTTTTTGGCGTTGCTACCCTTACAAAAATAAGAGGATATCTCCTGCATAATATCCAAATATCCGCCGCCGTTTTCACGCAGATCTAAAATAAGATTCTTTTTATTCTGCTGTTGAAACAACTTCATTGCGCCTTTAAATTCCGCCACCGCCTCACCATTGAATTGCGTCAAACGAAGATAAGCAGTGTCCTCGTCCAAACACGCAAGCGGCTCTCCCTTTTCCACAAGCGTCGTCGCCGTCGCGCCTTCAAACCGCCACGCGCTCTTATTCGTGCGGTAAAACACGTAATTTTCCACGTACTGACTTTTTGCCACTTCCTTTACGGAAACGTCTTCGCCTTTTTGAAGTTTCACGTAAAACTTTTCTCCTTCGCCATATTCCTGCAAAAAAGCGGAAAAATCCCCAAACTTTTCACTTTCGATCATCGAATCCTGCGTCTTACCAAACCCGACGACGTACGAGCCTGCCGCGATCCCCGCCGCTTCCGCAGGCGAATTGCCGCAAACCCGATCGATAAACATACAGTCGTTTCCGTTTTCATCTTGCGTACGGAACACCAGTCCCAAACCGATCTGCAAACCTTGCCCCGCCGCATTTTGCGCCGCAAATTCTTCCGCCGTCATATACAACGAGTAATCGTCCAACAAATCCTCGTTGACCGTTTGAAAGATCGCCCTGTAAAAAGTTTCATCGTCGATCTTCTCATAATACTGACCGTCGATCGCCTGTTTCACTTTGATCAACGTTCTAATTTGCGGATCTAACGATAAAAACGTTGTCGCTCCCCCCAACAAGAAGCAAGCCAACGCCAAAAGCACCGCCACAACGTATCTGCCCGCGCTACGCTTCGGTTTTCCCTTTTTCGGTGTTTCTTCTTGCCGATCGCCGTTGTCACCGTTGTCACCGTTGAAAAAATCCTCGCCCGATCGCACTTCGATCTTATCTTTTTGATACGGATTTTCGCCCATAATTCTCTCCTTTTCTTTATCGCAAACAAGCGGAAACGTTCGTCATACAACTATACCCTTTCGCCCGTTTTTTATACAAAAATTTGCAAAGAAACCCGAAAGAATCCGTTCTTTCGGGATCGTCAAACATACGCCAAACACGTGCGAAACAACATCAAACACGCTTTTTCTTATTTGCTTATTGCAATTTCCCCAACAAACGGTATAACACCGTTAAAACACGGAAGGAAACTGCGTCCGAAAACGAACGGATATTCAGTCCCGTCGCCTTTTCGATTTTGTCCAACCGATACAACAACGTGTTGCGGTGCATATATAAATTCCGCGAAGTTTCACTGACGTTAAGGCTGCTTTGCAAAAACGCCTCCGCCGTATTCAACATTTCTTCGTCTTCAAAAATCTCTTTGCAACGCTCGTCCGTCAATTCGGCGAGATATTCCGCCAGCTTGCTTTCGGGAATCCCTTCCAGCATCTTCACCAATAAAAATTCTCGATACGAATGTACGCTCCCTTTGATTTCAAACACGTCCGCATACCGCAACGCATTTTCCGCTCCCAAATAAGACGAGGAAATGTCTTTCAATTCGCGTACGGTCTGTCCGACGCCCGCACGCGCCTCTATCCCCAACTCCTCGCGCAACGATTGCGTTAAAAATTCGGCGTAATCGACGGAAGAACGATATTCGTTTTCCTCCTCCCCGACAACAAATTTCACCAAAACGCAGTGCTCGTCGCTTACCTGCACCGCCGTATCCAAACTGTTTCCACCGTACTGTTCCAACACGCCAAGCGCCTCTTTCATCAGTTTCGGGATCCGAAGCGCGATCGCAAAACACGGCGTATTCCGCACGGAATATTTCATCGCATATTTATAAATGCCCATCGACGAACATTCACCCAATAAAATGCGTTTTAAATAATCGGTTTTTGAAAGTTCCGCCTCTTTTTCCGTAAAATCTTCGATATACGAGGGTAACAGCATGGCATAATTTTTCTCTGCCGCCGTCGCGCCGCTTAACACGCCTACGTATCCAACGCTTTTATACAAAAAACGGAAATAGGTGTACGCACCGTCGTCTGCTACACCCTCAAATTGCCGATCGCAAACAGGCGCGTTTTTGGGACGGGTATTTTCCGCATAATACGTCAACTCCACCCCCAATTTTTCCGAAATGCTTTTAACGATCTTTTCCAGCTCGGACATAAAGCCCCTCCTTTTGCCGCCTTTTCGGACGATTTGTCGCCCGATCTTCCATCCTGTTCTATTATACCGCAAAAAAAATTTTTTTTCAAGGATTTTTTCCCCTCTTTGAAAAATGCTTTCCTTTCTTCTCGCTTTTTCATCCTTTTATCACCTTTTTCGCCTCTTTTACGCGCGCGTGTATATATTTGTAAGAGAAAATCACACTTTTTTTAAAAAAAATACGAAAATTCCTTTCCTTATGTATTGACATCAGCGAAGAAAAGTGATATAATACATTAAAGTAAACTAATTTATTCTGTTCTTTTCCTCGGGAAAACAGAAAAATTGAAAAAACTTCAGGAGATTTATTATGAGCAAAAACACTAACGCTCCTGCATCCGGATCGGACAAGAGCACCCTCGCTCGCATTCTTGCAATTGCATTGGCAGTAGTCAGCATCGTTGCGCTTTTCTTACCCGTTGCGAAAGTTTTCGGCAACGCATTCGAGTTGCAGAGCACCTACCTGTTTAACGGTCTGCTTATGGACGGTAGCAAATTGTTGTTCCTGCCTATTCCCGCACCTGCTAATTTTGCCGGGTATATTGCAGGCTTGGCTTTGTATTTCGTTTTGGCGGCTTCGTTGGCAGCCGTTGTCTTGTGCGTCATTGCGGCGATCAAAGTGAAATCGGCAAAATGCCTTCTTCTCACCGCTGTTTACCTTTTGGCAGCAGCTTACACCGCATACGCGCTTTCGATTGTATTTATCAGCGTATACACCACCGCTAAGATGGCGTTCGACGTATACACGTTGGCTTTGGCTGTTGTCAGCGTAGTGGCATTCTTCATCCTTGCATTGAAAAAACAAGGCAAAAAGGTTTGGTTCCAGCTTTTGCAATACGTACTTACGTTTGTAGTTGGTATGTTGATGTTTGGTTTTGTTGCTTTCAGTGGCAAAAACGTCTCTACTGTAACCAACAGCGAATTTGTTATGATCGCAGCGCTTGCAATTTTTGCATTGACGTTTGTCTACCTTGTATTTGGCGCAATTCGTATGTTAGGGCTTGCAAAGAAATTGGATAAAGCTCGTTTCATCGCCGAATTGGCTTTGGCTATTTTGGCTTGTATCGTAGCAATGATCGGCAATTTGGGCAACAAATCGTTGGCGTTTACGTTAGTAGCAATTTTTGTTGCAGCTATTCAAGTGGCGATCGCATTTAAAGTGACCGAATCCGTTGAAGAAGAGGAAGAGGAAGAAGAGGAAG
>JAFTPQ010000028.1 GCA_017463205.1 Clostridia bacterium
AATGAATATGAAGTATTATAATAAGAAACATTTAACAACGAATTTGACGTCCACGAAGATGCATAAATAGTACCTTGCATATAAATTCCCCAACCATCTATATACGACCAACTATACACCCCATCAATTACATCTATTGTAATTATTAACAAACAGGAAATATCTCCGTCTGTTAAGAATATTGATAGTTCTATTTCTTGATCATTACAAAGATATGTTGCAGAAGTCATAGTTGCTAATCCTGTAGAATAGTCTTGAATAATTTCAAAATCTAATTCATATTTATTATCTTCATAATCATATGTTCCATATTGTATAATATAGTTTTTCATTTTTAAAAAAACGTCACTTTCCTTCTCGTAAAATTGTATCATTGTCAGTGGCGTTTCGTAGACAAGATTTGAAAATTCTTTAACCGATATAGCAAAATTGAGATTTTGCGAATCTCTTATTGTCATTGTGTTAACCCCTATGATTTCACCATATTCATTAATCAATGGACCACCCGAATTGCCACTGGATATCGCCGCGTCGTGTTGCACATAATGCACTCCATCCATTTCCCTGTCGGCATACGTAATAATGCCTTGTGAAAATGTAGCCGTCAATCCCCTTGAACTTCCAAATGCATACACCGATTTCCCAACCGAGTGATCCTTGTTGCAAACGCCCAAAACCGTAAGCCCCTCAACCTTAATTTTTAACACTGCCAAATCAATATTTTTATCATATGCTAACACTTGATCTACCAAATACGTCTTGCCGCTGATTGTAATTTTTGCCGAATATGCATCCTCAATAACATGATAATTGGTAATAATTTTTCCGTCTTGGCTATAAGCAAATCCCGTACCCAAAGCAAGTTCGTCACCGTTTTTAGTATATGTAATTATTTCTCCTACTGTATCTTTTGAAAAATTATATATTTCGTTTGCCGTATATTTTGCTAATGAAAATTTTTGCATGTAAAAATCACCGCACTGAGAACAAGTAAATTTCTTTTCGCCATCCTTTATACAAGAAGCTTCCTCTGCGATTTGTTCTATATAATCATGTCCACCCGTAGCTTTTATTTCCTTTGTATAATAGTCATCACAGACAATACATGTGTACTGCACTATTCCATTTTTTATACAGGTTGCTTTTTCTTTTTCCTTGCCATTATCCCAACTGTGTTGTGCCTTCGCATTTTCATCCGTTTTTGTATCCAACGCAAAGCAACCATTTCGATTACATTCCGCAGTTTTTGTACCATCTTTTAAACACGTTCTATCATTATTAGCTTTATAATTAGTAAAATCATGCCCTAACGCTTCTATATAGTTATTATTATAAGAATCTCCGCAGCTACAAACATACGTTATAAATCCACGCTCCGTACAAGTGGGATTCGTCTGTGCCTATATATGTGTGTGCTTATTTGTATTATTCGCTGAAACACCAATTCCTACACCTGTTCCGACACCCGCAATAATTACTACACTCAATGCTACTGTAGCAAACTTTGCACCTTTTGACAGCCCTAAAAACCAACTACTTAATTTCATTTTTTTGCTCCTTTTTATATTATACCAATTTGGGATATTTTTATTATACCAAACTGGTATAATATTGTCAAGGAAATTTGATATGAGATTACAATTATTGCGAAAACAAAAACATATTTCACAAACAAGATTGGCAATTGACTTAAATATGAACCAAAACAGTATCAGTCGCTATGAAACGGGCGAACGACAAGCAGATTACGAAACGCTAATCAAGTTTGCCGATTATTTTAACGTATCTATCGATTATTTACTAGAACGAACCGAAAACCCAAAAATGAACAAATAACCTTTCGCCTATATAAAACAAACAGGGCAGGTATGCGTTGAACACGTACCTGCCCCTTTTCTTTATCCATTTATAAATATATGTATCAATAAACCCATTTCAACGCGTACACGGTTGTGGCATTTTTGTTTCCACCCTACCATGTATGCGTTCATTTTTTAATCAATCGTGTACAGACAATCCCATCTCATATGCAATTGTCATCAATTCGGAACGATTTAAAACGTCCCCTTTGTCATACACGCCTTTGCCGTACAAAGTCCCCTTTTCTTCATATCCGTCGATACACTTTGCAAAACCGTGGAAACACGCCAACGTCGTATCCAGCGTATCTTCGTCTTCCTCCGCCGCCGTCGCGATATAATAAAGTTCTTTATTCGCAATCTCCGTCCACCGAGCCACCGTTCTATCGATCACCGCTTTCAATTGCGCGCAGATCGAATAAAAATATACAGGGCTCGACAACACCAATACGTCGCAATCGATTATCTTTTGCAAAATATCCCCCATATCGTCGTTGAACGCACACCTGCCCCCGTGATCCCGACAAAAATAACATCCCGTACACGGCGCAATCTTCTTTTCCGCAACGAAAATTTTTTCAACCTCATTCCCCGTTTCACGCGCTCCGCGTACAAATTCATCGCATAACAAATCGGAATTTCCGCCCTTTCTCGGGCTTCCCGACAACACCAACACCTTTTTCACGGTCTTTCCTCCCGTTCGTCTTTTTTCTCTTCCGTCGCTTTGTCGCCGCCTTTCTCGCAACGCGCAACAAAATCTTCCACGACCTTCCAATACGCTTCCGTATGCATAATATAGCTGATCCCGTGCGCCGCCTCGGGAAACGTCACCAATTGTTTTTCGCTTGCGCAAGCATGATAAATTTTTTCGCTCATTTCACACGGCACCAACAAATCCCCTTCGCCGTGGATCAATAAAATGGGTACGGTCGCCTTTTTCACCGCTTCCACGGCTGTCGTTTCCCTGATGGAAAACCCACCGAAAACCCTTGCGCCAAGCCGCAAAAACGGCATCGCCAACCATGGCGCAAAACCCATATTCTTGCATTCTTTTTTAATCACTTCTTCCGGCGAAGAATACGGACAGTCGGCAACGATCCCCAACACGTTTTTCGGCAGTTCCAATTCCGTCGCCATCAACACCGTCGCCGCGCCCATCGACACGCCCGAAAGATAAATTTTAGTGTCCGCGCCAAACCGCTTGCAAGCGTATTCCACCCAAGATAGACAATCGCGCCGCTCCTTGATCCCAAACGTGATCGTATTTCCGCCGCTCTGCCCGTGCGCCCGTTGATCGACCACAAGCGTATTTTGTCCGTGCGCCCGCGTCCATTCGTTTCCGCCGCAAAAATCGCGCACAGCCGTCCCACGATATCCGTGAAACTGAATCCGCAAAGGCGCGCCGTCTGCAAAATGATAATATCTGCCCGACAACCGCACTTCGTCAAAAGCGGTGATAAACACTCTTTCGTAGGGCAAAGCGTCCATTTCGGTGATCAATCTCACCATCTTTTCCCGCTCGGCGTCATATTGTTTCGATTTGGGGATATCGTAAATATCCTCTTTCCGCTTTTTCGGATCGGACGGCGCGTAAAACGCGATCCGATAGGTGATATACGCCACGGCAAACACAAGCGCGATCACCGCCAACGCAACGATTGCGATTACCATACTTTCACCCTCTCCTTTATAAAACTACGGCTTGAAACAGCATATACATCAGCGGGATCGTCCCCACGGAAAAGAAATGGGAGATCAGCGCCATTCCCGACGCGTCCGTGGTATCTTTTCCGTATCCCGCAGGAATTACGATCGAATTCAAGCCCATCGGCATACACATTATGTTCATCATACAAGTAAGCGCCGTCGCCGTTAAGAAAGAATTTTGCGGGATCAACGCAAATATTGCGATAAACAACAACGGATATGCCAACAATTTTACGGCGCAAAACCCGTAAATCTTCCACTTTGTCAACAGTTTTTTCAAATCGATCTTCGCGATCGTCATTCCCGTCAACATCATCGCAAGCGGCGACATACAATTCCCCGAAATTTCGATCAGCGACGTAACGGCTTTCGGCAATTTCAAGCCCGTCAAGCCGATGATCAGCCCGATCAGCATTCCGATCAACATCGGATTGACAAAGGCTTTTAACCGATCGGAAAATTTCTTTTGTCCGTCGTCAGCGATCAACAAAACAGGCGCGCCCCATAAATAGATCGTCGCCCAAAACGGCAGCGTAAATACGGTGTATTCGAAAAATATGTCGGGAAACACCGCGCTCATAATCGCGTTTCCCATAAAACCGAAATTGGAAAACGCCATCGCATACGAACCGATACGGCGCAAATATCCGTCTTTGAAAAAGAGTCTGGATAAAAACAGCGACAACGGAATCAGCACAGCCAACATCAAAACGCTGAGCACTAGCAATTTCCACATCACGCGCAACGACTCCACGTTGCAATTTTTAATAAACGTACCCATTGCCAACGCAGGCACGAAAATGATATTTTCCAGCTTCGACAGCACCGTCGGCGAGTTATCGGGAACAAATTTTCCTTTGCTTACTATGTATCCGATGAGGATAAATCCAAACAAAATGATCATTTGGTTTAAAATCGGCAAAAATATATCCATTTTTTCTCCTTCTTTTGTCCAATCACTCGGCTTTTTCCATTTTTTATGAGTTTCAAAAACCTTCGCTTGCATTATACGCCTACGTAACGAGTTTGTCAAGGATTTTAGCCGCAATGCATTAAAAATCCGTAAGAAAATAACGGCGATGACGCTCGCCGTTACTTTGCATCGTCTGTTTTTTATTTTTCGGAAAATACCTTGATCGCTTTTTTCACGTCTTCTTTCATCGCCTGCATCGCCGCATATTCTACGTCGTGCAAATAATTGGTGTTGCCGCTTTCGATCACCTGTTTCGCCGCCATATAACCCGCTTTGGACATATACGAATAATAATTGATCTTGCGGATACCGTTTGCGATCGACTTTTTAAACCCTTCTTCGGATACGCCGCTGCCGCCGTGCATAACCAAGGGAAGTCCCGTTGCTTTTGCTACGTTTTTCACTACGTCGAAATCCAATTTGGGTTGTGCCGTATAAAAGCCGTGCGCCGTCCCAAACGCGATTGCAAGCGCGTCGATCCCCGTCGCTTGGCAAAATTCCTCCGCTTCTTTCGGATCCGTGTAAAAATCTTCCGCTTTCATTTCCACGTTCGTTTCCGCGCTACCCGCTTCGCCCGTAACCAACCGTCCAAGCTCCGCTTCCACGCTGACGTTCATCGAATGAGCTGCTTCCGTGATCATCTTCGTCAAACGCAAATTTTCTTCATACGGCAACGCCGACGCATCCATCATAACGGACGTAAACCCAAGCCGTAACGCCTTGTACACCATATCGAGGGACGTACCATGGTCGAGATGAACGCAAACAGGCACTTTTGCGTGTTGCGCAACCGCCACCATTGCAGGCCCAACCATCGAAACGTCGTTGAAAACGTTATGTACTTCCGCGTGCGCGATGATAACGGGCTTATTGAGTTCCTCTGCCGCCGTAACCACTGCCTGCAAGCTGTCGAAACCCGTTGCATTAAACATTCCGATCGCATTTTTTTCTTCTTCTGCGATCTTTAAAATTTCCTTTAAATTTACAAGCATATTTCTTTCCTTTGCAATCCTTTGCAAAATTCTTTTATTTCCACTTCCGTACGCATACCGCCGATCGCGTCCGCGCTGGAAAGCGCCGCAACCGCCGCCGCAGAAGCAAATTCCAAAATTTCTTTATCCGTTTTGCCGCGATAAATTCCAAGCAAAGCGCCTGCGCAAAACGCATCGCCCGCCCCCGTCGTTCCTTTGATGAAATCAGGCGAAAGAGCATAGGCAGGTATGAGTTGAACTCCATCTTCCGATACGCAAAGCCCCAATTCGGGGGTGTGAATGATCACCCGTTCTTTCACGCCCAACGCCTTCAATTTTTGCGCGATCGTCAACAAATTTTCCCGTTTGGGCTCGATGCCGACAAGTTGCCCTGCCTCCACTTCGTTGATGATCAAATTGTCTGTGTACGGCAAGCAAGGCAACACTTTTGCATATCTGTCCGAATTTTCACTCACCAGATCGATCGACGTTTTTATGCCCATTCCCTGCGCTTTTTTCAGCAATATTTCCCCATCGCCTTCATCGATCTTATCCAACAACAGAAAATATCCCAAATGCAACATTTTCACGTCCAGCGCCGCCAAATCCACGTCCTTTGCTCCAAAATCCGCGCTCGCACCGGCGTACGTAAAGAAAGTACGCTGACCGCCCGTTACGCTCATCACTTCGGTAAAGCTGGTTTTGTCCGCTCCCTCGCAAATATGCGTCACGTCCACGCCGTTTTCTTGCAACACCGACTTCACAAAAACGCCTTCTTCATCCGCGCCGATCTTCCCCAACGCTTTCACCGTCAACGACGGCAAGATGCGTTTCAGATCGATCGCCACGTTCGGAACACAGCCGCCTACCGATTTTTGCAGGCTCTTGATTTTCGTCAATTCCCCTGCCGCAGGATAAGCGCCGATTTCGTTGATCTTATCGACGAGGATGCTCCCCGCCACTGCGATTCCCGTTTTCATCTTAGTTACATTCTGCCACAAGCGGACCTGCCAATTCTTTCAAGAAGAACAATTTACCTGCCAACGTGGGGATATACGACGAAGTGATCCAAGGATTTTTGCCGTAACGAAGGGTCATCCAAAGGGACATACCTTGCCATTGCATACCTCTGCCGAGCGTACCGTCTGCGCCGCCGATTGCATAATCCGCTTGCAAGAACAAGCCGGGGCCGATGGTGTTTGCGCGGCAAGGCACCAGCGTCGTACGCGATTTAAAGCTGGTGTACGCGTTTTGTTCCACCGTCAAAGGATGGATCTTCGCAGCGATTCTGTACGGTTGTTTTTCCCATTCTTCCGCCGTTGCGTATTCTGCCGCAAACGTGGGTTCCCAGAAAGCGATATGGCACATTCTGCCGATACCGTAAACCAAAATCAATTTTGCGCCTTCTTTCTTCAAAGCCGCGATCTTTTCGGGATAGGTAGGCAAATTTTGTTTCGTTGCAAAATTTCTTTGCGCTTTGGGTACGGTCAATTCGCCAAGGGGGTTAAACAACGCTTGTTCCATTGCGTATTGGAATGCGCCGGGATTGTCGGATGCCAACGTGTTGCCTTCGCTGTCTGCCCATTCGTCCATATTAAACGTATATACGTGTTCGCAGGAAACCTTCCATTCCTTCAAGAAGTATACCACCCACTTATACATACCCATCGGGCCTACGGGCAAAATGAACGCGATCTTTTCCCCTCTTTCTTTCGCAAGACGGATCTGCATTGCAATTTCGTGCCCCATATACGTTTCAAATTCGCCAAGGCTGTTGCATTGTACGGGCGTGAAACCGTCGTTCCAAAACGCCTGTCTTTCCGTCACCTTTTCAGGCGCATCGATACATGCGTCGATCTTGTCGAAATCCCATCCTGCGGGATAAAATCCTTCCAATGCGCTTCCTTTCACCGTGCTGTTAAAATTCATACTTTTTTCTCCTTTTGGTTTTTTATTTTTTATTTGATTTTATTAATTTTCATTATATATTTTGTCGATAATTTCTTGTACGTGTACCGCTCTGTCCGCATAAAAATAATCGGGTTTCCCGCTTGCAAGCGTTTGACAGAACAAAGCGATTTGCTTTTGATACAAATCGTTGCCTGCGCCCACAAACGTTTGCGGCTCACTCACCGTACGGTTTTGTTGCGCCGAATAATCTCCTTGCGGCGCATACAAATGAGAAAGCGTACCCGTTTCTTCCTGCCCAAGCGTTCCTTTGCAAATGACGTACCCCTTTTCGCCGTACAATTCAAATTTACTTTCCGAAGCATTGTCGGGAATATTGAAATTGACGTCGATATGCCCCAAAACGCCGCTTTTCGTTTTGAAAATGATCACGCCGCCGTCTTCCACTTCGTAAGAGAACGTTTTGGTGGAATAAAAACTCTTGACGTCAACGATCTCCTCGTTCAATACGTATTCGATCAGTTCGATACAATGCACCCCGAGGTCCATGATCGCTCCGCCGCCGCCAAGCGCTTTTTTCTGCCGCCAAGCGCCTGCGATGTCGGGATACCAGCAAGAAAATTGCGCGCGCACGTCGCTGACGTTGCCGATTCCGTCTTCCGCCACAATTTTACGCGCCTGTTCGTGCAAATTATGGTATTTCATCATATACCCGATGGTAATCTGTTTCCCCGCCTGTTTAAAAGCGTCTACGATGGCTTTGCTTTCGTTTGCCGTCATCGCAACGGGTTTTTCCATAAACAGATGTTTCCCAAAGCGCAACACCGTCATCGCTTGATCGTAATGACAAGCCACGGGCGTTCCGATATACACGGCGTCGCAATCGGTGTTCTCCAACATTTCCGCCTCGTCGCAAAAATAAGGCACGTTATACTTTTCCCCGATCCGCTTTGCCGTTTCGGGCGATTTATCCATCACCGCCGTCAAACGACACCGTTCGTCTTTCACAATCGCAGGGATCGTACGTCTGTCCGCAATACCGCCTGCGCCGATAATACACCATTTGATCGCCATATCTTTCTTCTCCTTATCTTATTACGGCAACAAACGTTTCGTCGTGCCTTTCAAATACACTTGGCACTGCTTAAAACCTTCCGCATACGCCGCGCCGCATTGATATCCGCGATAACGGGAACAAGTGCGCACCATATCCGCAAAATCGATACCGTCGTGTTCGCGCATCCAAACAATCTGACTTTCATGACATTCCAACATATCGATCTTCAAATCGATCTCATCCGAAACGTCTACGTATTCGGTGGGGTTAAATCCCACGCCCGCAAGCGTATCCATATAATAGATCGGCACTAATTTTGCCACTTTGTTCACTTTGGTCGGATAATTGGGCAAAGTTGCCGTAAAGCTTGCGTCAAACACCAAACGGGACACCGCCGTATGATCGGGCATATAATCGTCGGGATCGTGCGTGATGATCACGTCGGGATCGGCATAACGGATCACGTCCACCATCTTATCCCGCGCCTCTTTGTTGTTATCGTAAATTTCCAAATCGTCAAAACCGCCGTAGATCACTTCGATCCCCGCCATCGCGCCCGCTTTTTTCGCCTCGTTCGCGCGGATCACGCGCAATTCGTCGGGCGGGATCACTACGTGGCCCAAATTACCGCTGGACGCATGGCATACGATCACCGTATCTCCACGCTTTACGCATTTCGCAAGCGTACCGCTGCAAGCAATTTCTACGTCGTCCGGATGACAACCTATCGCTAAAATTCTCATTTGCTTTTCTCCTTTTTTATCGTTGCCTTTATTGTATCACGCCCCAAACAAAAATACAATATCCGAAAATCTCTTAAAAGAGTAAAATAATCTACTTGACTTTTCTTTTATGTTTATTGTATAATTTTTTTATGAAAAAATATTTTAAACATAAATTGGAAAATCTGATCCACGTCAGCAAGATCGTCACCATTCATTATTTCGAGTTTGAAAAAAATTTCAAATCAACGGGCGAATCGCACGATTTTTGGGAGATTGTGTACGCGGATAGGGAAAGCGTCGTCTGCACCGCCGACGCGCAAAATATCCCCCTTTTACAAGGCGAGATCCTGTTTCATAAACCCAACGAATTTCACACGCTGTCCGCAAACGGTCAAAAAGCGCCCAACGTGTTTATTTTGTCCTTTGTTTGCAAGTCGGACGCGATGCAATTTTTTGAAAACAAAAAATTCCGTTTGGATAAAAATTTGGCGCGGTTTATTTATTTTATTTTGGAGGAGGGAAAAAAGACGTTTGATATCCCCTATTCCGATCCGAAAATTAAAAAAATGGCGCTACTGCCCCAACCGACGTTGGGCGGCGAGCAACTGATCAAAAATTATCTCGAAATTTTGTTGATCAATCTGTTGCGCGTTTACACGGAAACGGAAAGTGGCAACGATATCTTCCTGCAACGAAACGATCTGGCGACAAAACCCGTCCACGACGTTATTCTTTTATTGCAAAACAGCCTGCAACAATCGCTGTCTATCAATGAAATTTGCAAAAAAACAGCGTACGGCAGAGCGTACCTTTTCCGCGTTTTTAAAGCCGCCACAGGCAAAACGATCATGGAATATTATCTGACGTTGAAAATCGAACGAGCCAAGCAACTGTTGCGGGAAAACGAATTGACGGTGAAAGAGATCTCCGCAACGCTGGCGTTTAACGAACCCAATTATTTTACAAAAACGTTTAAACGTTTTACGGGTTTGACGCCGTCCGCATACAAACGCCGCGCGATGCAATTATAACGCGCTTCTATATCCCAACAACCGCTATTTTCGATTTTATAATTTTCCACAATACCCAACGAAAAAACGCCTCTTAAACAGAGACGTTTTCTCATTTTTATAACGAAGTATTTGAAAATTTTAGTCCGTTTTGTTTCCGTTACTTTTTTTGTTTCGTAATGACGTTTTTATAACCGCCGTCGCCGTACCGCACGCATTTCGACACCCGCGCCAACGTCGCCGAGGAAATTTCCGTTTCTTCCACGATCTCGTTATACGTTTTGCCGCTCAACAACATTTTTGCCGCTTTTAAACGTTGGCACATCGATTCCAATTCTTTGATCGTACATAAATCGTTTAAAAATTGCTCCGCTTCTTCTTCCGTTTCCAATTTCAAAAATTCCGCGTACAATTCTTTCCGCAATTTTTCGTCGTTTTTAAGCGTCATACCCCGCCTCCTGCTCGTTCGAGCGGCTTAAAAATGCCCGAGTCTTTTCGCTTTGCGGCGCATCGAAAATCTGCGCCGGCGTTCCCATTTCCTCAATGACGCCGTCCGCCATGAAAATGATCTTATCCGAAACGTTTTTCGCAAATTCCATTTCGTGCGTAACAATGATCATCGTTCTGCCCTCGTCGCGCAACTGTTTGATGACTTTCAACACCTCTCCCGTCAATTCGGGGTCGAGCGCAGACGTCGGTTCGTCAAAGCATAAAATATCCGGCGAAAGCGCCAATGCTCTGGCGATGGCAACCCGTTGCTGCTGTCCGCCCGACAACTCGCAAGGATAATTGCCCATTTTATTTTCCAAGCCCACACGCGTTAAAATTTGTTTCGCGGTTTCCTCGTTTTTCTCTTTCGCCTCTTTTAACAAACGCTTTTTTTCCGCGCCTTTCACGTTCTGCGCCTTCAACAAATTGTCCGATCGAACGTCCATTGCCAGCGTAATATTTTTAAGAGCCGTATACTGCGGAAACAAATTAAAATTTTGAAACACCATGCCAAACGTCAAACGTTTTTTATCCACTTTCGCGCGTTTCTTTCCCTCTGCGTCGATCGGAAATATCTGCTCGCCGTCCACCGTGATCTTGCCGCCGTCGGCAACCTCTAAAAAATTCAAACAGCGAAGCAACGTCGTTTTACCGTTCCCCGAAGAACCGATAATGGAAAAAACTTCCCCTTTTTCCATATCGAAGGAAACGCCTTTCAGCACTTGCGTTTCACCAAAATTTTTGTATATGTCTTTTACTTCCAAAAACGCCATATCACACCTTATAATAGGACAATTTTTTCTCGATCCAGCCCAACAACAACGTCAATAATCCGTTAAAGATCAAATAGAATATCGTTGCGTAAACAAACGGCGTCAAAATTACGTAATGATTGACGGCGTGTTTCGCTGCATTCAAAAGATCGATCACGCCCAAAATTTGCGCCAACGACGTGTCTTTTACCAACGTAATAATTTCGTTGCTCATCGGCGGCAAAATACGTCGGATCACTTGCATCAAAACGATCTTCGAAAAAATTTGATTTTTCGTCAACCCCAACACTTGCCCTGCTTCATATTGCCCAACCGGTATCGCTTCGATCCCCGCGCGGTATATCTCCGAAAAATAACACGCGTAATTGATCACAAACGCCAATGCTACAAATAAAAACATCGTCGTATTGATCGTGATATTCAACGCCGCTGCCAATTCTTTCGTCGGCACGTGAAATACGTATTGCGGAATAAAACTCACCAACAAAATTTGCAGCATCAGCGGCGTACCGCGGATCACCCAGATCAGCACTTTTACAAACCATTTCAACGGTTTAAATTTCGACATCGAACCAAACGCCAATAACAATCCCAGCGGAAACGCAAAGACAAGGGTTACGGCAAACAACAAAAGTGTGTTGCCGAAACCCTCCGTAAGTTCGATGATTATGTCCCAAAACTGTTCCATTTACAACCCCGATTTTACTCGTTTCTTACTCGTCTTTTTCCCCTACGATCACCGTTTCACCCGCAGAACCGCTTTCCGCCGTCATGATCGCTTTCGACATGCTTTCCACCGTCGAATATTTCGCGCTGTCCTTCTTCAATACCACTGCCACTTGTTTGTTGTAAAGATAAGGCACGGATACGCACATTTCCGCTTCACGTTCGGGAGTGATGGTCATACCGTTCCAAACAAGATCGATCGTGCCGTCTGCAAGTTTCGCTTCTTTCGTGCTCCATTCGATCAAAAGGAATTCCACTGTAACGTTGGTTTCATATTTCGTATTGAGATATGCAATCGTCTTTCTTGCAAGCTCGATATCAAATCCCGTAAGCGCCCCTTCTTCTTCATAAGCGATCGGCGCAAACAACGTATAACCGATTACGATTTTACCCGAAGTTACAACGTCCGTCCAGCTGCTATCCGTCGCGTCCGCATATGTATCTGCCGTCGTTTCCGTCAATGCGATCGAAGACGTCAAACCGTATTCCGTCGCCAATGCAGCATAATCGGTGGTTCTGATCCCGATCAACGCTTCATTAATCTTGGACATCAACGCTTTGTTGCCTTTCTTGCCCGCCACACCATAACTTTCTTCCGCAAACACCAAACCGTCTACCATTTGCATTTTGTCCGCATAATCACCCGTTGTGGTGTAATAACCCGCCATAACCGAGTCGATTACCGCTACGTCCGCTTCGCCTTTATCCAATTTCGTCAATGCGTCCAATTGGCTGGGCGCTGCAACAAATTCTTTTCCGACTTTCAATTCGTCCTTACTTCCGCAAGCCGCCAAACTTACAACACACGTTGCCGCCAAAATTCCGCAAACCGCTTTCACAACATTTTTTTTCATAATGATTCTCCTTCGGTAAAGTATTGTCCATGCGCTTCACCTCGCTAAAGTGATTTTGTAACACCTATTATACTTCATCACGCTAAAGTTGTAAAGCGTTTTTATGCTATTTTTGAAAAAAATTTTTAAAAAATTGCGGAAAATCGGTTTTTAATGAAGTCTTCCTTAATTATATTTATATTTTTTGTTTTTCAACGCATACATGGTAGGCACATTTTTAAAAAAGAAGTACCGTGTACGCAATCAGTTTTAATATTAATTCAACGCATACATGGTAGGCACATTTTTAAAAATCAACACACCATGTACGAGATCAATTATCACACTTCCAACGCAAGCGTTCCGCTTGACCTTAACTTTCTATCTTTCGTTATTGGGACTTGTAACTGTATCGTTGCCCCCCTATGTCATACCGTAAGGAGTGAGTGGCTTTCACAATGTCATACCGACCGAGCGAAGCGAGTGGAGTGTATCTTATTATAAATCCCAGCCACAACTTTGCCGTCAGGCAGCAACGTTCCGTTGCATCAAGCCTTATCTATCCCTCGTTATCGATATTAATAACCGTATCGCCGTCTTCATATTCCTACAGCTTTGTCGTCAGACAAACTTCACTTGCCAAAGGCAAACTTCACCTCTCTACGCCCTTCCACTCCACAAAGAAAAAAGCCCTACTCAACCGAGTAAAGCTTTTAAATGAAAAGCGGCGATTACCTATCCTCCCGGCGGTTAACCGCAAGTACTTTCGGCGTAAAAGAG
>JAFTPQ010000002.1 GCA_017463205.1 Clostridia bacterium
GGGAAATCCTTGCTTGGTGTAATATGCCTTAAAATCTTCGATCATTTTTTTGTATTTTTCAAAGACTTCCTCATTTTTGCATTTATTCATCAACAGCTGTTCCGCGCCAAACATTTCGGGGACTTCCGTCAAGATCGCACTGCCGCCTGCCGCCACCGTTCGATCGGTGATCTTGCCCACAAGCGGATTTGCCGTCAACCCCGAATATCCGTCGCTGCCGCCGCATTTCAGACCGATACAAAGTTCCGACATATCCACGTCTTCTCTCTGCAACGTCTTTGCTTTTTCGGCAAACTCTTGTAAAATTACCATACCGTAGGCGTGTTCGTCTTCCACGTCTTGGCAGTTGTAATAAGCAATATGATCTCTGCCGTAAGGCGCAAGATATTCTCTCATGCCCTCCATCGTATTGTTTTCGCAACCCAACCCCACAAACAGCACAAAACTCGCATTGGGGTTCAACGCAACGGCGCAAAGCAACTTTTTAATATTTTCGTTGTCTTCGCCCAATTGGCTGCAACCAAACTGGTGCGGCAAAGCGAAAATGCCGTCCAAACTGCCGCCGATCAAACTCTGTGCTTCCTTGGCAAGCCGTATACAAACGTTGTTGACGCAACCCACCGTCGGAATGATATAAATTTCGTTGCGAATACCTGCCCGACCGAATTTTCGCTTAAACCCGCGAAAGGTCGCCTTTGACTTCGGCGCGCTTTCCGCATGAAAATCATAACTGTACGCCACGTTTTCGTCCAAATGCGATTTCACGTTGTGCGTATGTACCCATTCGCCCTGTTTGATCGCCGTCATTGCTCTGCCGATCACTTCGCCGTATTTGATCACGTATTCGCCTTCGCCAATATCACGAAGCGCATATTTATGCCCTGCCGGAATTTTCTCTGTCCCCGCAAGCGCAACGCCCACGTTGTCTTTTTCATGAATAACGACGCAATTTTTCATCATAGACCTCATATCAAAACTTCACCTTTTTCAATTTTCGCTATATTTCGCGCCACTTCGTCGTAAAAGCCCGCATACGCCGTCAAATCTTCCCCCCAAACGTTTTCGTCTGCCATAAACGTTTTGAGGGAATTTTTTGCTGCAAAATATTCTAAATAAGGCAGATCGTCTTTCAGCTCGATTACGCGATTTTGCAACTTCACCTCATACCTGTCCCCGTCGTTTTCGATTTTTGCATACAACGCCATCAGGTAGGAAAACCCGATCGTAAGATATTTGGGCAACCGCTGATAACGGGCAACGTAATCTTTAAAACTGGGCAAAACTCTTGCGCGCCATTTGGAAATAGAATTTAACGAAATGCTGACAAGTTGATGATTTAAATAGGGATTTAAAAAGCGTTCTTTCACGCTGTCGGCAAACGCCGTCGTCGCGGCGATATCATCGGAAACAAACGGAATAATTTCTTCTTTCAACGCATTTTCCACAAACGCCGACAATTTTTCGTTTACCATACAATCGTATACGGTTTCCGCGCCCAATATCAACCCCGCAGGCACAAGGTTTGTGTGACTGCCGTTCAATACACGCACTTTTCTCTTTTTATAATACCCAATATCGTTGGTGAGCACCACTTCGATATTATGCATCCCTTCCTTGATATACTGCGCAATATCCCCTTTCTTTTCTACTGCCCACAGTCCAAACGGCTCGCCAATGGAAACAAGTTCGTCCTTTTCCCCGATCAATTCTTCCAAATGCGCCTTGGTTTCTTCATCGCGCGGATATCCCGACACAATGCGGTCTACCAACGTGTTGCAATAAAAGTTTTTCTCGTCGTTCCATTTTTGGAACTCCGCAGGCAATTTCCACAGCGAAATATAACGATCGACACAGCGTTTTAATTCGTCCGCGTTGTTATCGATCAGTTCCACGGGCATCAAATAAACGCCGTCCAGCCCCTTTTGAAACCGCTTATATAAAAATTTTGTCAATTTTGCAGGATAAGTGATCCCTTCAAAGCCGTCAAACTCGTCCTTTTCATTGAAACAGATCCCCGCTTCCGTCGTATTGGAAACAATAATCTTCAAATCGGCATCTTCCGCCAATGCATAATACCTTTCCCGATCGGCAAACGGATCGATCGCCGCAACCACCGAATCGATCGCGTATACGTTTTCCACCGCCTTTCCGTTTTCCACTCCGCGCAAGACGATGTGATATTGATTGTTTTGCTTTTCAAAACGCTCCAACGTCCCAAACGTAATGGGCTTTACGATGTTCACCTCGTACATGCCCCCCTCGTTTTTATTCAACGAGTCGAAATAGGCGTCCACAAACGTCCGTAAAAAGTTCCCTTCGCCAAATTGTACAATTTTGATCATAATTTTTTCTCCTTCCGATTTTTTATCGTAGGCATATTATATCATAAATTTTACTTGACTTTCAATACAAAAAATGCTAATATTTTATTGAATTACATATATCTAACAAAAACTTGTTAAGTAAAGGAACTTTCTATGCCATTTATCGAATTTGAAAAATCGGTGCGCCAAAACGATTGGTCGATGCAAGAATTACATTCACACGCGCATTACGAGCTTTATTTCCTCAGCAAAGGCAACCGTTCGTTTTTCCTTTCCAACGCCCTGTATCGCTTGGAAGCGCCCGCGCTGATCGTCATTCCGCCCCACGTCATGCACAAAACCGAGGGCGATCCTTTCGAACGGTATAATATCAACGTTTCCGACGATTATCTCGATCCCTTTCAACGGGACACGTTACGGAAAAACGCTTTGCAATTTATTCGCCCGACGCCTGCGCAGACGGAACAGCTCATCTCGCTGTTTGAAGACGGGATCGCCGTGGAACAGCACAGAAAACACACCGAATATCTTTTAAAAAGCATCTTTTCTTACACGGTGTTCACGTTGAACAAACTCGACGCGCAAGCCCTGCCGCCAAGCGCCGCGGCAACGGGCGACATACCGCCGTTAGTGTTGAAAGTGATCGATCATCTCAACGCGCATTACGCTGAAAAACAAACGCTCGACGATCTCGCCGAAACCTTTTTCGTTGCAAAATCGACGCTCGTTTACAATTTCAAAAAATATACAAATTGCTCGCTGATCGACTTTTTGTTAAACGTGCGGCTGACCAAAGCAAAAGAAATGCTGGTAAACACCAAAAAGAGCGTTGGGGAAATTTCCGAAGCCTGCGGTTTTTCCTCCGCCAATTATTTCGGATTGATCTTCAAAGCCAAAGAAAAACAATCCCCTGCCTCCTATCGCAAAAACCAGCGCGCCAAAGCCTAAAAACCAACTTTTACGTAAAACCCGAAACTTCAAAACCGTAATTTTTATATTAGAAAATATAAAAATTTCATTATATATAGTATACTTCTTTTTCTGCGCTTTTGCAAGTGTTTCGCCATAAAAACTTATGCAAACGCGCTTATTTTTTGCTGATTTTTATATATTTTGCCGATATCTTGCTTATTTTTCCACGCCGTCGTCCATACTTTATACAAATCGATAAAAAGAGGTGACGTTTATGGAAAAACAAGCTGACGAAACAAGAAACCAATTTCTAAATTGGACGGTTTATCAAATTTATCCGCGCAGTTTTTACGATGCTAACGGCGACGGGATCGGTGATATAAACGGCGTAATCGAAAAGCTCGACCATCTCGTTGCGTTGGGCGTCAACGCCATTTGGCTTTGCCCTTGCTACCAAAGCCCCAATGCCGACAACGGTTATGACGTGTCGGATTATCGCGCGATCGCACCCGAATTCGGCACGATGGAAGATTGGCAACGCCTGCGCGACGAAACGAAAAAACGCGAAATTAACTTGATCATGGATCTGGTGGCAAACCACACTTCCGATCAGCACGATTGGTTTCGGCAAGCCCGTTCTTCGCGCGAAAATCCCTATCACGATTTTTATATCTGGGCGGACACTCCTCCCAACGATTGGCAATCGGTGTTCGGCGGCAGCGCGTGGCAGTTTAACGAACCGACGCAAGAATATTATCTGCACTCCTTTGCCATCGAGCAACCCGACCTAAATTGGGAAAATCCTCGCGTGCGCGAAGCGATGTGCGCCGTCGTTGATTTTTGGACGGACAAGGGCGTGGACGGCTTTCGTTGCGACGTGCTCGATTTCATTTCAAAAGACATCCGCGGCGGTAAAATGTTCCAAGGTCCACGCCTGCACGAATATATCCGCCAACTGTTCGACCGTCCCAAAACCAAACGCCTTTTCACCGTCGGAGAATGTCAAGCCGACGAAGCGTATACGTTGCAACTTTGCGGCAAACAGCGCGGCGAACTGACGACCGCCTTTCAATTCGATCACGTGCGTTTGGGGGAAACGAACAAATACTTGCCCCTCGATTTCACGTTTGACGATTTAAGAAACATCTTGGTAAAATGGCAAAATTTCACGCAGGAAAACGACCTGTTGTACACGTTGTTCACCGACAATCACGATCAGCCTTTTTTCCTTTCCCGTTATGGAAACGACCGCGCCTTGCGCTATGAATGCGCCACGGCGTTTGCCGCACTTTTCTATCTTCTGCGCGGCATACCGTTTATTTATCAGGGGCAGGAATTTGGTTCTGTCAATTCGTTTTTCGACGATATCGAACAGTTTGACGACGTTGAAACGCATAATTATTACAAGGCGCATAAGGACAAAATATCCGAAACGGAATTGATGCAACAAATCAACCGAGGCAGCCGTGACAATGCTCGCCGTCCGATGGCTTGGACGAAAAATGAGGCTACCATGTACGGATTCACGACAAAAAAACCTTGGTTTGCGCCCCCGTCGCGCGCTGATGAAATCAATTTGGAAACCGACCGAAACAGCCAAAAATCGGTGTTTGCTTTTTATCAAAAATTGCTTGCTTTTCGCAAAGAAAACGAAGTGATTCGGCAAGGGGATTTTACGGATATGACGACAGAGAGCGGCAGTTTTATTTATCAACGCCGATATGGGGAAAGCCGAGCGATCGTCGCGTGTAATTTCGACAAAGAACAAGCGTTGACAATGCCAACACTGTTCAATAGGGAGAACTTCCGTTTTGCATTGGGGAATTATGGGGAACAGTCGCCGTCTGCGCCTTTCCGTCCCTTTGAGGTGCGTGTGTTTTTGAAAACGTAAGCCGTAAGCGTTTGTTTTATATGAGGTTTTATGAGATACACTCCACTCGCTTCGCTCGGGACGCTCGCAGGCTCGCTATTCCGTCACTTCGTTCCTTACGGTATGACAGAGCGGCACAAAAAAAGAACCGTCGTAAAGACGGTTCAATTTTTTTGCTTTATTGGGTGTTACCATTCCCAAACATCAGTAGGTTCGCTTTCATTGTAAGTATCGCCACCACCACCGGTAATTACGCCGCTTGCCGTAACAATGTCTTCTTCAAAAGTTACCATTTCCCATTCGGGTTGACAATATATCTTTTTCATCTTATTCTGCCTCCTCTCAAATCGCACCGATTTCTACTAAATAGTTGTACAAATGTTCAACCGCTTCAGCGTCTTGGTTATAATATTCTGCAACCATACTTGCAACCGAATACGTTTTCGACAATGTGGATACATACGTGACACCATCAACCACTACGTAAGCTTGTACAGTGAATGCCGTCTGCAATCTTGCAACGTTATTAACGATATCGCCCAAGCTGATCAATACGTATGCTTTCCCGTCTGTTGTTTCACCCCAAGAATTTGCATCTGTGCTATAATCAACCGTCTTGCCACCAGCAGTAACGCGGATACCATACGAATCAACGTTTGCAATATCAGCCAAGCCTGCGTCTACGCCGCATCTAATTCTGAAATCGCTGTTTTCAAGAACTGTTTTCGTTTCCGTAGTTGCACCGACATTACTATAAACCTTAATGGAGTCCATACGAACTTGTCCATCGGAAAGAGTAATCGTATAGCTATTTACAGCTTCAGCAAACACTACCGCTACAGTCTTATCAGATACACTTACAGTAGAATCACTGATGGAGTTTTTAAGAGCAGTTGCATAACTAGTGGTGTTACAAGCAAATTCAATCTTGATCATTGACGTAGACTCTACTGTAAGAGTACTATTTTTATAGAAACGAACAGGATTGAAAGAATCAACAATATCATTACTGCCCGAAGTTTTATCATTCGTAACGGTGATACCATTTTGCTGCCATACTTGTTGTTCAGTAGTTTGGGAAACTCGATTATCCGTAGTAGCAAAACTGATAGTAGCGTCTGCTGATGTTTCTACTTCTTTAGTGGTTTCGGTATATTTATAAGCCAAACTCATATACGCTTTAACAACGTCTACTGCTTCTTTTGCAGCCGAAGCCGTTTCATCCAAAACTGTTACATACGTACAACCTGCATCAAATTCGGGCGTATTTCCGCTGTAGTTTACTAAAGTACCCGTAACAGTGATTTTCATACCGACAGTCAATTCTTCACCGCCAATCATTCTAAATGCTAGAATGCTGTCCGTACCGTCAGTGATCGTTACTGTAATATTATTATAGGTCGAGCTATACACTGTATCAATGCTTGCAATAGTACCTGTAGTTGTATACTGACAATGAGTTGCCGTATTCCCTGTCCATTCGCAAAGTTCAATTGCTTCAGCAATCGTTAATTCGTTTGCATTAGAAGGACACACCGTTATATCTATCGTATCTGACACATCTGTACCTTCGACAGTTGCGGTAATAGTAGTTGTACCGCGTGTTTTTGCCGTTACAACACCGTTTGCCACAGTTGCAACATCTTCATTACTGGAAGACCAAGCAACCGTACCCGTTACGTTTGTCGTTGCCGTTAACGTAAGCGTTTGTCCAACTTGCATATGGTTGTCGCCCGTAATCGTCACATGAGGCTCAGTCGTATCTACTGCTTTATAGGTAACTTCAATTGAACTAAGTCGCCATTGTGCAGTCGATGCATATTCAACACTATCTTCACCAGGATCGCACTCAATCGTAACCATAGTTCCGTTGGCAGAGGCTGTCACCGCATCACCGATTTTTACAGAGGCTACAGCAGCATTAGCATAACTATTGCTTGTAGCTGTAATAACTATTTTTGTAATCTTTGCGCCATTGTTTGTAGAAATAGAACCTGTACTTCCCGAATATACTCTATAATGAGCAGTGTCGCTTGCCCTAATTGCAGTACTTCCTTTTTTATTTATAAATGTAATGTTACCGCTCGTCCAAGAAATCGAACTGCTATCACTAGCCAAAGTACCCGTACTCCCAGTAATGGTAAGCGTTTCTGTTGTGGATTCTGCTGCGCTTGCCGTTACGAAAGGCGTAACAATAACGCCCATAAAGGCAAGACATACAACGAGAATGAGTGATAAAAGTTTTTTTGCTACTGTTTTCATGTCTCCTTCTTCCTTTGAAAAATTTTTTATTAAAACAATACCGCAAAAATAGGTAAACACGTGCTCTTTATCCACGTTTTACGATAAAATTTCCTTAACCGATCGCCGTTAAAGCCACGGCAGCCAAAAATCCAAATTCTTCAAAAAATTGAAATTTCCTTGATAAATGGCGTACAGATCCCCGTTTACGGTGATATATTTTTGATAAACTTCTATTTGGTCGTTGCCGATTTTCAAAACGTACGTTTTTTCACCAATTTGATAATGCGCTTTGTTTTGCAATTTTACAACGCGTACTTTGTTTAAATCGCCTAAAAAAGCCGCTTTGTCCGTAATTTCTCCGCTTGCATTTTCGGCGTTTTTCACTTCCAACGTCTGCTCGGCGGTGTAATCGCCTATCGCTTGTTCGTCCCCGTCAAGCAACGTTTCCAAATACGCAAATTTTTCGTCGGCTGCAACGGCGTTTTGCTTGTTTTGCCCTTCGCCGTCCGCAGTGATAAAACACACTTCGTTTGCGGAAAAAATTTGGATATCGCAACTTTGCAACGAAAGCACGTATTTTGCGCTTTCCGCGCTGTTTTCGTTCTCCGTGGAAGACGACGAGGAAAGCGAAAGCGTTTCCTCTTGATAATATTTCGCCGATAACAACAACGAACGCAAGTGTTGATTTTCGCTTACGTCCAACGTCAATGCCTTTGCCGTATCGGTGAATACAACGCTTTGCAAGTCTGCCTCGGCGTAGGGCGCGGATATTTCCACAAGCCCTTCAGACGGCTGTTGAGCGGATTGCGACGAACTCTGCGACGAGTTTTCCAACGAACTTTCCAAAGACGGATCAGACGAATTTTTTGATGATTGCGTAACGCTGTTCGACGAACAGCCTGCAAACCAACCAAGCAAACAACACGTCGCTGCAATCAAAACAACAAATCTGTTTTTCACGCTTTTCTTCCTCTGTTAAACGTTTTCAGCTTGTTTTGTAAAAAACAAGCTGCCCCATGGGGCATTTTTAAAAAAACATCCGCGCATATCTTCATGTCCATATGCGCACACTGCCACATTTTGTTATTATATATTTATGTTATCACTTTCCCATATATAAAGCAACTGTTTTTCACTGCTTTTTCACTTTTTCTTAACTTATTTTTATTTTTTGTTTATTTTATCCCGTTTTTGTTGTCTAAAATGATCGCTCCGTTTTTGACAAGCTCGGTTTGCAACTCTTTCACGGACACGTCGCCTGCGTTGCAATGTTCTTGCACCGCCATCGCGATCGCCGTACCTGCCGCTTGCCCCAACGCCATACAAGCAGGCATGACGCGGAAAGAGCCCGCCGCTTGGGATTGCGCGCAAATGGTTTTGCCCGCCACCAAAAGATTGTCGCAATTTAACGGAACTAAACACCGAAACGGAATCGTGTACCAATCTGCGCTTTCGCCGCGGAAACCGCCGCGCGTTGCCGCGTCTCGGCAATGCACGTCCATACCGTAACCAAACGTAACTACGGCGTCTTCAAAATAGGTGGAATTGCAAACGTCTTCCACGGTGAGCATATATTTTCCTTTGATATGTCTGCCTTCTCGGATCCCCAAAACGGACGCGATCTGCGTCAAACTTGCATTTTCAAAGCCCGGCATCGTTGCTTTCATATCGATAAAACTTTCGATCGCAAGTTTTCTGCCTTCCATATGCCCGACGGTCATACTGCGAACGTTTGAGGGATCGACGTTCATCACGTGCTTATCGTTTACTTTATATCTGCCTTTCTCCGGCGTGCGATATGCTTTATGTCCCCCCCTTTGCAAATATTTTTCATCGTCTACGTTGGTTAATTCAAAAAACAAGGTTGCCGCTTGCGGTACGCCCGATTCTTCATCGCCCAACCAAGTGGGAACGCCTGCTTTAAACGCCAAATCGGCATTGCTTGAACAATCGATGAAATAGTCGGCTTCCAGCATGGAAAGTCCGCCCGGCGTAGCAACGACAATCTGTTTTATTTTGGAATTTTCCGTTTTACAATCGACGAACTGAGTGTATAAGAACAGTTCGACTCCGTTTTCCGTCACCATATCGTCCAAAACGATTTGAAGCAATGCCGAATCGATCGGCGTCGTATTGCTGTGATACTTTTCAATATACGACGTATACCTCGATTTCGCAGGGATCTCGTCGGGACAAAGCGCGCCGTTTACTTTCATCGATCTTTCTACGATTTCACGAAACAACCCGCCGACGACGGGGAACTCCCCTTCCCGATTATAGCAGGTCATAAACGGGCCTACCAAACCCGACGTTGCCATGCCGCCAAGCATAGCGGTTTTTTCGACAAGCGCAACTTTCGCTCCGCCACGCGCCGCCGCTATCGCCGCGCACACGCCCGCAGGGCCGCCGCCTATTACAACTACGTCATATGCGCCTAAACTTTCCAATTCAGTGCTGTAAATCAATTTCTTTTCCATTTTAATCTCCCGTTTTTTTGCGTTGTTCGTACGTTTTTTACGAAAACTGTTACGAAATGCGCACCACGACTTTGCCTTTTTTGCTAAATTGTTTCGTTTGCAGTTCTTCGGGCAATTGCTCGATCGCGATCTCTTGGATAAACCGATCCATTTCGATCGCGTGTTTTTCAAGCAGATCGATCGCGGCAGGCATCGTGCCCGGATTTACATAGCTTGTTTTGATCGTCAATTCTTTAACGAAGGCTTGGTATAAATCCACGGGAAGCATCGCCCCGTTATCGGAAACGCCAAACAATACCACCGTTGCGCCGGGATCGGCAACTTCCAAAGCAAGTTGCGCCGTGGAAATCAAACCCACACATTCGAGCACCTTATCAACGCACTCGATCCCGTTTTCTCTGATCACTTTATTGACGTCTTCCGTTTGCGGATTGATAAACAGAGTCGCCCCCATTTTCAACGCTGTTTCCCGTTTTTCTTCGATCGGTTCGACCACGATGATTTTACCCGCAGAGGCTTTTGCGCACAATTGCAACATCATCAAGCCGATCGCGCCCATACCGATGAGCACGACGACGTCGCCCATATGTATATCCAAAAGATCGATCCCGTGCAAACAACAGGACAACGGTTCTGCCAACGCCGCGTCCCTTAAACTCAACCGATCGGGAATGTGATAAACGTTTTCTTCGGGCGGACAAATAAATTCTGCCATTCCCTTTACCACGCCTTTGGAATTTTTACACAAATGCCGTTTGCCCTTATGACACCAATGGCATTTTCCGCAACTCCAATTAGGGTCAACCGTTACCCGATCGCCCACTTTAAAATGAGAAACGTCTTTTCCGATTTCAACCACTACCCCCGAAGCTTCATGCCCCAAAGGGACGGGATATGTAACGGGTCGGCTGCCGCTCTTTCCTGCAAATTTATGAAAATCCGTGCCGCACAAACCGCAATATGCCACTGCGATCTTCACACAATCGTCTTTCATCGGGGGTTGAGGGAACTGCTCTATTTTAACGTCCATAGGTCCACGTAATACTGCTGCTTTCATAATTCTCCTTTTTTTTATGTCTTTTATTTGTAAAATTTTATATTTTTATCGTTTTATATCGTTTTATTTTGTGGTAATGTTTTTTTAATCAATCGCCAATGTTATAGACAACGCCCGTTTTACGGCTTTTATCCGCCGCATAAACAACCAAATGCCCGTTGATCGAATCGTCTATCCCCGTAATCGAAATAGAGGAATTATCCCCGTTTAAATACCGAACAAGCTCGTACATGATCGCATAATCGCCGCCGCCGTGTCCGCCGTAATCGGTGGTGTCGCGGATCTCGTTCGAAACGTCGATCACTTCTTCGTCATAATCGAATTTCCCTTCGCTTCTGTCAAAAATCCGCAATACAAACTTTTCGTCTTCGATATTTCCTTCGATTTCGCCTTTCGTCCCGCAAACGTGCAAATATCTTCCTGCTCGGCAAATACCGCCCACCATCGTAAACACGCAGGTCGATCCGTTGGCAAATTCTACGTTCACCGTTTGGCGATCGACTATATCGCCGCCGCTGTTATACGCGCAAAGCCCGTAATGCGACGTTTTCAACCATTCCGCTTTTTCCTCTTTCGTGATCTCGTCGATCGGTTTTCCCATTTCCATCCACGTTTGAAAGGGCATTGCGTCTAATTCCAGATGCACCTTTTGCGCCGAATATAAACACGTGGCGTTGTGCGGACAATCGTGGCAATATTCCGTCGCGCCTTCAGGTGCGTTTTCTTTGATAAACCACGCGCGCTTGCCGAAACTGAACACACGTGCAGGTGTCGTTTCGTTATTCAACCAACAGAGCAAGTCCATATCGTGACAGGATTTTTGAAGCAAAAAGCTCGATCCGCAACGCGCCTCGCTGTTCCATTTCCCACGGACAAACGAATCGAGGAAATGCGCGATCCCCACGTGTTCGTTCATTTCGATCGTGAGTATTTTTCCGATTTTTCCCGAATTGATAATTTCTTTTATACGTTTATAATACGGCGTATACCGCAACACGTGGCATACGTTCACTTTCAGATTGCGCTCTTTTGCGATCCTTTGCAGATCCAACAATTCGTCTTTGTTCGCCGTGATCGGCTTTTCAAGTAACATATCGTAACCCGCTTCCATAATCGCTTTCGCTGTTTCGTAATGCTGTTCGTCCATCGTTGCATTGATCACGAAATCGCAAACGATTTTTTCACGCAAAAAGCCGTCCAGATTTTCAAAACAAGCCGTTTCGGGCAATCCATAACGCTTTTTCGCTTCTTCTCTCCGTATTTCGTTCGGTTCGACAACCGCAACGATCTCCAATTCGTTCGGCTCGTCAAAACAATAGTCTGCGTACACGCAACCTCTGTTTCCTGCGCCGACAAGCGCCGCTTTCATTTTCTTCATAATACACCTCTTGCTTTTTAATGATTTGTCTTTTTTATTTTATTCGTTAAAATTTTTATCCGCTGAACGTTCTCGCTTGTTTTTAAAGCAATTCTTCAAAAAACATACTTTTATATCCGTTTTCTGTCAAATATCCGACGGCTGCTTCCAACTTCTCTTGAAAATTTTCTTGATAATAAGGATAATCCGCATAAAAGTATTGCTCGTGTATCATAATTTCAACACGTTCTCTGCCTTGCAATTTTTCCAGCAATTCAACGATCTCTGTCGGTTCGTGCAAATTTAAAATAACGTCTATTGCGGCATACTGTATGCCGTCTTTTTCTACAATTTCCCCTTTCCGTATCTTTTCACTCTCCCTCAAAGAGCAAACATACGATTCTTGCGGTTCTTCGTCCGTTCCGTAAAGCCCCAAAAGCCCTTTCATCTTGCAATCTTTCAAAGCCTTTACGCCCCCTTCGGTGGCAAGACAAAAATGCACCGTAGTGGTTTTCGCAAGACTGTTTTCCCCTGCAAAACGTTTAATCTCCTCGTGGACAGCGGCGCAATCGTCATACATCTGCGTATAATCCGCCTGTTTATACGGCTCGATCGGAAATTCTTTCTTCGAATGAAAGGACAGCTTTAACCAATCCGCGTTTTCCGCCCATTCCGCCTGATACCGCTTGGGCATTTGGGACAAATGAAATCCGTCCATATCCTCTAAAAAACAATTTAATTGAACTTTTACGCCCCACCTGCCGTGCAAATTTTTTAACAGCGCAAGATAGGGATGCGAAAATAAACGCTCGCCGTTTCCTTCCGTCAATTCGCGAAAAAAACGTATATTATCGTCTATGGTAAAAATAAAATATTTTTGTTTTGATTGCATCGTTTGTTTCCTCTATCTTATATAGCCGCGATTTGCTTGTATCCGTTCGTATCTTTCAATTGATATACGCCGCGACTTTTGCATACAGCGTTATGTTGCCCGTTTGCGCAGCGGAAATCACTTCGCCCGACACTTTGTTTTTCAATTCTTCGTCATAATACCAACCCTCAAATTCGTACACGAGTTTAGAATTTTTCCTCCACATATTTAATTTAGGCAGCGCAACCGTTTCCCCCTCCACGTATTCCGTCGGAATTTTCAGTCCGCTTGTCATCGCTTCGGGGAAATTTTCTATCCCGTCCGTCACGTCGCCGTAATTATTCCATTGATAGGAAATCGTAGCCGTAACGACGTCGCCGTCTTTTTTCGCTCGCTCTACGATTTTCGCATACAGCGTTATATCCCCTCGAACGGAAACCGCCACTTTATTGCTTTTTAATGCGTTTGTGAAGTCCGCGTCGTAATACCAGCCCTCAAATGCACAAATCGTAGCGTTATCTTTTCGGATATGCCGTAAATCATCGATTTTCTTCTCGCTGTTTTCCTTATACGCAGTCGGATATGCTCCCTCCGCTTTCCACATAAGCGCGGGAATATCCTTTAAAACTCCCGTCGTTTGGTCGCAATACCGATATTGAATACCGCAAACTTTAAAATTTTCAGAACCCGTGTCCGAAGAAGAATTTTCGTTTTCCCCCGTACTTTCCGAGTTTTCACCATTGCCCGAACCACCCAAATTTTCCGAACTTTCAATGCTTTCCTCACTTTCGGAAATTTCGGAATTTACAGGGATTTTTCCGCTGTCCGAACCCGTGTTTTTGTGATTGCAACCGACCAATAAAACACTCGTCGCCAACAAAATCATCCACCGTGATCTTCTCATATTACTTTTCATCTTCCCTTTTCCCCTTTTTTTGATAAACGATCAATTGATACGGTTGCAACATCTTGCCGACGTCGTTATAATTATTTAAAACGACCTTTGCGTTTTGTATCTTCGGCGCAACGCATTCTTTCCCAAAGGCGAACACAATGAAAAATTCTTTCTCGCCCAAAGCGCGCTTAAATACGTAATAACCGTCCGTCAATTCCACGTCTTGAAACTCGCCTTCCGTAAAACATTTTTCCTTTTTTCGCAGCGCGATCAAGCTTTGATAAAACGCGTAAACGGATTTTTCGGAAGAAAGATCTTTCTCTACGTTGATTTCTTTCTGTCGAGAATAGGGCGCGATCCACGCCTCTTGCGTTTCCGCCGTCCACGCGATCATATGCCTTGGATTGTCCCGTGAACCGAAATTGATCTTTTCCATCAACGATCTTTCGTCCGTTTTTCCGTGTTCTATCCCGTAATACCCCAGCGTTTCCGCATCGTCAAACTCCGAAATGTCCGTATGATACGAATTGGTAAAACCGATTTCCTGACCTTGATATAAAAAGGGAACGCCGTCGTGTAATAAAAGCAATCCGCCAAGCGCCGTTGCGCTTTCAAAACGATATTTTGTATCGTCGGCAAAACGGGAAACACTGCGCGCTTGATCGTGATTTTCCAAAAACACGGTTGCGGGCGCGCCGATATCCGCCATCACTTTTTGCCATTTCGACATTCGTTCGCACACGGTTTTTAACGACGGTTTTTCTATATAAAACCGCCCGTTATCCAAGCATAAATGCTGAAAAGCAAACACCGTCGTCAATTCTTTGCGGTTTTTATCGCAAAACAATTGCGCGTTTTCTTTGGTTGCCGACCAACACTCGCCCACAGTGAAAATATTTTTACAGTTTTCGCGCCCAAACAATTCTCGGATATACGGATGCAATTGCGGCCCGCTGCCGTTGATCGGGCTGGAAAAATCTTTGGAAATCAGATCCAGCACGTCGCAACGAAACCCATTGACTCCTTTTTCCAGCCAAAAATCCACCACAGCTTGCATTTCTTGCCGCACTTTCGGGTTTTCCCAATTCAGATCGGCTTGTTCTTTCGCAAACGACCGCAAATAATATTCGCCCGTTTTTTCATCATATTCCCAAGCCGAACCGCCGAATGTGCTTTCCCACTCATTCGGCGGCGTTTTTCTCCAAATATAATAATTCCGAAAAGGATTATCTTTCGATTTTTCCGATTCTTTAAACCAAACGTGTTCGGTGGAAGTATGATTCGCCACGAAATCGAGGATCGCGTCGATCCCGTTTTCGTGAAAACAAGAAACCATTTCCTCAAAATCGTCCATCGTCCCGATTTGGGGATCGATCGCCCGATAATCGGAAATATCGTATCCGCTGTCCACCCCCGGACTTTCAAAAAACGGAGAAATCCACACGGAATTGATCCCCAATTCTTTCAAATAGGGAATTTTGGAAATGATCCCGCGAAAATCCCCCACGCCGTCGCCGTTGGAATCGCAAAAACTCTTGGGATAAATTTGATAAAAAATGCGTTCTTTGTCCGTTTTCAACATAAAAGTCCTCCCACGCAAGGGTTCAAATCCCTTTCTTTAATCTTCTCGCTCGAAATATCCTTCAAAGCGAACGGGATTTTTGCCTACGCTTTCGATCTTGCCTAAAATCAACTTCACAAGCGCGCGTTGCAAACAAGGCGCTTGCCCAAACAGGTTGATATACGTTTTCGCGTACGGAAAATCGAACAATTTATACGCGTCGTCCGTACCGACGAACACCACGTTTTTGTGTTTGAGGATATACCCGCGCCAAAGCGCCATAATATTATCCCAACCGATACGCTTGGACGAACCGCTGATATCCGAATCACAGACGATCAACACCAAATCGTAATCGTCCATAATTTCTTTCAATTTGCGGTGTTTCGCAAAAAACATCGAATTCACTTCCCAGCCCTGCGCAACAAATTCCTTTTCGATAAACTCAAAAGCGGCATTTACGGGCTCTTGGTGGAAATAATGTCCGCCGAATTTCACGATCAGCACTTTTCCCTTTTCCTTTTTGATCGGCAACACCCCTTCATTGTTACGGACGATCTTCACCGCTCTGTCCGCGATCGTTTGCGCCAAAGTTTCCAATTCTTCGATGTCCGCGCTGATATCCCCGATTTCTTCTTCGATCGCCTGAACTCCCTCAAACAACCGCACTTTTTCTTTCATCTTCAAACAACGGGTCGCCGCGTCGCGCATACGCTCGATGGGCAATTCACCGCTCTTCACCGCGTCTACCAAGCGTTGATGATCTTCCACTTCGGGGAACAACATCATGTCCCCGCCCGCCTTAAAGAAGGATACGGCAAGTTTATCCAGATCCACGCGCGCGCACGCGCCGATCATACTCATAGCGTCGGAAATAACACACCCCTCAAAGCCGAGTTCCCCTTTCAGCAAATCCGTGATCAGTTGTTTGCTGAGCGTTCCCGGTAACGCGCCGTATTCGTCGATCTCGTCGGATTGGAACGCAGGACAGGAAATATGCCCCACCATTACGGACGAAAGCCCTAATTTAAACATTTCTTTATACACTTTCCCGTACGACGCCATCCATTCCTCTTTGGAAAGGGAATTTACCGTCGTCATAAAGTGTTGATTTCTTTCGTCCATTCCGTCGCCCGGGAAATGCTTTCCGCAAGCCGCCAAATAGCCGTTTTTCTGCACGCCGCGCACGTACGCGCCTGCGATCCGTATCACTCTGTCCGCGTCGTCCGAAACGGAACGCACCGCCGTAACGGGATTACGGAAATTTATATTTAAATCGACAACAGGCCCGAAAATGTAGTGTATACCGTTTTTACGGCATATTCTACCCGTCAATTCACCTGCTCTTTCGATCAATTTTTCGTCGTTACAAGCCCCCCAAGCCATCGGATTGGGAAGTTCGGGCAACGGTTTGCAAAATGCCCCGGGACCGTGTTCTACGTCCGTTGCCATAATGCACGGGATCCCCCCTGCCCTTTGAGTTGCTTTTCTTTGAAATTCTTTATCTTTTTCAAATTTCGGCGTCAATTCTTCCACCGTTTCTTTTTGCTCGCCGCATACGAACAGCGACCCGGGAAGAATTTTTTCGATCGTCGCAAAAGTTTCTTCTTCCGTGTCCCCCGGTTGAATATCATACGAAAGCACTTGTCCGCAAAGTTCTTCAATCGACATATTTTCTACTAATGTTTTAATATCCATAACTTTCTCTCTCTTTCCGTTATTTTAAATACCGCCCGTTTCACGTAAGGCGAGCCGCAAAAACGGCTCGCCAAATCGCGAAACAATTTCTGCCATAGGGAAATTAAATTTCTTCGCGCGTCCTACGACAAATTTAATTTTGATTATGCACCATAGTTGTTGTTGATTGTGGAATTGGTAAACGTATATTTTCCTTCAACCGTCTTACAATGCGAACACAACAAGTCAATTGTACCGCTATAATTAACCGTAGTATTGGTAAGCGTAAGCGCATAATAATCGGTTTGACCGCCCGTTAAATATCTGCTCGTCGTCGTAGTATCCGTAAGCGTAAACGTACAATTGTTTATAACCGTTGAAGACGAGTTGATACCATAAGCAAAGAAACCTGCACCTTTTACGGCAAACGAACCTTGAATGTGAATATTTTCAAACGTACCGCCCGCCAAATAGCCGAACAAACCTTGATCGCCTGCCGTTAAATTGGTATAATTTACGTTCTTCCACGTTGCGCCCGACAATAAGCGTTGTAAAACACCGTGTCCGCAAGTAAATCCGTCGATCGTATGACCAAGCCCGTCAAACGTCTTTTCGAAATACCCTCCGTTCGTGTATTTATTTCCTGCGGGTGCGGTAATATCGCTTGCAAGCACCGTATATTCGTACGAGTTATAACCGCCCCCAGCTACAAGCGCCCAAGCGTTATATTCCGTCCACGACGTAATCACATTATCTGCGTGTACGATATTCATTACGCGCAAACCTTTGTCCGTCGTCATCATCAACGTAGTTGCGCCCGTAGCGGTTGCGGGATAGCTTAATACGCCGTCCGCCACCGTCGCCTGCGTTTCTACGCCGTTGACAAGCAATTTGCTGATCGTCGTAGGCGCAGTTTCACCCATTTGCGAAAGTGTGAACGTTGCCGTACCGCCGCTTACCTTTGCGTAATAATTGGTGTTTACGTCGTCCACGTCGTACAAATAATAGTTAGAGCCTTTCGACAGATCAAGATCGGTCGTCGTCAGTTGACCGTTCCCGTAAATAACCGTCGTGTTGATCAACGTAAGATCGTTATAAACATCACCTTTCAACGCCAAATTTATCGCTGTACCCGCAGTTTCGTGGTTGAGATTAAATACGCAGTTTTTGATCAAGGTATTCGCCCGATTAATAGTAAAGCCTAATAACGCATTTTTATTGTCAACCGTACCCGAAATGGTTATATTTTCATAAATACCGCCAAGGACCTGATAGAACACCGCTTCGCCCGAATAGTTGGTATAATTTACGTTCTTCCAAGTGGTCGTGCCACCGTCCAAATAGCGCACGATACCCATACCGCCCATAAAGCCGTCAATGGTATGACCTAAACCGTTAAATACTTTACCCGAAGGCATAACGCCAGTATAAACCCAACCCAAACTTGCAGCCGAAATATCGTTTGCAAGAACGGTATATGTACCTTTCGTAAAGTTGCCGTTCACCGTATCGTCTTTATTTACCCAAGCTTTCATTTCCGCTGCCGTCGTAATGACGTTGTCCGCTTGCACCAACGCTACGGTGTAAACGCCGTTCGTTGTCGCCAAAGTCAACGTTCTTTCGCCAACCGTCGTCGCGTATGTAAGCGTAGTGCCGTTTAACGACCATTCGACAAACTCGCCGTCTACCATAACGCCAACTACATCATTTGCCGCAACGGAAAGTTTTGTTAAATCGAGCGTTGCGTTGCCGCTTTCCACCAATACGTATTCATCTTCGTACGTTTTTGCGGAAGTTGTTACGTATGCGCCGATTTCCGCGCGTTGCGCTTCCGTAAACGGGCTGTACCAACCGTCTGCCACTTGGTTGCAATAGGTTTCGTCCGTTTCGCTTGTTACGTCGTAATATGCCGCCGTCGCCACGCTGCCAACCGATTTGCTCACAGTTTCCGTATAATACGTTACGCCGTCTGCGATCACATAGCTGCGCGCCGTAATCTCGGTGTTATATGCCGTAGAGGGGATATCGTTGATATACGCTCTGTACGAAATAACCGCTTCGCCGCCGTCGTCCGTCGTTACAAGTCCGCCGCGACGGTTTTCTGCGCCGCCTTCCAACACCACTTTTTGCGTTTTGTTGTGAACTGCGTTGCCTTGTGCGTCCAACGCAAGTTCTGCGTCCGCTACGTTAAAGCCCGTAGGCACAAACAACGTACCCACTTCCGTTACGTTTTCAAGCGCTGCATACGTTGTTTGCGGAATCAACGTTTCAAAACGGAAACCGCCGTTCGTTTCGCTTTCCGAAACTGCCAAACGTACGCTCACTTTTTCCACGCGGAAGTTTTCCAACGTGTTTAAGCTTGTTGCCGCTGCCGCTTTATGGAAAGACAAATTTCCAACTGCTACGCAGCTTAAGGAAACCGCTGTTAAAGCAAGAATTGCCAATGAAATTTTTTTACTGTTTTTTCTCATTTTGTTTCCTCCTTTTAGAACGTTGAGCCGTCCCCCCACAAATCTCCATTCCAACTTGCGCCGTATTCTTCGCCGCTTGTTCGAATCATGTCTTCGGTATCAAGGTTTACTACCGCAATACGAAGTTCTTCATAGTTCTTGAGTTCCATTTTTGCCCTCCGAATTAGATTTTTTTCCTTTTGAAGGAATTATATTTACAAACTTACCGCGAAAATATTTTTTCGCGCGTTTCGCGGCAAGTTGTAATTCCGTTACTACGCCTCGTTGCCGTTGCGTATCAGTTTGCGTTGACGTCGTCCACGTCATACAAATGATAATTAGAGCCTTTCGACAGATCAAGATCGGTCGTCGTCAGTTGTCCGTTGCCATAAGTGACCGTGGTATCGATCAAAGTAAGATCGTTATAAGCACTGCCCTTCTTTGCCAAATTCAACGCCGTGCCCGCCGTTGCGTGATTGAGATTGAACGTACATTTGTTGATCACGGTATTCGCGCGGTTGATGGTGAAACCCAACAAAGCGCCCGTACCGGTGTTGACCGTTCCCGTAATCGTGATGTTTTCATAAACGCCGCCAAGGATCTGATAGAACACCGCTTCGCCCGAATAATTGGTGTAATTTACGTTCTTCCAAGTGGTTGTGCCGCCGTCCAAATAGCGCACGATACCCATACCGCCGACAAACCCGTCTACGGTGTGTCCCAAACCGTCGAATACGCAACCTGCAGGGAAGATGCCGAAATATTGCGTTCCCGACGTTTTGATATCGTTTGCAAGCACCGTGTACGTACCAACCGTAAAGTTGCCTTTATCCTTATGTCCCCATTGGATAAATTCTTCCGCCGTCGTGATGACATTGTCCGCGTGTACGATAGTCATTACGTACCCGCCTTTGTCCGTCGCCATCGTAAGCGTGGTTGCGCCTACATTCGTCGCGGGATAGCTCAATGCGCCACCTGCAACCGTCGCTTGCGTTTCTACGCCGTTGACAAGCAATTTGCTTACCGTAGTCGGCGCGTCTTCACCCATTTGCGAAAGCACGAACGTTGCCGTACCGCCGCTTACTTTCGCATAATAGCTGGTGGCGATCACGTCGTCTGCGTCATACAAATAATAATTAGAGCCTTTCGACAGATCCAAATCGGTCGTCGTCAATTGTCCGTTGCTGTAAATAACCGTCGTATCGATCAACGTAAGATCGTTATAAACACTGCCCTTCTTTGCCAAATTCAACGCCGTACCCGCCGTCGTATGCGTGACATCGAACGTACAATTTTTAATCACGGTATTCGCGCGGTTGATGGTGAAACCCAACAAAGCGCCCGTACCGGTGTTGACCGTTCCCGTGATCGTGATGTTTTCATAAACGCCGCCAAGGATCTGATAGAACACCGCTTCACCCGAATAGTTGATATAATTTACGTTCTTCCAAGTGGTTGTGCCGCCGTCTAAATAGCGCACGATACCCATACCGCCCATAAAGCCGTCTACGGTGTGTCCCAAGCCGTCGAATATTTTGCCCTGCGGGAAGCCGCCAAAATATTGCCAGCCCGACGTCTTGATATCATTTGCAAGCACCGTGTACGTACCGACCGCAAAATTGCCTTTATCTTTATGTCCCCATTGGATAAATTCTTCCGCAGTGGTAATGACGTTGTCCGCTTGCAATACGTCCACGGTGTACGCGCACGTTTCCGTTGTTAATACAAGCGTTACGTTGCCCGTTTCTGCCGTATCGTAATACAAAATACCGTTCTTCGTTTCACAATCTTTTTCAACGCCGTTGATCATTACAGATTGAACTTCGCCGATGTCTTTGCCGAGTTTGCTTAAATTGAGTTTGCCTTGACCGTTCATTGCGTCCACGTACTGTCCCGTATAGGTGAGCGTTTCCGACGCGCGAATGGTGTATGTTTTTTCGATTTTTACGTCGTTTAAGCTGTTGGTAAACACAAGCGTGATCGGCGTTCCAAGCGCAACGTTCGTTGCGATCGTCAGCGTGTTTCCGTCAAACGTTACACCGTTTACGGCGTTCTTTAAGACGATTTCCGAGCACGCCATCGTCGTAGAAACCGTCACCGTCGCGCCCGCTTCAAAATTGCCGTCAACCATGATACGCGAATTTTCAAAAATTTCCGTTAAATCGCTCATAACGGGCAAATCGTTTTGAGATACGTTCCAATACCCGTCGAAGCCGTCAAAATCTTTCGTTGCCACGTATTGGGAAACGGACGTATAATGCAACGAATCTTTTCTTTCGCCGTAATCAGCGCAAGTCAACATTTCACCGTCGTATACGTAACGCATATTGTCCAATATATTATTCGTTCCCGTACCCGAATAGTACGCGCCCGTGCCGATCAGCGTCGAATTTTCCGCATAGTCCACGTCAAACGCTATAACGACGTTTGTATACGAGGCTTTCGAATATTCGCCGCCGCAGAACACCGCTTGTTTTTCCGCAGGATTTTTGATCGTCCCCACAACGAGTACGTCACTGACCGAACCCGTGTGTTGATAGCCGAACAACCCGTACGCGCCGATGTTTTCGTTGTTAAATTCCGTTTGCTCGCCCGCATCCTTTACAACGTTGACGTATTGTACGTTTTTGATCAACGCGCCTTCGCTTATATACGTAACGATCCCGTACGGCGTTATAAAGTTGGAAATCGTATGTCCGCGACCGTCGAAAATACATCTGAACCATTGCGTTCCGCCATTCAATACGTCGCCTCCCATATCGATATCTTCCGTCAACACCGTATATCCGTACAACGAGCCGTATTGGGTATAGAATTTTTGCAAATCCGCCTTGCTCGATATCAACGTTTGCGCGATAAAGCCGTCGATCGTATAAACGACTTTTTCAAGTTCCACTTCCAACTGCACGTCGCCACAAGAAGCGTCCGTTACGTTTAACGTGTTTCCGTCGGCAGTCGCGACAAGCGTATTCCCCTTTTCTCGCACTGCAACCAAAGAGGTCAAATCGATGCCCGCACCCGTCAAATCGATTGCCGTAACGCCCGTTACGTCGTTTTCAAAATCGGATTTTTTCGTACCCGTTGCGCTCTTTGCAAGGAAATCCGTCTGTTTTGCCACCGTTTCTTTTTCAACGACGACCTTGATCTTCGCCGTGTAAACGTTGTCCGTCATCGGGGATTCAAACGAAACCGAAACCGTCGTTTCACCCGATTTTAAAGGCAGGATCTTCTCGTCCTCCACCTTCGCAACCGTATTGTCCGCCACTTCGTACGTAAACGTGATGTCGTCGCGCATTTCCGAACCGACTACCGCTTTGAAATGCTCCACCGAATATTCCGTCAAGCTGTCTGCAAGATAATTCGTAAGCTTTAACGTCAGCGTATTTTCGTCGATATCCGTCTTAATGGACAAATATTCCCGCACGATTACGGTATACGTAGCGTTCAAAACCGTAACGCCGTTTAAAACCGCCGTCGCCGTCAGCTCTTGTTCCCCTTCTTTCAACGCCGTTACGTTGCCTTCGCCGTCGATCGTAAATACGTTGCCTTCCGTGGCAAACGTCACCTCTACGCCTTCCACAACGACGTCGTTGCTGACCACCGTAGGGTCTAATTTATACGGCGAGCCCAAATACAGCGTCATTCCGTCTTCCAACATGGCAAACTTGGTTTCAACGCCCTCTTTCGTAACCGTTACACTGCAAGTTTCCGACAAACTTCCCGCCGTTGCGGTGATGGTTGCCGTCCCTTCTTTACAGCCGTAAATTTCGCCGTTTTCTACGGTTACAACGCTTGCGTCGGACGTCGTCCAAACGATCGTTTCCGTAGAATTTTTCAAAGTTGCCACAATCGTAGTTTTGCTAAATAGCGGTAACGTTACGTTTTTTACATTCAAGGACAAAGTCGGGTTCAATTCCTCTACTGCGGGCGGAGTTGTAGAAATAACGTTCTCATTCCCGCCTTTGCCGCACGCGCTGAATCCAAGCGTCGCAATACCCATTACGCCGCAAAGAAGCAACAATACCGCTTTATTGTTTTTTCTCATATTTTTTCCTCCTTAATACCCGTTTGCATTAAAATAATCACTCGTCGATATCCCTTCCGAAAGAGCGTTTATATCCAACCGTTCTACATCTGCCCTAAACGAAGATTTCATTTGCGCCAATTCCGTATTGCTGTACGTCGAACCGTACGCTTCGATCAAAACATATCGAGGAAATATACTTTCTTTCACGATATTGTCCATGATCGCTTGATAGAGCTTGAGATCGCTCAACTGATAAGATTCGATTTTGGTTTTGGCAACTTCAAACGTTTCGAGCATTTGCACCAACATACGTTTATCCCACCATTCGACGCTGGTTGCAGGTTGCGACCAAATACCTTTGTTGAGGTCTTTCGTCTTTTGCAATTCCATGCCGACGCGCATTTGCAAGAAAGCGTTATACATATCTTGCCCCGCGTCTTGGTAAACGTTATCAAAGAAATTTTGAATAAGCGCGTTTACGTCGGCTTTTACGTTCCACATCAATTTCGACCAAAGATAGGTTTTTACGTCGTCAAATCCCGTTTGCGCACGCAAATTGTATGCGCCTTGCATCCAAACGATCTTTGCGTTCATCTCGTACAACCGCGTCATTGCGTCTTGCATCGATCCGTACGTGTTGTACGGCGTAAGATACGAACCGAAATAACAATCGTACCCCCAATAGCAAAACGATTTCGCGCAAGGCACCCACGATTCGGTAAGGTTGTAAAGGGTGACATTTTCTTCTGCGTAAATGCTATCGATATAATTAGCGGAAATCGGCGCGATCTGCACGGATATGTTATCCCGCAAAATCACTTCCTCGTCGATCGCCGAATACGTCCCGTCGCTGTTACGAATCGCAGGCGCTTTTTCCGTTTGATGATATGCAAATATTACGAATTGAATCTTTCTTCCCACCTGTTCGTCTTCAAGCCACTTTTCCACCCGTTCCGCAACGTCGTTCGCCAAAATGATTTGCGACGCCGCATTCGTGCCGTATTTATTTTTCAATGCGCTGCACGCGTTGCAGCTACACCAAACGTTGACATCCATTTGCGTCAGCGAAATATAATCGTGGTCGGGATCGGAAAGTATCAATTTTTTACAATTTTCTACAATTTCGGTGATGAGCGCTTCGTATTCCTCGGGATCGCCGTGCGCCGTATAGCAAAGCTGCTGCTTCGAATCCATAAACCAATACGGGTGTTCCTCTTCATAATCCTTTTCCAGCGTACCGTTGTCGTATTTATCTTTCAAACTTGTATCATGCGTTTTCGTCGGTAATATCGTACGCAACATCGTATGTACTTGCGCGTTTTCGATATACACTTCTTGGTCGTGGAACATACGCATACGTTCGCGGAAAACCGAATTGGTAAACGCCGCTCCGTAAGGCGCGATTCTGTATTCGAAATCGGGTACTTCTTTAATTTCGAAATTAGGCAAAGTAAGTTCGCTTACGTTTGTATCCAACGAATAATGATTGGAAGTAAATTGTTCGTACCCAACAAGGTGACCTAACAGATCGTATGCGCCGTACAATGCGCCAAACCCGCCTGCGGAAGCAACGAAAATACTCTGCCCCACCGTGCGAATTTCATATCCCTGCTGACCGAGCTCCACTTCGTTGATTTCAATGTTCGCGGTTTCCAACAAAGACGTGTTGCCCAAAGAAATATATTTCGCAGTGTCCGACCACGTCGCTTGCGCATCTGTGATCACTTCCAACTCGATATCCGTCGCTTCACTGAAAAAAGTTTCAAACTCGTTTGCCGCTTTTTTCGTCTTCACGTCAGCGTCTACGGGAATGACGAGTTTATACTCGCTGTTGCCGTCCTCAACAAGCATATGATCCGTTTCGCCCACTACGCCGCCGTGTTCACCGCCTTCGGGCAACGGTTTTTCGGACGAATCGCTGCTCTGATTTCCGCCGCCGCAAGAGGCGAGATTGCTCACAAGTAAACATATCGCCAATGCGCATACGCCTATTTTAAATTTGTTTTTCATCTTTTATTCCTCCACGGTTACAAATTGGTTTGAAAAAGCGACGTTTCCTGCTTCGTCCTGCGTGAAATAGCAGAATATGTACGTACCTACTCTCGATAATTGATATTTTCCGATCTTTCCGTCTACAAGCGACGTATGTCCCAAGGGATCGATCACCATAATACGTACAACGGGGGATCCGTCATAATTATCCGTTGCAACGGCTTTCGGCAAGCCGACTGTGCTGCCCACCTTTACGGTTTTTGCAACGTTGCCGTCCAACGTAAGCGTAGGCGCAATTTCGTCGATAACGCGAAGTGTGTATGCAAACGTATTGGTTGCATTTCCCGTCTTATCCACCGCATAGAAGGTCACGAGATATCTTCCGTATTGTTTCAACTCGATCTGCGTTTCGAAAAATTCGCAATTTTCCAAACGTTTTCCGTTGATATCCGTAACGATGTTCCCCGACGGATCTTTCACCGTAAACGTACCACCCACGTCGCCGTCCAATACGTCCATCGCAAACGGACGGGATAACGTTGCCGTCGTATTGATCGAATATTCGCCGCCGTACGTGCCGTCAATGTAAATAACAGGCGCGACCCAATCTTTCGTTTCGTTAAAGAAATATTGCCCGCATACGCTTTCCAATCTCAACGTGCTCAACCCCGTAACGCCTTCCGTTTCAAAGCGAACGTACGCAGTCCTTTGCGCAAATCCGTTGAATTTTTCGCCTGCCAAGTTCGTTTCCACCGTAATTTTCGCACCCGAAATATTGTCGGCAACAACTTGTTGCGTGTTGTCATTGTAGGAAAGGCTGGTCAATTTTCCCGATAAAATATTTTCATTGACGGGATATCCGATCTTTCCGTCGTTGATATAAAACGTCGTGCTTCCGTTCTTCGTCACGTACGAGAATTTCAATACGTTGTTTTCATTTGCATAATCGATAAGATAGACGGACACCGCAGAAAGCTTGCTGGTTTTATCTACGTAGAAACCCGTATTAAAGCCCAGCGCCGTTACGGGATTGATAAAATCGACGTAACCGTCCGTTTCCGCTGTAAAACGAACGTCGTCAACGGTCGTCTTTTTCGTCATATCCGTAAGGAAAAAACCGTCCATCTTCAAATTGCCGTTATCTTCATACGCTTTATAAACGGGTATGTTTTTAGAATAAGCCGTTTCCTTTCCGTCGATCGTCGCAACGTAGCTGACCGTAACGGCATCGCCGCTGTTTTGTACGGACGGCGTGTATTCGTTTCCGCTCAATGCACGCGTTGCGCCATTTTCCGTAACTTTGATCACCGTGTCGATCGCCGCGCCGTTGCCGTTTACGTAATTATACGCATGAATGATCGGCAAACGATAGGTGTTTCCGTCAATAAACGAACGGGGCAAAATCGGTTCTTCCATAAAACTTGCTTTGTCCGTTGCGGTAACTTGCACGCTGATCGTTTCGCTGTATTCCGTGCCGATATAATCGCGCGCCGTATACATAATTTCCAGCGTACCGCTGGTTACGGGGCGCACTTGCCCATACCGAATTTCAACGGGCGTATTTCCGATTTTCGCCGTCATCGTAACGTCCTTTGCCCCCGAACCGCCGTTTACGGAATACGTAGGTAACGTATACAGTTCCCCCACCATACACGTTCTTTCATATTCTTCGAACGCAAACGACATTTCATTTTTTTGTTGCAAAACGTCCACCTTTAACACGACCGTTGACGTATTATCTTGCCCGTCCGTAGCCGTATATACGACGTAATGCGTATCCGCTACTTGCGGAATGAAAAACGTATAAGAAGGGATCAACCCTTTGTCGTCCGAATAATAATTGGTATACACCTTTTTTTCCACTTTGCATTCGCCCGAATACGCATCGTATGCGGTTGCGTCAAACAAGGAGTATTTTTCACCGACGACCGCCGTCGGCAATACGCTGCCGTAACCGAGCGTATCCACTTCGATTACAGGTCCTTCCGTATCTTTTACGGTGGAAGAATCGATCCCCGCAATCGTATCCACAACGAGAACGCCCGCTGTGCTTGCGCTGTATCCGTCCAATTCCAATTCGAGATATACTTCGCCCGTCGTAAAGCCTTTCCACGCTTTTCTGGGGAAAGAAACGTCGTCGTCCAAATCTGCGATAAAGATACTTTGATTGCTCATTTTTTCATAAGCGTATACACTGTTCGTTTGAATATCGAACGACACGCCGAAAATATTCCCGTTTGCGCCAAACGCAGCCTTCGGCGTTCCGGCAAAACTACCATACACCCAAGTTCCCCAATCTCCGACGTGCAATTTCGTGCCGCCGCGATCCAACCCGGACGGCATTTGCCCATTGCTGGCGTTTACAAGCGAATACACAACGTCCGCCGTCGCTTTTCTCGGTTTCACGTTTACGTTTACGTAGTTGGTCGGATCAAATGCGTCCACAATGCGAATATTTAAAGACGTCGCCTCCATCACGCCCAACGTAGAGGGCACGACCATCACTTGCAAAAGCGGGTCTGTTCCGTCTAATTTATTCAAATCGACGACGCTGCGAAGTACGAGTTTATCCCCCGATCTCAAAGTCGCCGCGATCCCTTCTACTTCAGGGAACAAATCAAACGAGCCATACTGTACGGAAGATTCTTCGCTTGTAACGTAGTAAGCAGGCACGTCTGTTTCCGCCGTCGCTTTTTTGTTGTCAAACGTGAAAACACAAGCCAACGATACGCACACGGAACAAAACAAAGAACCGATACCGATGATCCATTTTTTAACCATTACAATCCTCCTTAATATCTCCATATTTTATTTTAATCCGCCCGTCGTAATATTGCCGAGCAGTTTGTCTTGAAAGCAACCAAACAAAATGATCAACGGGATCGCCACGATCATACACGCGCCGAATTGCATAGGCACGTCCGTTTTTTGTTGATTGTTGACGACGGTATACAGCCCCAACGCGATCGTAGGATAGCTTGGCATATACACCATCGGCGTTTGGAAATCATTCCAAAAGGTGATAAAATTTAAAAGCAACACCGTGAACATCGTCCCTTTTACAAAAGGAATCATAACCCGCGTCATAACGGTAAAGTTTCCCGCGCCGTCCAAATACGCCGCTTCCGCATAGGCGTTCGGCACCATTTTAAACGCCGCGTGGAAAATCAGAAAGTATAAACCGATAAAGTAGGTTTTCATCATCCACGATCCGATCATCGTATCGTAAATCCCCAACGCGCGCGCCACACGAAGTTCGGACGGCAAACTGCCGACGATGGGAATGATCATCGTAACGATCACAATCGAATATAACAATTTGCAAAATTTAAAATCGAACCGTGCCACGATATATGCCGTCAACATACAGGAAAGCATTTGCAACACCGCACTGCCCAATGCATACAACAAAGAGTTTGTCAACAGCTCGAAAATTTCCGCGTTTCTGTATTCCGACGCTACGGGCGCGACAAAATTTTCAAACACGGTTTGATAATTTGCCCAACGCCACTTCTTGGGCCAATCGAACGGATGATACGTCACTTCCAAATTCGTTTTAAACGAAGCGATCGCCGCCCAAATCAAGGGTAGAATGATCATCAACAAATATGTAAATAAAACAACGAAAGAAACGATCATAAACACGCTCATTTTTTGCGGTTTCTTTTGAATATTTTTTTGCATATTCCCCTCCTCAATCCAACGACGGGCCGAATTTTTCAAGCCCTTTTCTAAACAAAAGCGTCATCGGTGCGGCGATCAACGTAAGCGTCATACCGTAGGTTGCAAGCAACGGATATTCCGCCAGCGTTTTCGACGTGTTTACACGTTGAAACAACATAAATCCCACCGTCCAATATTCTCTGCCCAAATTACCGCCGTTGCCGTAAAAGGCGTATAAATTCAACTGGTTGGTAAACATACCCGCCATACCGACGACGAGAAAGGTTACGATCGTCGGATAAATAAGCGGAAGGGTGATATAGAAAAATTCTTGAAAGGTATTCACCCCGTCAAGCCGCGCCGCTTCCACCGCCGAATCGTCGATGCCGTTCATTGCGCCCGAATACATCAGGATTTGCGTACCGAATCCCATCAACAATTGGAAAAATATCAACGTACCCATTTTCGTATCGGGATTGGACAACAAACCGTTTTGCAATGAAAAAATGTCTTTTACGCCGATTTCCACCAACTGTTTAAACACCGTTACGGTGACCATCGACGATAAAATGGACGGCAAATACAAAACGACCCGAAAGGTTTTGGAAAAGGGCATTTTTTTATAGATATAAAAGGAAAATACAAGCGACAGAGTCAAACCCAGCAGCGAACTGCAAAAATATACGATTATGGAATTTTTTATTGCGTCCAACGTCGAACCGTGCGCAACTTCCATCCACATATCCCGAAAATTTTGCAATCCGTTAAAAATAAATTTCCCGTTTTCATATCTTTGAAACGCCATGATAATGGAGTTGAAATTTACAACGAGATAAAAGATGATAAATTGCGCCACCGGCACTGCCAGCACCAGCGCGCAAAATATCAAATCTTTCATACGCTTCTTTTGAAAATGATTTTTCGTTTTTACCATATTTGTTTCTCGTCAAAAATTAAAGAATTTTTTTCGTTTTCAATTTGTTAAAGTAATCCAAAGCAGTTTTGCCTTCATTGAAGGATACGATGGGAATTTGATAACCCGTTTCTACGTTAAACACGTGCGCGGGATCTAAAGACGCAGCGTGATTATAAAACGCATCGGTCGCCGCGTACGGATATACGATATCCGACGTTCTCATCATATCTACGTTGCTCTTTGCATACGGCGTCAAAGCGTTGTATCTTGCTTCGGGAATATCGAATTGGAATCCACGGAACATATTCGTCGTTTCCACAAATTCGATCAACGATTCGTCCGTTTGACAATATTGAAGGAACATTTTCGCCAAGCGCACTTTATCTTCGTCCCCTGCGATATTTGCATTGATACCCGCCAGCGTGTTGTTTGCGGAAAGGATCGTTTGCTTTTCACCAACTTGCGCTTCCGTCGCTTTCGGATAAGGCATAAATTTCAAATTACGTTCCGTTTTCGACGTGCCGGGGATATCGCTCATATCATTGAACACTTTCGTCGCTTCTTCCATCCACCAGTTGCCTTCCACCAACATCGCTACGTCCTCAATTTCGCCCATATAACGGCTTTGCAAGAAGATTTCTTGCGCGCCCTTTTGCGTGATGGCTTCATTGAAACCGTTGGCTGTATCATACCATTTGTTCTTGATGATTTCTTCCATAAATTTCAGCGCATAATAGCCGCCCGCGGACGAATAAATTTCGCTTGCGTTCGCTTCGGAAATGGCAGTAGGTTCTTTATACGTCACAACGCCGTCTTCGGAAATGCTTTCCACAAGTTTCGTCGCCGTACCGTTGAGCGTATACATCAACGTGCCTTGTTCCAACCCTTCGAAATCCGTCTTCATCGCCACAGTAAAGAGCGTCGAATAGAACTTATTCAAACCGGACCACGTCATCGGGGCTACACCGCGTTTTTTAAGCATCTTACAAAGATCAAAAAATTGTTGATACGTTGCAGGTAAACCGTCGTCTTTCGAATAATCTACGCCGTCGATCACGCCCGTTTTGCCGTTAGGGCCAAGCCCCAAACCGCTGTCCGTTGATTTTTTTCCCAAATTCCCTTCCGCGTCGAAATACAAACTTTGCGCCTCGAACAAATCCGCGTCGTACGTGATCCCGTAAATACCTTCGTAATGGGGAAGACCGTAATATTTCCCCTCGCTCGTCTTAAAGAAATCGATTTGCTCTTTCGTCATTTTGTCTTCGATCGATCTATTTTCGCCGTATTTGGTAAGCTTTTCTTGCACCATATCGGTGATATCCAACAACAAATCGTTGTACACGAAGTTATAATAGGTGGTTTGTTCCAAGAAGTAGATGCTTTGTTGCGCGCCTTCGATGGAAGCTTCGATTTTACTGCCGTCGTTCGTGTGATTGTCTACCCACACTTGTACTCCTTGCGTATCGTCGGTGAATTTATAGGTTGCATAATCGGCACAAAAACGATTGATCACCTTATTCAACCATTCGTTGCCAACACCGCCGTTGAAGTTGGAAATGTGCAATTGCGCTTTGCTGGAGTCAACGTTCGCGCCTTTCTTGCCACAACCGACAGGCAACGCCATAGAAGCGCACGTCGTTGCAACTAAAGCCACAGCTAAAATGCTTTTTTTGATGTTTCTCATACAAAATACCATCCTTGAAATATATTTTTTTATAAATACGAAATTTTTTTCGTTTTTACCAAACAAGATTTTTTTTGTTGGATTTGTATTTGCAAATCCAACAAAGGGCGCGCCCTTTTTGCAGTTTTTCTGCTCTGTATTTTCATATTTTCTTCATCGATTTTATAAATTTCTATTTTCGACACTATCCTACATGACAGACTACAAATATATTATAACGAAACAGTCGTATTCCGTCAAATTTTTATCATAAACAATCAAATAATTGACAGTTTCACTCAAAAAAAGACATATTGAAGTGAAAACAGATAGTAAAATAATCAAAAAACCGTCATTTTACTTGACAAGCAAATTGTTGTGTGTTATCATAAAAATATGAATTATACTGATAGAGAAAAACAAATATTGACAATTTTACAAGAAACGCCCATTATCGACATCAAAAGATTGATGCAACAAATTTATGTAAGCGAAGCCACACTTCGGCGCGATTTACAGAAAATGGAAAATGCGGGGCTTATTATTCGCCCTCACGGCAAAGTTAAATTAGCCGCTTCTTTTGCAGATAAAATGCTGGAATCGAGTTTTCGTGAAAGTTTTCAAAACCCGATAAAAAAACGGTTGGCGGAAACGGCGATCGCTTCTTGCGTGAAAGACGGAAACGTGATCATGCTGGACGCGTCTTCAACGGCAATGAACACCGTTCCGTTTTTATCCAATTATAATAACATTATCGTAATTACAAGCGGTATAAAAACGGCTTTGCTGTTATCGGAAACGCACATCAAATTCTATTCTACGGGCGGCAGAGCCATTAATGTTGCCCATTCTTACGTAGGGCAAACCGCCATTGACACATTAAAAAATTTCAACGCCGACGTTTGCTTCGTTTCCAGCCGCGGATTGAGCGAGGACGGCTTTGTTGTTGATTCCTCCGAACGTGAAAATGACGTTCGGTATACCATTATGAAACAATCGAAACGAAAAGTGTTGTTGATCGATTCGAGCAAGATCAATCAAGGCTATTGGCTTAATATATGCCATATTTCCGAATTTGACGACGTTTTTTGCGACCAACCTTTGCCCGAACATATCGCCAAACACGTACGAAATTTTCATTTGATCGATAACGTGTAATCGCTTTTATTTTAACATATTCGCCTTATTTTAACAATACTGAAAAATTTCCCAATTGCCGTTGGGAAATTTTTTCGTTTTCCCTGATAAAAATGCCATTTAATATCTATTCTATTTTTCGAAAAAATTTTATCAAGCGCTTGGAGTCGGTTTTTCATAGACTATTCGCTTTACTTAACTTATTCGAAATAAAAATTTATAAATGCAAATAGAACCACCCTTATGGCATTGTTTAAAAGCGAATTTGTTATTTCAAAAATCCGTTATGAATATATACAATTCCATAGGCTTGCCTTCAGACCGAACTTACATAATGGCGTGGCGCAGATTGCAAATCCCCTCTGAAATATTGTCTTTAAAAATACTTGACGTCCCGCCAACGAATATATCCGCCCCTACTTCTTTCATCAACTTTGCGTTTTCGATACTCACATTTCCGTCCACTTCGATTACAGCGTCTATTTTCCCGTTTTCGTCAAGATATTTGCGCACTTTTGCAATCTTTTTTAAGGTGCTTGGCACAAGTTTTTGTCCCGCAAAACCGGGGTTTACCGTCATAACCAAAACACCGTCGATATCGTCTACCACTTCTTCAAGAACGTAAATCGGCGTCCCCGGATTGATGGCGACAAACGCTTTTGCGCCTCTATTTTTGATCTTTTGCAACGCAAGATGCAAATGTCGCGTTGCTTCCGCGTGAATACTCACAATATCGTTTTTACCGAAATCGAAAAAATCAAGCTTGGTTTCGGGATTATTGATCATCAAATGCAAGTCTAACGGGATCTGCGTGCATTTTTTTATTTGCTTTACGAAATCCGTACCAAGCGTAAAATTCGGCACGAACTCGCCGTCCATAACGTCAATATGTAAATATTCGATATTTTCCTTTTCAAATACGGAAATATATTTTTCCAAAGCCAAAAAATCGCAACACATCAGTGACGGAGATATGCTTTTCCCTCTGCTCATTTCATCACCACCATAATTTTATTATAAAATTCCCGTCGCTTGATTATTTCAAAAACCTGTTCGCTTTGTTCGAGAGAAATCCTATGCGTAATCAAACTTTCTGGGGTAATTCTTTTTTCGGAAATCGCCTGTACGCTATCCCTCCAATCATTGACCGTCTGGGCAAAATCCGAATTCCAACTTCCTTCTATTCTCAATTGTTTTCGAAGTATTTTTGCATAATTTTCTTTTTTGATCACTATATCCGTTTTCGAATTCCCGATCATCACCAAACGCCCAAACGGTTGTATTGCATCAGCTGCTTGATTTAAACAGCTACCACTCCCGCTTGCTTCAAACACTACTTGCACCTTTTCGGCTCTATGACGCTTAAATCCAAGCGCTTCCGCCGTTGTAAGTTTTTGTTCGTCTATATCCACAACATATATGTCGCTAGCCCCGAAATCTTTTGCCCACATAGCACATAAAAGCCCAATCGTTCCGGCGCCGTAAATCAAAACGGAATCCCCTTTTTGGATCTTTGCCTTTTTAACTGCGTGTAAGCTTATGGCGGTCGGCTCTACCATAGCACCCGCCTCATAGGAAACGTTGTCAGGCAAAAAGACAAGGTTTTCTTCTTTCACCGTTAAATATTCTTGCATACCTCCGTCTCTGCGCGAACCGTAATAATCATAATTCGTGCAATTTGCGTATAATTCTTTTTGGCAATATTCACACGTCTTACAAGGTAAAATTGGAAATACGCACACTCTTTTTCCGAGCCATTTCCGTTCTTCACTATCTTCTACCATCCCTGCAAATTCGTGTCCAATGACAATGGGA
>JAFTPQ010000029.1 GCA_017463205.1 Clostridia bacterium
CCAACACCTTACATTCGGGGTCGGAATACAACTGCACCCGCCCCGCCTCTTTTTTCGCCGCTTCCAACACAGCCGTAGGCGGCGCGTAAGGCGATTCGTTGGTGTTCAGCTTGATATATTGCATATCTTTCGGCTGTTCGCCGGGGACGTACGGCTTCAGCGCCGCATATTTTTCGGAAAAAAATCTACTCATAGCCCTTCTTTCTCCTTGCGCCTCTCACTTGCTTTCTTCAAAGCGGATCGTCGCGCTTTTCGCATGCGCCTGCAATCCCTCTTTCATCGCAAAATCGGAAATTTTATACGCCACTTTTTCCAACGCTTCTTTTGTGTAATAGGTGAATTGCGACTTCTTCACAAAATCGTCCACCGACAGCGGCGAGGAAAATTTCGCCGTACCGCTGGTCGGCAACGTGTGATTCGGCCCTGCAAAATAATCCCCCAGCGCTTCGGGGCAATATTTCCCCAAAAATACCGAACCTGCGTGCTTGATCTTATCCAAATATGCAAACGGATCGTCCACGCAAAGTTCCAAATGTTCGGGCGCGATCTCGTTGGCGATGTCGATCACCGCTTCCAACGTGTCGGCAACGATGATCTTCCCGTGATCGTCGATCGATCTTCGAGCGATCTCGCTGCGCGCCAACAACGGAATTTGCTTTTCCAATTCCGCCGAAACTCGTTTTGCAAATTCCATACTGTCCGTCACAAGCACGGCGCTTGCCATCTTGTCGTGTTCCGCTTGCGACAGCAGATCTGCCGCCACGTAGGCAGGTTGACAGGTCGCGTCCGCCACCACCAAAATTTCACTCGGCCCTGCGATCATATCGATCGACACTTTTCCGAATACCTGCTTTTTCGCCTCTGCAACGTACGCGTTGCCCGGCCCGACGATCTTATCCACTTTCGGCACGCTTTCCGTCCCGTACGCCAACGCGGCGATCGCTTGCGCACCGCCCACTTTAAAAATACGGTCAACGCCCGCCACTTTCGCCGCCGCCAAAATATTCGGGTTCACGCTGCCGTCTTTCGCAGGCGGCGTTACCATCACGATCTGCGCGCAACCTGCGATCTTTGCGGGAATCGCGTCCATCAACACCGTCGAAGGATACGCCGCCGTACCGCCCGGCACGTACAAACCGACCCGTTCGATGGGGGTCACCTTCTGTCCGATGATCACCCCGTCTTCCTTTTCAATGGAAAATCCGTCGCGCGCTTGTTTTGAATGGAACTGACGGATATTTGCCGCCGCTTCTTCCAAAATCGCCAAAAAGCTTGCGTCCGCCTTTTCGTACGCGCTGTCTATTTCCTCTTTCGTCACTTCCAAACGCTGTAATTGCACCCCGTCAAACTTCTCGGCGTACGCTTTTAAAGCGGCGTCTTTATGAACGACGACGTTTGCAATGATCTCCGCCACCACGCCTTCCACGTTCGCCGTGGGATTGACGCGCGCAAAAATTTCTTCGGGCGACACTTCGCCGCAATCGTATATCTTAATCATGATCTTTCCTCAATTCTTCTTGTACGAGCCGTTCAAATTCCGCCGAAAAGGGACTATCCGACCCACCGCAATCGCTTTTATTCAACATCAACACCGCCGAAACGCCCGTTGACGGCTCGCACCAAAAATGCGTACCGTAAGCGCCGCTCCAACCAAACGTACCGATCGGCAACGGCTGATATTCCGTCTGCCGTAAGATCACCCGTACGCCCAATCCCCAACATTGTGCAAAATTTTCATCTTTATGGTGTGCTGTCGCTATTTGTTTTAACGAACCTTTCGACAATATACCTTTTCCCGTCAACAGCATATCCGCAAATTTCGCATAATCGTCCAACGTCGAAAAAAGTCCTGCCGAGCCGCCCGTATATCCTTCCGCATACGAATCAAACCCTCGTAAACCGAAATCGACGTACTCAATACCGCCGTCTGCGCTCGCTTGAAACATTTCCGCCAAACGGGGAACGTCTTGTCCCTTTAAACGGTATCCCGTATCTTTCATACCGAGCGGCGTAAAAATCTCTTTTCGCAAAAATTCGTCGTACGGAGTATCCGTCGCCTTTTCCACTGCCCGAGCGGCAAGTTCAAACGGCACGACGCCGCCGTACGCAGTGTGGATCGCACCCGGCGCAAAATCCAAAAACGCACCTTGCCAAGCCACTACGTTTTCTTTTAAATTTTCAGGCGTTTTTTTATGTAAAAACTGCCAATTGCCGATCTCGCCTTGTCCCAATCCCGAAGAATGGGACAAAATATCTCGCAACGTAATTTCCCGCGCGGTTTGTTCAAACACCGGCGCGCCGTCTTGCATTTTTCCGACGCCGCCGTGATAAAAACCGTCCGTGTATTTCCCGATCGGCTCGTCCAAATCCAACAAACCTCTTTCCACTGCGATCAACACCGCTACCGCCGTGATCGGCTTTGTCATCGACGCAAGACGGAATATCTCATTCCCCTTCAGCGGTTGCGTTTGCGCAACGTCGCGATATCCGATCTCGCCTCGAAACAATTCTTTCCCGTCTTTTTGCACCAAACACAAAGCCCCTGCTATACGCTTTTCTTTTACGTGATCTTCAAACCTTTCGATAATTCTTCTCATAACAATTCCTTCACCTTGGCAACCAACGTTTCCACCGCTTCCGTTTTGAATTTAAACGAAGCTTTGTTCGCGATCAATCTTGCGCTGATGGAAAAAATTTCTTCTTTCACTTCCAAATCGTTTTCTTTTAAAGTCGTACCCGTTTCGACGATGTCCACGATCACGTCCGACAGCCCCAAAATGGGCGCGATCTCGATCGAACCGTTCAACTTGATGATATCGATATCTCTGCCTTTCGCCGTATAATACGCCTTGGCGCAATTGACAAATTTCGTCGCCACTTTCAACGTATGCTGACCGTCGTCGTAAAAATCTTTTTTCGCCGCCACCGCCATACGACATATGCCCGTTTTCATATCCAACAATTCGTATACGTCAGGCGTATATTCCGTCAAAATATCCTTTCCGCATATCCCGATATCCGCCGCGCCGCGCTCTACGTAAATGGATACGTCCGACGGCTTCACCCAAAAATAGCGCACGGCTTTTTCTTCGTTTTCAAAAATGAGTTTCCGATTGTTTTCTTTGATGGACGGACATTCGTATCCCGCCTTTTCAAACAACGCGTACACCTTTTCACCCAATCTTCCTTTGGGAAGCGCTATGTTGATCATCTTACACCTCCCGTCAGATCGACCAAATTTTTAAACCGAGCTCCCGCCGTCGTTTGTTGCGCTTTCACACGTTTTCCTTCCGCAACCAACGTCCGCGTCGTCTGCGCGATCTTTTCGATCGGCGTCGCCTCGTCGTACAACACCAACGTATCGACGCCTACGCTCTTTTCTTCTCCGAACCCTTCCAAAAGATCGACGTATACGGCAAACCCGATCCCACCGGACTTTCTACCCATACGGGAAAGCATTTTATCGTATCTGCCGCCCGAAAGCACACCTTCTCCGATACCGTCGATAAAGCCTTTAAATACGATATCGTTGTAATAATTCATATCGTTTACCACCGAAAAATCGATGCGGATATTGTCGGCAAATTCGGTCGTTTTCAAAAGATCGCACAGCGTTTGCAACCTTGTCAGCGCCTGTTTTGCTTTTCCCGATGTGCAAACTTTCGACAACGTTTTTATCACCTTTTCGGGCGCGCCGTACGTCCCCACGATCGTCAAAAGCCGTTGCTTGTTTTCTTCCGAAACGCCGTATTTATCGCACAATTCGCCCGTTTCGTGCAAATTCTTTTCTCCGATCTTGCGCATCAATTCCTTCGCGAACTTTTCCCCCAGCCCGATCTCCTCCAAAACGGAAGATACAACGCCCAAATGAGAAACGTCCAATACAAACGAAGGCGATATCGCCGCCAAGCTGCTCATTGCCAAATACAGCGTTTCAAACACGTCGTATACGCCGATATCTCCGATACATTCCAAGCCCACTTGCATAATTTCTTTAAATTGCTTGGTCTTTTCCGATATACGGTATACGTTTTCGTTATAACACACTTTACGTTTTCCTGCCTCGTCTCCGTCGTTTTTGATGATCGACAGCGTAACGTCGGGTTTCAACGCCAACAATTTTCCGTTGGTGTCGTTAAACGTGATCACGCCTTCTCCCACAAGAAAATCTTTGTTTTCTACGTACAGATCGTATTCTTCAAATTTACTCATCTTATACGAAAGATATCCGTATTGCTGATACAAAGCGCGCAACGCAAACGCCACTTTTTCTTCTTTTTTCAAAATTGCGTCGGACATTTCCCGATCTCCTTTTTTCTTTTCGCTCCGTAAAATGCAGCGCGCTTACGCAAACAGCCGCACGCCGAACACGCCTTCGATTGCGGCAAGTTCTTTCAACAGCTTTTCATCCGCCGCAACGTTCGTTTCCACGATCGTATACGCCACTTCTCCTTTCGAGCCGTTTGCCAAATTTTCGATGTTGATGTTTTCTTTCGAGAACACCGAAGTGATTTGCGAAAGCATATTGGGTATATTTTTGTTCATCACGCAAACGCGGGGTTTTTCGGACGCGGGAATTTCCACCGTCGGGAAATTGACGCTGTTGCGGATATTGCCGCAGGTTAAAAATTCGTCCAACTGCCGCGCCGCCATCAACGCGCAATGATCTTCCGATTCCACCGTTGACGCGCCCAAATGCGGGATCGCCACGATCCCTTTCACCCCAACCGTTTCTTCCGTCGGAAAATCGGTGATGTACGTTTCCACTTTCTTTTCTTCGATCGCCTTTTTGATATCCGCCGCCACAACCAGATCGGCGCGCGCCAAATTCAAGATCCGTACGCCGTCTTTCATCTGCGCGATCGTCTTTTCGCAGATCATTCCTTTCGTCTGCGGCGTTGCGGGTACGTGCAGCGTGATATAATCGCAATTGGTGAAAATATCGTTGTAGTTTGCCGCTTGGCGCACGACGGGGGCAAGACTCCACGCCGCGTTCGCCGTCAAATACGGATCGTATCCCATCACGTTCATACCCAGCGAGATCGCCGCGTTTGCCACGATGCCGCCGATCGCACCCAAACCGATAACGCCCAGCGTTTTTCCCGCCAATTCGTGTCCGACAAACGCTCCTTTGCCCGCTTCCACTTTTTTCGCTACGTCCGTTTGCCCTACAAGGCTTTCCACCCATTCGACGCCGCCGATCACGTCGCGGGACGCAAGCACCAATGCCGCGATCGCCAATTCTTTCACGGCGTTTGCATTCGCACCGGGGGTGTTGAACACGACGATCCCCTTTTCCGTACATCGATCGACGGGGATATTGTTTACCCCCGCGCCGCAACGGGCAACCGCCCGTAAATTTTCGGAAAACGACATATCGTGCAACGACGCCGAACGCACCATGATCGCGTCTTCGTTTTCCGCCTGTTCGCATACGTCGTATTTCACGGGCGATAACGCGTCCGTACCTACTTTTGCAATTTTATTCATCAACTTGATTTTTAACATTTTCTTTTCACTCCGTTTTCAGCCTATCTATTTTACCACACATTTTCCCTTTGTCAAGCGACTACTGCCAACTTTTTTTCATTTTTACGCTTTTGGATTTTTCTCGGCAAATTCTTTCATAAACGCCACCAACGCCTCTACGCCTTCGTAGGGCATTGCGTTGTAGATCGACGCGCGCATACCGCCCACCGAGCGGTGGCCTTTCAAATTTTTTAAACCGCGTTCGGAAGCTTCCGACGCAAATTTTTTATCCAATTCCGCATCCCCCGTTACAAAGGTGACGTTCATCATCGAACGGCTTTCTTTCGATACGGGCGCAACGTAATACGTTTGCGAATCGAGATAATCGTACAACAAATTCGCCTTCTTTTCGTTTTGCGCTTTCATCGCCTTTAAACCGCCCAAGCCCAATATCCATTCGTACACCAATTTGGCGATATAGATACAATAACAAGGGGGAGTGTTGTACATCGATTGATTGTCTGCCTGCACTTTATAATCGAGCATCGTCGGCGTTTCTTTACGTGCTTTGCCAAGCAGATCTTCCCGAATGATCACCACCGTCAACCCCGCCGGCGCCATATTTTTTTGCGCGCCTGCGTAAATAACGCCAAAACGGGAAACATCGAACGGTTCGCTTAAAATACACGACGACATATCCGCTACCAACGGAATATCTCCCGTGTCGGGAATATACGGGAACTTCGTGCCGTAAATGGTGTTATTGAAACAAATATGCACGTAATCCGCGTCGGAACGGAAATCCTCTTTTTGCACCACGGGCACAAAGCTGAAATTGGCTTCTTTACTGCTTGCCACCGCTTTTACGTCGCCGTATTTTTGCGCTTCTTGATACGCTTTCGTCGAAAATTGTCCCGAAAGGATATAATCGGCTTTTCCGCTGTTCGACAGCAAATTGAGCGGTACTGCCGCAAACTGCGTAGACGCGCCGCCTTGCAAAAACAGCACTTTGTAATTGTCGGGGATCTCCATCACCTCGCGCAACAAAGCTTCCGCCTCTGTGATAATCTTTTCGTATACGGGGGAGCGGTGACTCATTTCCATCACGGACATACCGCTGTTTTGATAATCGACCATCTCTGCCGCAGCTTGTTGCAATACGGGCATGGGAAGCATAGACGGACCCGCCGAAAAATTGTACGCTCTTTTCATAAATTTCTCCTTTTCACTTTACGCCGTTTACTTGCGTACGCGTGACACTATATTATAAATTTAAACGAAAATATTATACCACGCAAAAAAAGAGAATGTCAACGATTTTACACCGCTTTTGCGCACCTTCTCGCATTTTTTTGCTTTTTTTGCCGTTTTTACCTGCTTTTGCCGGCTTTTTCGGTGTCTTTACGGCAATCGCCGCCAAGCAAAAGAAAAAAACGGCGTTTTTGCGCCGTTTTGTTGTTTGTTTATAAACTCTGTAAAATGTGACAAGCGTACGCCTTCGCAACGTTGTATCCCGTCGTCTTTTCCAATCCCTCGAAAAAAGCGTTGGAATTGACTTCGCAAACCAGCGGCCCTTCGTCCGTTTCCAATAAATCGACTCCGCAATAATCCAACCCCAACGTTTGCGCCGCTTGTTCGGCGGCTTTGCGATACGCCTCGGAAAGATCGATCTTTCTTCCTTCGCCGCCCAATTCGATATTCGAGCGAAATTCTCCTTTTTGCGCCACCCTTTCCATCGCGGCGACCGCTTTACCGCCAATGACGATCACTCGCACGTCTTTGCCCGCCGACGCGGCGATATACTGCTGATAAAAATGGGGGACGTACAGCCATTCTTGCGCGATTTTTTTCAATTCGGGCATACCATGTACGAGTTGAACGCCTGCGCCGAACGAACCGTAACTCTTTTTGGCGACCAACGGGAAACCCAATTCTTCTGCGACAAAGCGTAAAAATATTTCGTCCGCTTTTGCGTTTGGCGTATAGCACAAAGGCGCGGCAACGCTTTTCGCCAACCGAACTCCGCCGCCGCTTAATGCAAGATACGTCAGCATTTTATCGTCGCAGCTCTCCACTGCTTGGGCGCTGTTGAACAACCGATAGCCGCTTTTTTCCAACATTCTGCCCAAATATTTGTCTTTGTCCAAATATACGACAAAATTGTACGGTTTGGGCAAACGTGCGCGCGCCTGTCCCCTTTCGTCAACCGTCGCCGTCGCCTCCCCGTTCTTCAATACGTCCGCTTCTACGCCGAGCGCATGCAATTCTTCTGCGATCCGCTCGCCTTGCCGTAAAAATTTTTCACCGTTGGGATAGGCGTTGATGATGATAACACCTTTCATTTTTCACCTGCTATATGTGTAAAAGGCGGAAAGCTCCGCCTTTTTCGTTTCGTTTATGCTTCTACGCGGATCACCGCTTCCACCGTCGCAAGCCCCGACGCATTGATCTTCGACACTGTGTTGCGAACGCCGCTTTCTTTGGTTTTATGCGTGATGATGATTAAAGGAACTCGCTCGTTGTCCGCCCCAAATTCATCTTTTGGTCTTTGCGCGATCTCTACGATAGACACGCCGCATTTTGCAAACATTCCCGTGATCTTCGCCAACACGCCCACGTAGTCGTCTACAAACAAACGGATATAATAAGCACTTTCAAAATCCGTGATGAATTTTACGCCGCTTTCCGCCGTCGCCGTATTTTTAAAGGTGGAATATTTGATTTCCGAATGCGTTGCCGCATAAATGACGTCGCTGACTACGGCGCTTGCCGTCGGGAATGCGCCTGCGCCGCGTCCGTAAAGCATTACGTCGTCCACTGCGTCCCCTGTCAGATACACTGCGTTGAACGCGTCGTTGACGCTTGCCAAAGGGTGGGAAGTGGGAATCAGCGTGGGATGCACGCGCACCTCGATCCCCTTGCCCTCGTTTTTGCCGATCGCAAGCAATTTTAACGTGTAGCCAAGTTCCCGTCCGTAAGCGATATCCCGCGTGTCGATCTTGCTGATCCCTTCGCGGAAAATTTTCGTATACGGAATTTTGGTGTGAAACGCCATCGACGAAAGAATGGACAATTTATACATCGAATCGTATCCGTCCACGTCCGCAGTGGGATTTGCTTCGGCGTATCCCAGCCGTTGCGCGTCTTTCAACGTTTGCGCATAATCCGCGCCCTCGTACGTCATTTTCGTTAAGATATAATTTGTCGTACCGTTGACGATCCCCATCATTCGTTGAATTTTATTCGCTTGCACGCCGTCCAACAACGTGCGGATAATGGGTACGCCGCCAACGCAACTCGCTTCGTAATACAAGCCGCAATGATTGCGTTTTGCAATCTTTTCCAACTCGTGCGAGTATTTACAGATCAATTCTTTGTTCGACGTCACCACCGTTTTTCCTTCGTGCAGAGCGGCGCAAACAAAATCTTTGGCAACGCCGATCCCGCCGATCGTTTCCACAACGATATCGACGTTGGGATCTGCCAACACTTCTTCGATGCTGTTGGCGATCTTTTCTTCGGGAACGCCCAATTCTTTTAAACGGTTTTTATCACGATCGAGCACTGCCTCCACCGTAATATCCGTCTGTTGCGTCTGCAAATAAAAATCGTGGTGATCGACCAGCGTTTGATACGTACCGCCGCCGACAACACCTAACCCTAAAATGGCAACACCTATTTTTTTCATATAACACTCTCCTTTCGTCGCCGCCTACGCACACGCCGACAAGTCGTTTTTCTATCTCAACGCATACCTGGGTGCTTCGTTTACACCTTTTCTTCCGTATTCAAATCGTAAAGATATTTCAATCCTTTCAGCGTCAACAGCTTGTCCACGACGTCGATACATTCGATTTCCTTGGAAATGATATTGCTGAAACCGCCCGTTGCGATCGTTTTGACGTTGGGTGTTTTCAGTTCTTTCTTGATTCGTTTTACGATATATTCCACCAATCCCGCAAAACCGAACACGATCCCCGCTTGCATATTCGTCACCGTATTTTTGGCGATGATGCTTTTCGGAGCTTCGATTTCCACGCGCGGCAATTTCGCCGTTCCATTGACAAGGGAATCGAGCGAGCCTTTGATCCCCGGCGCGATGACCCCGCCGATAAATTCGTTGTTTTCGCTGATAATGTTAAACGTAGTTGCCGTACCGAAATCCACGACGATCATCGGCGTTCCGTCGCCGTATTCGACGATGGCGGAAACGCAGTTTACAATACGGTCTGCCCCTACTTCCCTCGCGTTGTCGCAACGGATATTCAAACCTGATTTTAAGCCGGGCGCAATATGCAACGGCTCGATCCCCAAATAAATTTCGCACATTTTATCGATGGTGTAATCGAGCGAGGGCACAACGGACGATACGATACCGCCCGTGATGTTTGCCACGCTGATGCCTTTGATGTCCAACATACCGATGATCTGCTCGCCATATTCGTCCGACGTGCGTTTAAAATCCGTGGAAACACGGAAAGAAACTTTCAGTTCCTCTCCGTCGTACACGGCATATTTTATGTTTGTATTTCCGATATCGATACAAATAATCATAGTATTTCCTCTTTTATACAGTTTCGCCTTTTATTTATTGCATAAAGGCAAAAAATCGGGAGTGTGCGTGTATTTTTTCATCACTCTGATCAAAATGGGAGTCAGGATAATGGCGCAAATAAATTCCGAAAGGAAATTGATCCCGATGATCGTTTGCCAAACGGTGTCTATAAACGCGCCGCCCAACGAAAACAGTTCCATTGCGCCAAGCACCAAAACCGTGTGCAATAACACCGTGAGCGCCGCAGCAACGCCCCGAACGACGTCCTTTCCCTTTTCTTTGGTCAATTTCGTCAAGCCGTGTAAAATGAAATAGCCGGCTACGCCCGTGACCGTACGCGGCAATATGGAGATCAACGGATTGTAAAACACCGTATACCCCACCATAAACGACAGTATAAACGAACAACAACCAAAGATCGTGCCGCCGATAAAACTGCGTTTCCAATCGCCGTACATGCTGAGCGCAACGAACAGCGGAATGGAAAGAAATGCTGGCGACGGTTTGATAAAGTAGATAAATACGTATGTTTCCAACATAAGCACTACAAACATCAATGCCGCCATGACGCCGATAAACGCAACCGTATGCGCTATATCTTTTTTCATAACTACCTCCTATCGGGTTCTTTTTTGGATACCCGTAGCAAAAAAAATGTATTTATCCGTTTTTTCGGTCAGACTGCCAAGCATATCCGCCACGGACATAATATTATTATAACGCATTTTTTTATTTTTCGCAACAATATGACGGCGAAAATGTTTCCATTGACCGCATTTTTTTATTTTCAAGCTCCTTTTTTAAGCACAAACGGTGTATTTTCGCGAATATGATGATAGTAGAAAGATAAAACCGCAGGTGTTTTTATAAAAATATCCCTTATAAAAACGTTCTTTTACATATCCCTGCGGCAAAACACAGGAGGTTTTTTATGAGTTGTTGCTCTCAGGGAAACGTTACCCTTTGGATTTTGATCGCTTTGCTTGTACTCGGTTCGAAAGACGGCATTTTCTGCTCGAACGTGTTCAGTGGTTGCGGATTGCCGATTTTGCTGGCGTTGCTTTTCTGCCTTTATAAAAACGGAACGCTTTCCGCTATCTTAACGCCGCCTTGTAATTGCGGTTGCTCTTGCGGTTGCGGAAACGGCAATTATTGATCGTTTTTTCTTCTCCTTATTTTAATTTTTTGCTCTGAAAAACGGAGTCGGGATCTGTTCCCGGCTCCGCTTTTTTTATCCATTCCGTTTATGCGTTTTTACTTTCTTCCTTTTTACTTTCTGCCTGCGTCAAAAAATACGCTTGCAGAGCGATGATGGTTTTCCCGTCCTTGATCGCTCCTTGTTTTAACATTTCTTTTACGGTGGCAAGGGGGATATATTCGACGTCTAAAAATTCGTCCTCGTCTAAATGTGCGCTGACTTTTGCGCCCGTTTTAGCATGATAGATGTAAATTTTTTCGTTGGTGTATCCGGGCGTGGGATACATTACGTACAGCAGATCGAGAGAATCGGCGCGCACGCCGGCTTCCTCCTCCAATTCACGCGCGGCGGCTTTTGCGGGATCTTCCCCCATTTCCAACTTCCCTGCGGGAATTTCGTAAATGCTTTCGCCGTAGGCATAGCGATATTGCTTGACAAACAATGCTTTTTCATCTTCCACGTACAGCACGCACGCCCCGCCGCTGTGTTCGATGATCTCGCGGGTGCAAGGCGCACCGTTGGGGAGCATTGCGTCGTCACAACGTAATTTTAAGATTTTTCCTTCATAGACATAATTTTTTTTGATCGTTTTTTCCGTATAGTCCATATCTTCCATTTCCTTTCTTTTCTTTTGGCAAAATCGACAAGTTTCTTTCGGTTTGTTATCATTATAGCACAAATAAAAAAATTTATAAATATTTTTTAACAAAATATCTTGATTTTACCAAAAATTTTTTGTATAATAGATACGATAAATTTTATTAGGAGGCACTGAGTTATGAAATCCGTTAAAATTTCACTTGAAATGGCGCAAAGAGTGAAAGAATTTGTAAACATTACGCAAAGTTATGCTTATGAAATTCTTTTGAAGAGCGGCAAGTACGTCGTGGATGCGAAATCGATTTTGGGGATCTTTTCGTTGGATCTGTCACAACCGATCATGGTTGAGATCTATTCGGACAACTGTGACGATCTGTTGGAAAGCCTGAAAAAATTCGAAGCGTAAATTCTTTGCACAAACCAAAAGAAAACAGTCGCATCGCACGTCCCTGCGGCTTTTTTCCGTTTTTTACGTATCTAAATAATCGAAAAATTTTTTACATAAAGCAATACGGGGAAATTGAAGGAGTTTTTACAAATGCAAATTCAGGGAGAAACGTCGGTTAATAAGCTTATCGTGCTTTTCGTTTTCGATAAAATGGAAAGCGCGCTTTCCGAGCGTACCATCGTGGAAATGTGTACCGCGGGAAATAATTGGCTGAATTATATGGATTGTATGGAATTGTTGCCAAAACTGTTGGACGACGGTTTTATATGCCGTATTTCTTCCCCCGAAGAAGAACCCCTTTACACCATTACCAGCGACGGCAGAGAAAGCCTCAACAGTTTTTATATCAATATCCCCAAAAGCGTGCGCGAAGAAATTTCCGCTTTCATCAAAAACAACAGCGGTAAATTGAGAAATCGCCAAGAATGTAAAGCCGATTATTATCAAAATGCCGACGGTACTTACACCGTGTTTTTGAAAATTCTCGCGCCTGTGCAACCGATGTTGGAATTGAAATTTGTCATTCCCGACAAAAAAACTGCGCAAAACATTTATAAAAATTGGGAAAGCAAAGCATCCGAGCTGTATTCCGCCATCTATGAAACGTTGGTGGATTGAGCCGAGCGTGAAATTCTTTTTGCCATCTTAATAAAAAACCATACAAGGAGATATACATTATGTTCACTTATTCAACGAAAGGCACTTGTTCGAGGGAGATCCTTTTTGACGTAGACGCGGAAAACAAAATGCACAACGTGCGTTTTATCGGCGGTTGCAGCGGCAATCTGCAAGGGATCGCGCGGCTTGTGGAAGGAAAAAATATCGACGAGGTGGAAACGTTGTTGCGCGGTATCCGTTGCAAAGGCAACACCTCTTGCCCCGATCAGCTTTCTAAGGCTGTCGGCGATTTTAAAGCAAAGCGCGACGCGCAAAAAGACGGGGAATAATTCTCCTTTCTTTACACAACCTATTGGTAAACTTTGCAAAAAAAGCAGGCGTTTTTGAAACGTCTGCTTTTTTATTTTTGTTTATCGGCGTTCTGTTCCGCCCCTTTTGATGCTTTTCAAGCGTTATACTTTTTGCACGTAATAATGTTTTACGCCAAAGCCGTACGCCTCGTCAAACATAACCGTATACGTCAAACCACCGTCTGTTTTTTCTAAAACTACTTCCTCTTCACCGTTTTGCAATGTATATACGTCGCCCGAAACACTGTAAGAACACTCCACTTCTTCTGTTTCTCCCGCTTCGTAAAAGAGCAAAATACAGTTGCCGTTTTCTTTCAACGTAAGTTGTTTGAACGACGGCGCGGCATATATTTTCTTTGTCCCCGTTTCCGTCATTTTTACGACCGAATAACTGCGTACGTTGTCTTCAACAAACCGACAAAGATCTGCCACGCTTTCGATCGGCGCGTTCATTCCTACCGTCTGCGGCACATATGCACTGAGGTCTTCAAGCTTTGCCGTTGATGAAACGATTGCTTTTGTTGCATCATATCCGAACGTTCCGCTTGCACTGTTTTCGTTGTTTGTTGCGTTGCTACTGCTAACGTCTGTCTGTCCTATCAACGAACAGGACGCGCACACGAAACAAGAAGCGATTGCCAAACAAATTGCTGCTGCTTTTCTCATTTTTTATTTTCCCCTTTCTATGCTTTTTCCTTTATTGGTCTGTGATTTACGCTCACTCTTATAATGCGGCGATTGCTTTATCCAAGCGCGCCAGCGTGCGTTCGTTGCCCAAGATCTGCATGATCGTCCAAAGATCGGGCGTGTTCGCAAGCCCTGTCGTTGCGATACGAAGCATTTCCGCTACGTCTGAAACGTTGCCGGGATACGCCGTAGGATCGGCTTTGTACGCCTTCATATCCGTTGCAAAACCGTTTGCCGCCGCAACCGCCTTCACTTTATCGAACCAAGCCGAGCAATCGTCGGCATAATCGAACGCTTGTTTAAAGCCTTCCAACACCGTTTTTATCACAGCGGCGTCGAAACGGTATTCGTAAGCAGGCGCAAACGTTTCGTCGAAGAAATAGGAAATGCTTTCCACCGCCTGTTTCGCCGTTGTGAAATCTTTTCTGCGTTTTTTGCCCGACGTACCCATACAAAGATTTAAAATCTTTTCCATATACGCTTTATCCGCAAAATAGCCTTTTTGCGCGTCGTTGCCAAATTCCGCCGCCCAATCGTTTAAAAATGCGTACGTTTCTTCCACAGTCAAACGCGCGAGCTCGTTTTTGCTGATGTCGTTGAGTTTATCCAAATCGAACAACGTGCCGCTCTTGCCCATTTTTCCAACGGCAAATTTAAACGTTTCCAACGGCGCGTCGGGATTTTTCATATACCATTCTTCAAAGTTGGAGTTGAGCAACGTCAACATATACACCTTCACCGCGCGGGAGAAATACCCTTCTTGACGGTAAAACTCCAACGACAATTCGGGGTCTTTTCTCTTGGAAAGTTTGCGACGGGTGTCGCCGTCGATCTTCTGCAACGAACAGTTGTGTCCGTATTTGGGACGACGGAAACCGAGCACGTTGAACAATTCGATATGGATAGGCAAAGACGCCAACCATTCTTCGCCGCGGATCACAAGCGTCGTGCGCATAAAATGATCGTCGATGGCGTGAGCGAAATGATAAGTGGGAATCCCATCCGATTTTAAGATAACGACGTCTTGATCGTTTTCGGTGACGGTGATATCTCCCTTGATCTCGTCGCGGAAGGTGATTTTATTTTCCGCGTTGCCTTGCGAACGAAGACGGATCACGTAAGGCTTTCCCGCCTTTAAATTTTCGTAAATTTGTTCTTCCGTCAAATTGCGGCATGCGGCGTACTCGCCGTAATAGCCCGTGATCTTCTTTTCTTCCGTTTGTTTTTCACGAAGCGCCGTCAATTCTTCTTCCGTGCAGAAACAAGGATATGCCAAGCCTTTGCGAATGAGTTCTTTTGCATACGCGTGATAAATTTCGGCGCGTTCCCGTTGATAATAAGGTCCGTAAGCGTTTTCCGCGCCTTCGATTTCCGCGCCTTCGTCGAAACGAATATCAAAATAGCGCAACGCGTTTTTTACTGCGTCCACTGCGCCGTCCACTTTCCGCTTTAAATCGGTGTCTTCGATACGAAGATACATCAGTCCCTCGCTTTGGTGCGCCACTCTTTCGTTGGCGATCGCCACAAACAGGTTTCCCAAATGGATAAATCCTGTGGGGCTGGGCGCAAGACGGGTGACTTGCGCGCCTTTCGGCAAATCGCGTTCGGGATATTGCGCTTCGTAATAATCGAGCGGTTTTACGTTTTCATCGGGGACGAGTACGTCCGCAAGTTTGTTCCAATCCATTGTATATACCTTCTTTTTATTATTTTACGTTTCTATTATATATCATTTTCATTATATATCATTTTTTCATCTTTGTCAAAGGCTTTGTCTGCGTATTTCTAAGGTCTGTTAGAAAAAATCGGCGTTTTTATAATCGATTTCGTAAAGTCCGTTTTCGATACCGTGGACAATTTCGACGATCTGCGTGCAAAGGGGCGTTTCCACGCCTACTTTTTGCCCTTCGCGAACAACGACTCCGTTGATAAAATCGATTTCGCATTTGCGACCGTTTTGAATATCTTTTAACATTCCCGACACCAATTTTTTATGCTTTTTCATCGCAAACGGCAATACCATGTATGCGATGAAGCGTTTAAATGGCGTTGTTCCGCCCAACAGTTTTTCCATATCATGCCCTTGTGTTTTGGCAAGTTTTATCCCCGAAGCATTGGCAACGGCAATACATTCGCGAAGCACGCCCAACGCAATTTTACGCGTCTTTCGTCTTTTTGCCGCTTCGCCAAACGTAAGCCCCGTCACGACCGATAAACCCGAAAATGCGGCGTTGATGGCGAGTTTGCTCCATCTTGTCCCTTCCAAATCTTTCGTTACCGACACAAAATTCTCATTGGAAACGTCGCTTGCATAGGACAAAATTTCTTGCAACAGCGGCAATTTTGCGCCGTCGTTTTGGTAACCACCGACCTGCACGCGCATCGCCTCGATTTTTGAAGTGAGCGCCACCCTTCCCGCTTCCAAAAAGGTTGCGCCGAACGTCATCACCGCGCCGTAGGTGCGTTCGTTGCCGATACTTTTCGCAATATCGGGTTCGGGCAAACCGTTTTGCGTTGTACAAATAATACCGTCTTTTGCAAGAAAAGGCTGTAATTCCGTTAGAATTTGTTGATTATAACGTTGTTTGGTCATCAAGAAAATGACGTCGTATTGTCCGCTCATTTCCGTGGGCAACAGCGCGTTTACCGAACTGTTAAATTCTCGTTTATCCGCTTCGCAAACGATCGTCGCACCTTTTGTTTTCAAAGCGTTTACATGACTTTCGTTGCGTGTGATCAAATCGACGTTTTTCAATCCGCCTGCCGTTAAAAATTCACCCAACACCGTGCCCATCGCCCCGGCTCCGTATATGGCGACCCTTATTTCGTTATCTTTTATCATTGGATAGCCCTCACGAGTTTTTGCACTGCTTCCGCAATCGGCAGATCGTTTAATTCCACAACGATATCCGCATATTTTTCATACAGAGGCTCGCGCTCGTCGTACAAATCTTTTAACGTAAAACCGTCTTTCAAAGCGACTCCCCGTTTTTTTAAATCGCCCAACCGAGATGCGATCGTTTCGTAAGACAGTTTTAAATATACGATCTTGCCTAAATTTTTCAATTTTTCCATTGCGTGCGCGCGATAAATGACGCTCCCGCCTGTTGCGATCACACATCGATCGGCGCACAGTTCGGCATTGACTTTCGCTTCGATATCCAAAAATGCCTCTCTGCCGTCTTGTTCGATAATTTGGCTTAAACGCCTCCCCTCGCACGCAACGATCACGCTGTCGCTGTCGATATAACCGTAACCGATCACTTCCGATAACTCCGTCCCGAGCGTCGTTTTGCCGCTACCCGGCATACCGATCAAAATGATATTGTTCTTTTTCATATTTCATCACCAAACACCCGTTTTAAACTGCCCAAAATATCCGCGTCCGCAGGCGCCCATTCTTCCTCGTTGAGGTCGGCGGGCGAAATCCATGCATAGGATTCGTGTTCTTTCAACGTAAACACTGAAAGCATTTCACACTCGTATACCCAAAGCGTGATGATAAAATCGGGATATTCGAAGGTGTGCGAAGCGTATAATCCGCCCACCGTGACGTCGAGATCGAGTTCCTCTTTCAATTCCCGTTTCACCGCGTCTTCACCGCGTTCACCCGATTCGATTTTGCCGCCCGGAAATTCGTATTTATGCGCCACGTAAGGATAGGGCGAATCCCCACGCTTTGTGGCGAAAATTTTACCTTGATCAAACAGCAACGCCGCCGCTACTTGTACGTGTTTTTTCATTTCAACGCATACCTGCCTATGTCCTTCTTGTTAATCGTGACGTTCGTCCGAATGATAAACTTCGCAAAACCGAGCCGACTTCGACGGTTCTTCATCGCCTGCATACAAGTGTCCCGTATCCCCAAAACCGCAACAGCGGAACACCGCCCTGCCCTCGCGGCGTTCTTCCGTGTACAAGGTCGTCACGGACGTTGGCAACGCGCAAAAATGATGCCAAAGCGGAATGGGCGACAGATTGCAAAGCCGCGATAACAGCAACATTTCCAAACCAAAATGACAGAAAAAGGCGACCGTTTCCGTGTTTTCTTTCTCCACACGGTAATACGCTCCTTCGCGGACGTAACCGTGGTTTGCCAACACTTCGTCCAAGCCGTTGACAACCGTTCGATACATCGGTTCGATACCGGCAACTTCGTAAAAACTTTGCCGATACCAATTGTCCCCATCGTACATCTGTGGCGTATTCATCCATTCTTCGGGGTACATATCCCAAGGTATCCCCCTGTTACGCCCCGACGGCAACGTTAAGCCACAACCGAATTCTTTCAGCCAATCTTTGATTACGACTTCATTTTCCCTTCCGTGTATCTTCGCCGTATACGCGCAGGTATCCTTTGCCCTGCCCAGCGGAGAACAATAAATATGATCGATCTTTTCTTTTTTCAGCTTTTCCGCAAGCAATTTCGCTTCACGATGCCCCTTTTCCGTCAACGTATCGTTGACATAATCGGGATCGCCGTGCCGAATAATCAATATCCTCATGCTCGGTCTTCCTCCATAAATTCAACCAAAATAGAATTTTGAACGTACAGATATTCGTCTTTGATTTTCAACCAATCGCCGTCCAATGCAAGATATTTCACCGTTTTTTTCAAAGCGTTGGGAAAATCGTCCCCGATCGCCCTGCCGAACGTTTCTTTATACGCTGTCATCGATAAGCCGCGCACAGTGCGAAGCGCAAGCATTACATATTCGAATTTCGCGTCCGCTTCGTTCACTTCTTCGCTTGTTACCGCCGGGTAAAAGCCCGAAATGACACATTTCATATATTCGTCCAGATCGAACGTGTTGGTGAAACGTTTTCCGCGCATAAACGAACTTGCCGAAACGCCGAACCCGATATATTCTCCCCTCTGCCAATAATTGTAATTGTGTTTACTTTCAAAACCTTCTTGGGCAAAATTGGAAACTTCGTATCGATGATAACCCTTTTCTTCCAACAACTTTCTGCCAAATTCGTACATGTCCGCCACTTCGTCGGAATCGGGCAATTCGCCGTTAAGATAATCGGTGTAAATGGGCGTTCCGTCTTCCACCGTCAATGCGTACATGGAAATGTGTTTTGAACCGCACGCCGACGCCAATTCGATGGTTTTTTCCACGTCCTCTTTCGTCTGTCCTTTCAGTCCCAACATAACGTCCGTACTGAAATTTTGCCCTTTCAACAAACTTGTTGCATACACGTAATCGCGCGCGTTGTGAATACGCCCCAAATCGGCAAGCTGTTCGTCGATCGCCGTTTGCAATCCGATCGAAAAGCGATTGACGCCTGCCTGTAAGTACGTTTTCACTTTCGCCTCCCCGATCGTCCCGGGGTTGAGCTCTAACGTGATTTCCGCGTCTTTGATTAAACGAAAGCATTTCTTAATTTGATTCATCGCGCCCAAAATGAGCTTAGGCGGAACGTAAGAAGGCGTACCGCCGCCAAAATATACGGTGTCAAACGTATAATCTTTCAATTCCTCGCCGCGCATTTTCATTTCCTTATACACGCAAGCCATATACGCCTCGGCGTAATCGATCTTGTCGGGAAAAGAAGTGAAATCGCAATACGAACATTTGTGTCTGCAAAAAGGAACGTGAACGTAAATTCCTGCCATAGTTTTCTTCCTTTGGGGTCAATCCCCTATATTGAACTCTCCTTGATATTGATATCGGCGCAGATCCACCGTGAGATCGTCCTTCACCGAAACTCCTTCTGCGCGAAGAAGATCGGCTTGCACGTCCTCGCCGCCAAAAGCGAATGCAGGCGCCATTCTGCCGAAACGGTTGACGACTCGATGACAGGGAATAACGCCCGGTTGCGGATTGACGTGCAACGCAAACCCCACCTGCCTCGCCGCACGGGGTGAACCCACTGCGAAAGCGATCTGCCCGTACGTCGCCACTTTGCCTATCGGTATCTGTTTCACCGCTTCGTACACTTTTTCAAAAAAGTTCATATCTCACCTTTCGCCTTATGCGGGCGCAACCGCTCTTTTTCGATCAATCTTTATTGGTTTTGAGTATCTCCATAAATACTTCGGACGGCACTTCCACCGAACCCATTTTACGCATACGCTTTTTCCCTTCTTTTTGCTTTTCAAGAAGTTTTCTCTTACGCGTAATGTCGCCGCCGTAACATTTCGCCAATACGTCTTTTCGCACCGCTTTCACCGTTTCGCGCGCAATGATCTTGCCTCCTACCGCCGCTTGCACGGGAATTTCAAACAACTGACGGGGAATCGCGTCTTTTAAATTTTCACACAACTGTCTGCCGCGTTCGTACGCTCTGCCCTCGAAAACGATCGTGGAAAGGGCGTCGCACAGCTCCCCGTTTAATAAGATATCCAAACGTACCAATTTCGATTTTTGATAACCTGCCAATTCGTAATCGAAACTTGCATAACCGCGCGTACGCGATTTTAAGCCGTCGAAAAAATCGTAAACGATCTCGTTTAAAGGCAACGTGTATTCTAATTTCACACGGCGTTCGTCCATGTACGTCATATTTTTAAATACGCCGCGCTTTTCTTTGCAAAGATCCATCACCGAGCCCATATAATCGGGCGGCGTGTACACTTCCGCTTTGACGATCGGTTCTTCCATATATTCGATATCCGAGGGATCGGGCAAGTGCGAGGGATTGTCCACGAAAAATTCTTCCCCGTCCGTTTTGTGGACGTGATAACTTACCGAAGGCGCTGTCGTAATGATGTCCAAATTGAACTCCCGCTCGATACGTTCTTGAATAATTTCCATATGCAATAAACCCAAAAAGCCGCAACGGAAACCGAACCCAAGCGCAATGGAATTGTCCGGTTCGAAAATCAGTGACGCGTCGTTTAATTGCAATTTTATGATGGCTTCTTTCAAATCGTTGAAACGGCTGCCGTCCAAAGGATAAATACCGCAAAACACCACGGGTTGCACCTTTTTATAGCCGGGCAACGGCGTAGGCGCGGGATCGGTGGCAAGCGTCACCGTGTCGCCAACGGCTACGTCTTGAATGGATTTGATCGACGCCGCGATATAACCTACTTCCCCTGCTTTTAAGCAATCTTTCGGAAAAAGACCGGGCGCAAACGCGCCTACTTCCGTTACGTCGTACACCGTGCTGGACAAAAAGGTTTTGATTTTGTCGCCCACTTTCACACTGCCGTCCATCAAACGCACAAACAGGATAACGCCCTTATAATTATCGTAATAACTGTCGAAAATAAGCGCTTTTAACGGTTTTTCCGTGTCGCCGTCGGGCGCAGGAAAATATTGCGTGATCGCCTCTAACAGATCTTCGATGTTCGTCCCTTCCTTTGCCGAAACGCAAGGCACGTCGGACGCGTCCAACCCGATGACGTCTTCGATCTCCTTTTTCACCTCGTCCACACGCGCGCTGGGAAGATCGATCTTGTTGATCACAGGCAAAATTTCCAAATTGTTTTCAATGGCAAGATAGACGTTGGCAAGCGTTTGCGCTTCCACACCCTGCGTTGCGTCCACAACCAAGATCGCTCCTTCGCACGCCGCAAGCGAACGGCTGACTTCGTACGTAAAGTCTACGTGCCCCGGCGTATCGATCAAGTTAAACTCGTATTCTTTCCCGTCTTTCGCCGTGTAATACATACGCACGGGGGTGAGCTTGATGGTAATGCCGCGTTCTTTTTCGATATCCATACTGTCGAGAAGTTGTTCTTCCATATCCCGTTTGGATACTTGCCCCGTGCGTTCGATCAAGCGATCGGCGAGGGTGCTTTTTCCGTGGTCGATATGCGCAATGATACAAAAATTTCTTAAAAGTGAATTGGGTTTTGCCATAATATTTCCTTATATCCTAAATTTACGTAAACTGAAACTTTTTTCAATCAACTGTTTTTTCTGAAACCGTCGATAAAACTGTGCAACGCATAAGAAACCGAAGCGTTTTTCTTTAACAACATTCCCACCGAACGGACGGGTAGTGCGGGGTCTGTTTTCACCTCGAACAGCGTGCCGTCCGCCAACGCCGTTGCGGCGTATTCGCGCGGGATCACGCCCAGCCCCATACCGCTTTGCACCAACCGTTTCATCAGATCCCAACTGCCGATTTCCATAAAAGGCTGCAAGTCTATCCCCATCGAGCCCAAGAAATTGTCCAACGACTGCCGCGCAACCGTATCTTTTCCCAATAAAATCAGCGGATATTGTTTTAACTGCGACAGGGGAACGGGAGCGTTTAATTCTTCTTTGTATTTGTTTCCGGCGATGAACACGTCGTTTAACCGCATACAATTTCCGTACAGTTGCAATTCCTGATCGACCGTGATGGGCAAATTGACAAACGCCACGTCGCAACGGTCGGTTTTCAGCTGTTCGATCGTATCGGGCGTATATCCTGCGATCAATTCGATTTTTACCTCAGGGAACTTTTGGTGATATTCGACGATCTTATCCGCAAGGAAATATTCGAAAATGGTGTCGCTTGCCCCCACACGGATCGTCCCCGACGCCGAGTTATTGATCTGTTCGATACGCTTTTGCGCGTCTTTCAATAACGCCAGCGCCCGTTCCACTTCGGAAAAGATGACTTTGCCGCCCTGCGCAGACAACTCCATACCGCGGTGCGTACGGTTGAACAGACTGATCCCCAACTGGTTTTCCAACTGTTTGATCGATTGCGATACAGCCGGCTGCGAAATGTATAATTCTTCCGCCGCCTTCGTCAAACTGCCGCATTTTGCCACCGTATAAAAGACTCTGTATAAATCTAAATTTACCATATTTTCCCTGCCTTATTTTCTCTTTTGCGTCCTTATGCCTTCCTTGCTCTTTCGTTTTTCGTCACTTGCCGACGCAGAATTTCGCAAAAATTTCTTCAATGATCCGTTCGGTCGCCGTTTCTCCCGTGATCTCGCCCAAGGCGTCCCAACTTGCTTTTACGTCGATCCCGATGAGATCGAGCGGACTTCCGAACGCGCAAGCGTCGATTGCCCGTTGCAAATGCCCGTTCGCGCGACAAAGAGCGTCGTAATGCCGTTCTTCGATCAAAAACGCCGCGTCTTCCGTACGAGCGCCGAAACTCTTTTCATACAACAGACGTTTTAATTTTTCGATTCCCTCACCCGTAACGGCGGACGTTTCCACGTCGGCGTCGTTGGGCGTGTCGTCCTTTGTAATATCGATTTTATTGACGACCTTGATGAGAGGTTTATCCTTGATCATTTCCAACACGCGCGCGTCTTCTTCCCCGATCCCCATCGACAGATCGGCAACAAACACGGCTACGTCTGCCGACCGTATAATGGAAGCCGCCCGTTCGATTCCGATCGTTTCGATCTTGTCGCCGCTTTCGCGCACGCCTGCCGTATCGTATAAATTAAATTTTCTGCCGTCGATCTC
>JAFTPQ010000030.1 GCA_017463205.1 Clostridia bacterium
CATATCTAGTATAACAGATATTTTGAATTCTGGCGAGTAAATTTTGTTCTTTGTTCCTTTCTTTCTCATAAAAAATATGCACCTCCAAAAGTTTGTCTAACTTTTGGGGTGCATATCAGACAAAGGAGTGCCTTTTATTTTAATCTGCTTTCTTTTTTTTATAAACGCTTTTGACGATGACGTATCCCACCCACATCACGCAAACCAACACGCACACGGCAAACAACAGCCAAAACACTGCCGTCCAGCCGTGATGATCGGCAACCAGCCCCAGCCCGTACGAGCTGGCTGTACTGCCCACGTAACAAAATCCGTTCAGCACGCCCGCGATCATACCCGAATTTATTTTTTCTTTCATAAACAAAGGAAAAACACCGTTGACCAAGCTGTTGACGCAGCCCAACAAGCCGCGTACCAGCGCAAAACATACAATGGTGACGATCGCTTGTTTTAAGGAAAACATACCGATGATCAATAAAATCAATCCGCCGGTGATCGCAAAAAGCAAAGCCGATTTATGAATAAAATCGGGCATCTTTTTATGCAACATAACGGCAAAAAAATTGGAAAACACCGTTATCAAGGGCAACGCCACCGTCAAGATGATCGATAACGAATCGTCAAAACCGAAACTCTCTTTTAAAATGGACGGAACCCACGTCGTCAACCCGTCCGCGATCAAATTAACTCCTACGGCGAAAACAGCCAAAAAGATGATCGTCAGCATAAGATCGAAAGGAATTTTCTGCTTCGTTTTTACAGAAACAGGGGCGGCAGGTATGCGTTGAGCTGCATTTTCCTCCATTTTCTCCCCGTCTTCCATCGCTCCGTTTTCTTTGGCTTTTTTCATCAATACACCCGACGTACAAACCCAAATCAAGATTACGATCGGAAGTAAAATAGCGGCTGTATAAAACGCCAATTTGAAGTTGATCTTAACGTACAGCGCGCTGACGGCGTAAATCACCACCGTCCCCACCGGGCTAGCCGCGCCCATGATCACGCTTGCATACGACATCGATTTTTCGGGCAAACACTCCGCCAACAGCCGTATCAACGTCGGCCATAAAACCGACTGCGCAAACCCATTCACGATCCATAAATATTTTACGACAGGAAAATAATCGGTGATCGCCAACACCAAATTGACCGCGCACGACAATGCCAACGAAACCGTCACGACCAACCGTATATTATACCGTTTATTAAACACGCCGTTGACAAATTGACCGACGGCGTACGCAAAAAACAGGCAAGTGCTCACCACGCCTGCGTCCGCATGGCTCACCTTGTAATACGCTATGACCTGACTGATATTTGCCGCATAGCTCAATTTTCCCACGTACGCGCTGCTGTACACTAACCAACACAACCACGTCAGCGCCGTATACGGATTGATTGCCTTTTTCTCTTTCATCTTATGCCTTACTTTGCTTTTCAGCTTTATACTTTTTGATCGCTACATACACTATCCACAACACGCAAACCAGTGCGCACACGGCAAACAACAGCCAAAACACCGCCGTCCAACCGTGATGATCGGCAACCAGCCCCAGCCCGTACGAGCTGGCTGTACTGCCCACGTAACAAAATCCGTTCAGCACGCCCGCGATCATGCCCGAATTTACTTTACCTTTCATAAACAAAGGGAAAATACTTGTAATCAAGCTGTTCACACTGCCGATCAGCGCACGCACCAATGCAAAACACACGATCGTAACCACCGCTTGACGAACGGTAAACATACCGATGATCAATAAAATCAGCAAACCGCTGCCACCAAACATCAACGCCGCCTGACTGACAAAATCGGGAATTTTCTTATGTACCGACACCGCAAAGAAATTTGCAAACACGGCAAGAATGGGCAAAGTCAACGTCAAGATGATCGACAACGAATCGTCAAAGCCGAAGCTCTCTTTTAATATAGAAGGCACCCACGTTGTCAACCCGTCCGCAATCAAATTGACCCCCACGGCAAAAATAGCCAAAAGCACGATCATCAACATAAGATCGAAAGAAACTTTCTTCTTTGTTTTTACAGAAACAGGGGTGGCAGGTATGCGTTCAGATATATTTTCTTCTGTTTTTTCCTTTTCATCGTCCAGCGCTTCAAACGCCTTTGCTTTGCCGATCACCGACTTGAAAAGAGCGATCCAAATGACGGCGATCACGGGCAATATCGTCGCCGCGGTATAAAACGCCAACTTAAAATTGATAGGCGCGAACAACGCGCTCAACGCATAGATAAACACCGTCCCCGTGGCAACCGTCGTTCCCATCACCACGCTTGCGCATGGCATTTCCTTGCGGGCAACCGTTTCGGACAACAACCTGATCAACGTCGGCCATAAAACGGAAAGCGCAAAGCCGTTGATAAACCAAAGATATTTAATAATGGGGAAATAATCGGTGATCGCAATTGTCAAATTCACGCCGCCCGACACCAACAACGCCGCCGTCACGACCCAACGGACGTTATATTTTTTGCTGAATGCGCCGTTTACAAATTGCCCGATCGCATACGCAAAAAAGAAACAAGTGCTTACGCTTCCCGCATCTGCGTGATTGACGTCGTAAAACTCCATAATCTGATTGATGTTTGCGGCATAATTCAGTTTCCCGATATACGAACAGGCATACACCAACCAACACAAGAGGATCAACCCCGTGTACGGGCTTTTTCTTTTTTCCGTTCTTTCCATTTTCATCTCCGTCCCGAACCCGAATTTTTAAAGATCTAATCGATTAAAGTAAATCTTTTCACCGTTTCCCCGTTATGCTCGATGGTTTCATTCCACATAGAAACGGGCCGCACCCACACAGCTCCGTCCCCGTACAACGCCCGATACACCACCATTTCTTCCAACGTTTCCGAATGTTTCGCCACGCCCAACACCTCGTATTCTTTGCCTTTAAAATGACGGTATTTTCCTCGTTTTATCTCCATGCGTTTCTTCCCCTTTTTTATACACGCATAGTGTAGCACAATCCACCGCAAAAAGCAAGCGAAAAAACACCGCCGTGAAAAAAATAAAAAAAATAATGAAAAACCCTCGAATATGCGCTGAAAATAGATAGCTTTTTTTGAAAAAAAGTATTATAATAATGCCCGTGCGATAAAATGGATGAAACGCAACGCAATCAAAAAACAAAGGTAAAAAGGATATTTTATATGCATACTCATGCGAAACGCCCCAATTTTCACCTGTCGGAAACCGTAAAAATCGTAGTGGAAAAAACGGGCGAATGGATGAAAAAGAACGCCGTTTTATGCGTCGCCGTTTGCGCCGCACTGATCACGTCGTGTATCGTGCCGCCCGACAAGCAATATCTTTCCTATTTCGATTGGAAAACGCTCACTTGTCTTTTCTGCGTGCTTGCCGTCGTCTGTGCGTTTAAAAATATACAATTCTTTTTTGTTTTGGCAAAAAAGATCGTGCAACTGTTTAAAAATACACGCGCATGCATATTGGCGTTGGCATACGTCACGTTTATCGGTTCGATGTTGATCGCCAACGATATGGCGCTTCTCACCTTTTTGCCTTTAGGTTATTTGGCATTGTCCACAACCGGAAAGCAAAAATATATGGCGTTTACTTTCATTATGCAAAATATCGCGGCAAACTTGGGCGGAATGTTGACGCCATTTGGGAATCCGCAAAATTTATACCTTTACACCAAATTCCAAATCCCCACAGGCGAATTTACCTTGATCATGCTGCCCCCTTTCCTCATCTCGGTCGCCCTCATCACTTTGTCCTGCTTTATATTTGTAAAAAAGGAACCGTTGACGATGTCCGAAGAAAAAGTGCGGCTGCCTCTTGCAAGGACAATTGTTTACACGGTGCTGTTTGCCCTGTCCATCATCATCGTTTTCCGCGTTATTCCCTTTGTCGTAGGATTGATCGTCATTCCTCTTGCTTTGTTATTTTTAGACCGCAAAGCCTTAAAGGACGTCGATTACGGTTTATTGCTCACCTTCGTTGCCTTCTTCATTTTCGCAGGCAATATGTCGAGAATCTCTTTCGTTCAACAATCATTCGGGTATTTAATGGATAAAAACGCTCTGCTCGTTTCCATTTTTTCCTGCCAAGTGATCAGCAACGTTCCTTCGGCAATCTTGCTTTCGCAATTTACCGACAATTATTCGGCTTTGTTGTTGGGCGTGAATATCGGCGGCGTCGGCACGTTGATCTCGTCGCTCGCCAGTCTTATCACCTTCCGCGAATACACTTCGCACAACCCCGGTCAAGCCAAGAAATACATCGCGCTGTTTTCAGCCTTCAACTTCGCCTTTTTGTTCGTCTTAACGGGCGCAACTTGGTTGATCGGCTTGTTGTAAAAATATTTCAACGCATACCTGGTGCGGTCATTTCATCAATAACACATAAAAAATCAACCCTTTCGCTTTTATTTGCGAAAGGGTTTTCATCTTATAAACGATCGATTATTTCCCACCGAGGCATTTCACCAGCACCGCTTTTTGCGCGTGCAATCTGTTTTCCGCCTCATCAAACAATTCGTTTGCGTGCGCTTCAAACACTTCTGCCGTAATCTCCTCGCCGCGGTGCGCAGGCAAACAGTGCAACACCATCGCCTTTTCGTTTGCCACCTTCATCACGTCATCGTTGATTTGATAGCCTTTAAACACCTTCTTTCTTTCTTCCGCTTCCGCTTCTTGTCCCATCGAAGCCCACACGTCCGTATACAACACGTCCGCGCCCGTCGCCGCTTCCAATACGTTGTCGGTGCAAGTAAACTTCCCGTTTTCTTTCGCCCAAGCCATAATTTCCGCATCCGGTTCAAAGCCTTTCGGACAAGCCACTGCCACTTCCATACCCATCTTGATGCCGCCGACGATCAACGAATTGGTCATATTGTTTCCATCGCCGATGTAACAAAGCTTATTTCCCGCGCAAGCCCCTTTATATTCGCGAATGGTCATAAGGTCGGCAAGCACTTGGCAAGGATGACAATAATCGGTCAATCCGTTGATAATGGGGATCGAACCGTACGTTGCCAAATCCTCCACTTCCTTTTGCGCAAAAGTACGGATCATAATTCCGTCCAAATACCGCGACAATACGCGCGCAGTGTCCTGCACGGGTTCGCCTCTGCCGATCTGTAAATCGCGCGAACTTAAAAACAGCGCGCTACCCCCTAAATCGTACATACCCACTTCAAAAGAAACACGGGTACGCGTAGACGATTTCTCAAAAATCATCCCCAACGTTTTTCCTTCCAAAAGATGATGTTTTATTCCGTTTTTCTTTTCAAATTTCAACTGATCCGCCAAATTCAATATTTCCGTAATCTCATTGGTCGATAAATCCATCAATTTTAATAAATGCTTCATTTCGCTATCTCCTCTTTTAAAATTTTTATTGCCGTTTCCAATTGTTCCATCGGAATATTCAACGCGGGCAATAACCGCACTTTATTTTTCGCCTTGATCGCCAGCACGCCGCGCGCCATACACCGAGCAATGATCTCCGAAGCGTCTTTTTCCGTTTCGACGCCGATCATCAGCCCCATACCCGAAACGCTTTTCACCCCTTTCGCGCCTTCCAATTGCGCAAAAATATACGCGCTCTTTTCTTTCACTTGTTGCAACAAATCATCGTCAATACGGCTTAAAATACTGATCGCACCTGCGCACGCCACGGGGTTTCCGCCAAACGTCGAGCCGTTCAGTCCGGCAGTAAACAAATCCTGCACACGTTCGCCCAGCATCGTTGCGCCGATCGGCAAGCCGCCGCCCAAGCCTTTCGCCGTCGTCACTACGTCGGGCGTAATGCCGTATTCCATAAAAGCGTACAAACTGCCCGTCCGTCCGTTGCCCGTCTGCACTTCGTCGATCATCAACAACAGATCGTTTTCACGCGCCAATGCTTCCACTTGCCGTACGTACTCTTTATCCAGCGCCATCACACCGCCTTCGCCTTGCACCAATTCCAACAAGATCCCGCAACAAGCGTGCGTTTTCACCAAAGTTTTCATTTCGTCGATATCATTTGCCGCCGCGTGTACAAATCCGGGCGTCATCGGCGTAAAATGCTGATGGAATACGTCCTGCCCCGTCGCAGAAAGCGTCGTGATCGTCCTCCCGTGAAAACTGTTTTTCAACGTAATAACGGTGTATGCCTCTTTGCCTTTTTTCAATTCCCCGTATTTCCGAGCGGCTTTTATCGCGCACTCGTTCGCCTCTGCTCCGGAGTTGGAAAAAAACACCTTTTTCATTCCCGTTTTTTCGCACAATAATTGCGCTAAACGCGTACACGGTATGCTGTAATAGAGGTTTGACGTGTGTTGTATTTGTTTTAACTGTTCGCTGACGGCGTTGATCCATTCTTCGTCAGCCGCGCCAAACGTATTGACGGCGATCCCCGTTCCGAGGTCGATATATTCGTTGCCCTTTTCATCTTTCAGCAACGATCCGCTGCCGCCGACAAGCTGCAACGGAAACCGCGCGTACGTATTGGCAATATATTGTTTATCCAATTCGATGATATTCATAATCATTCCTGTTCCACCAAAAACCGAAAAGTCTTTTACGACCGTTTACAACTTATTTCCCGAAACAAACATCGTCCCCAAGCCCTCGTCTGTTAAAATTTCGATGAGGATCGCATGCGGTACGCGCCCGTCCAAAATAAACACTTTTTTCACTCCGCGACGGATCGCCTCGATACAACAATTGATTTTGGGGATCATACCGCCGCTGATGATGCCGTCGCGAATCAATTTCGGCGCATCGGATACAAACACTTTGGAAATCAGCGTCGAAGGATCGTCTTTGTCCCTGCAAAGCCCCACGATATCCGTCATGGAAATCAAACATTCCGCTTTCAATTCCCCTGCGATCCGCGCCGCCGCCGTGTCTGCGTTGATGTTATAGGTATGCCCTTCCATATCGCAACCCACCGTGGAAATAACGGGGATATACCCCTTATCCAATACGTCCACGATCGGATCGACGTTCACGTTTGTGATATCGCCAACGTAGCCCAATCGCTCGTCTGCGGTTTTCGCTTCGATCATATGTCCGTCCATGCCGCAAAGCCCGATCGCCTTTCCGCCCTTGCATTGCAACTGATTGACCAAATTTTTATTTACCTTTCCCGCAAGCACCATCTGCACGATATCCACCGTTTCGTGATCGGTAACGCGAAGTCCGTTGACAAATTCCGATTTTTTTCCGATTTTGCCCAACATTTCGTTGATTTCAGGGCCGCCGCCGTGTACCAACACCACTTTGATCCCGATCAAAGACAGCAACACGATATCGCCCATAACGGCTTCTTTCAAATCCTCGTTGATCATAGCGTTTCCGCCGTATTTCACAACGATGATCTTATTGTTATATTTTTGTATATACGGAAGCGCCTGCGTCAATATCTCCGCGCGTTGCGCAACCGTTGCTTTCACGTTTTCCATTTATTACACTCCTCTTTTACGCTTAGGTGCGATAATCCCCGTTGATCTTCACGTAATCGTAAGTCAAGTCGCACCCCCACGCCGTCGCTTTCCCGTCGCCGTCGCCAAGCACGATCAAAATTTCTATCTCTTTTTCCAACAAGATCGCTTTCGCTTTTTCTTCCGAAAAATCAACGCCCGCGCCGTTTTCACAAACAACGATCGAACCCTTATTCGAGCGGAAACATACACCCACTTTTTCCACGTCTACGTCCGCGCCCGAATACCCGATCGCGCACAAAACACGCCCCCAGTTTGCGTCCGCGCCGAACATTGCCGCTTTCACCAAGGAAGAACAGATCACCGATTTTGCAACGATTTTCGCCGTTTCCTTGTCTTTTGCGCCGCATACCTTACATTCCAACAACTTCGTTGCGCCCTCGCCGTCGCTTGCGATCATACGGCAAAGATAGGTTGTCACTTCGCGCAAAGCCGCGCAAAACGCGTCGTAATCCGCCCCCGTTTCTACAATTTCTTCATTCCCCGCCAAGCCGTTTGCCAACACCGACACCATATCGTTGGTAGACGTGTCGCCGTCCACACTGATCATATTAAACGATTCTTCCACGTCCGCTGACAATGCCGCTTGCAACATCTTCGCGGAAATTGCGCAGTCGGTGGTAACAAACACCAACATCGTCGCCATATTCGGGTGGATCATACCGCTTCCCTTGGCGATACCGCCGATATGACATACCTTTCCGCCTACGGTAAATTCAAACGCAATTTCCTTGGGCATCGTGTCCGTCGTCATAATCCCTTCGCAAGCAAAATCACTGTGATCGCCCAACCCCGCAACCAAAGCAGGTATCCCCGCTTCGATCGGCGTAATATCCAACGGCTGCCCGATGACTCCCGTTGACGCGATCACGATATCTTGCGCCGAAACGCCCAATTCTTTGGCAATCAATTCGCAAGTCTTTTCCGCAATTTCCACGCCGTTTGCGTTACACGTGTTGGCGTTGCCGCTGTTGCAGATCATCGCTTGCGCCGTTCCGTCCGCAATATTCGCTTTCGTCACCGCAATAGGCGCGCCTTTTACAAGATTTTTCGTATACACAGCCGCCGCCGTCGCCTTCGTTTCACTGTAAATCAACGCCAAATCGCGTTTGGTCTTATTTTTCCGAATCCCACAATGCACTCCGTTTGCCGTAAACCCTTTTGCGGCGCATACGCCGCCTTGAATCTGTTTCATCTTCTTTTCCTTTTTGATTATTATTTCATTTCCCCGCGCGCTGTCTTCTTCTCTTTTACAATACCAAACCTTTGGTGCGTTCTGCGCCGATCGCAATATTCATACACTCGATCGCCGCGCCGCTTGCGCCCTTGCCCAAGTTATCGTATGCTGCGATCAACACGATCCGCTCGTCGTTTCCCGCCACCGTCACACGCATACCGTCTTTGCCCGATAACGCCGCACCCGATATGAAACCGTTGTCGTCTACGCCTTCTGCGTATTTCACGATCTTCCCGTTGTATTTGTCTGCATACAACGCTTTCAGCTCTTTCACGCCCACGCCCAACTGTTCGGCAAACACAGGCACCGTCACCGTCATACCGCTGTAAAAATCGGATACGATCGGACAGAATATCGGCGCAACGCTCAACCCCGTGATCGCAGACATTTCTTTCAAATGCTTGTGCTGTTGCGTCAATCCGTACTGTCTGGGCGCGCCCAGCAATACGCTTTTGGTTTCGCTTTCATATTCGGCGATCATTTTTTTACCGCCGCCCGAATACCCCGTAATCGAATGACAAGTGAGCAAAACGTCCTTTTCCAATACGCCCGCCTCGATCAGCGGATACACCAAGGCAATAAAACCGCTGGCGTGGCAACCGGGATTGGCAATGCGTTTCGATTGCAACAATTTTGCTTCGTGCGCCGCCGACAATTCGGGAAAACCGTACGCCCAATCGGGTAACGTACGATGCGCCGTGCTGGCATCGATGATCACCGTATCGGGATTTTCCACCAGCGCCACCGCTTCTCTTGCCGCGTCGTCGGGCAAGCACAAAAACGCTACGTCCGCACTGTCCAGCATTTGCTTTCTCGCCGCAACATCTTTACGCTTTTCTTCGGATATTTTCAATAATTCCACATCGTCACGCCTCGACAAACGTTCGTATATCCGCAGCCCCGTCGTCCCTGCACTGCCGTCGATAAATACTTTTTTCATATGTTTTCTCCTATATCCTCGACAAGTTGCTTCTTATTGCTTACAACTGTTCGCGCACCCAAGCCACTTGTTTGCGCACCGACGAAGGCGACGCGCCGCCCGCCGAATTCCGCTTGCCAACACACGTTTCCAACGAAATTTCCGCATACAGATCTTGCGCAAATACGTCGCTGTGTTTTTGATATTCTTCCAACGGATAATCGTCCAATACGCACCCCTTGGCAATACATTCCGCAACGATCGTCCCCACAATCTTATACGCCGCGCGGAAAGGCATACCCTTTTTCGTCAAATAATCGGCAAGATCGGTGGCATTGATAAATCCCTTTTGCGCCGCCTTGTACGTAACGTCCCCGTTCACTTTCAGCGTAGCGATCATCGGCGTAAACACTTCCAAACACATCACCGCCGTGTCCACTGCGTCAAATACAGCCTCTTTATCCTCTTGCATATCTTTGTTATACGCAAGCGGCAACCCTTTCAACGTCGTCAACAACGCCATCAGATCCCCGTATACACGCCCTGTTTTTCCACGGACAAGCTCTGCCATATCCGGGTTTTTCTTCTGCGGCATGATCGACGATCCCGTGGTATACGAATCGTCCAAATCGATAAATTTAAACTCCCAACTCGACCAAAGAATGATCTCCTCCGAAAAGCGAGATAAATGTATCATCAAAAGCGCAAGCGCGCTGATCAGTTCCACGCAAAAATCCCTGTCGGATACGCCGTCGATGCTGTTTTGCGTAATACCGTCAAACCCCAATTTTTCCGCCTCGAAAGCGCGGTCGGTGTCATAGGTCGTCCCCGCCAAAGCGCAACTTCCCAAAGGGGAATAATTCATACGCTTCACCGCGTCTTCGATCCGCCCGATATCCCGAAGCAACATCATCGCATACGCCATAAAATGATGCCCGAACGAAATAGGCTGCGCCCGTTGCAAATGCGTATACCCCGGCGCAATAACGTCGGCGTTTTCTTCCGCCTTATCCGTCACTACGTTGACAAGATCTCTGATCAACGCCATCACTTCCGAAGCCTTGTCGCGAAGATACAAACGGATATCCACCGCCACCTGATCGTTACGGCTGCGCGCCGTGTGCAAACGCTTCCCTGCGTCCCCGATCCGCTTGGTGAGTTCCGCCTCGATAAACATATGAATATCTTCCGCATTCATATCGAATTGCAATTCGCCCGCGTCGATATCTTTTAAAATCCCTTCCAATCCGTCGATGATCAAATCGGCGTCCGCCTCGGTCAAGATCCCTTGTTTTGCCAACATCGCCGCATGCGCCATCGAACCTTTGATGTCCTGCGCATACATTCTGCAATCGAAACGAATGGACGAATTGAAATCGTCCGCCTTTTTATCAAGAGCCTTTAAAAATCGCCCTGCCCACATTTTTTCCATAATCTAAAAAACACGCTTTGCCTACCGCCGTCAAGCAGTAGGCAAACTTTCTCCGTATTCATTTTTCACGGCGGTTCTTTGATATAAGGAAACCGCCCTTTTTCAACGACTTTTCAACAAAGCCGATTATTTATTGTTCTTTTGATTTACTTGCGCTTGCACTTTGATCGGCAAACCGAACAATTCGATAAAGCCCGTTGCGTCCGCTTGGTTGTATACGTGGTCTTCGCCGAACGTTGCAATTTCTTCCGAATACAACGAATAATCGCTCCACGCCCCCGCTTTGATGATATTGCCTTTATACAACTTCAAACGAACTTTCCCCGTTACGTTTTCTTGCGTTTTATCCACAAACGCCGTCAACGCTTCGCGAAGGGGAGTAAACCATTGTCCGTTATAAACGAGTTCCGCAAAGCAAACCGAAAGTTCTTGCTTTTTATGCGCCGTGTATTTGTCAAGACACAACGTTTCCAAATAATTGTGCGCCTTGTACAAAATTTCACCGCCGGGCGTTTCGTATACGCCGCGACACTTCATACCCACCAAACGGTTTTCCACGATATCCAAAAGCCCGATACCGTTTGCGCCGCCCACTTTGTTCAACGCAAGGATAATGTTTTTCGCACTCATCTTCTTGCCGTCCAAAGCAACGGGTTTCCCTTTTTCAAATTCAATTTCTACGTACGTGGGTTTATCGGGCGCTTGCAAAGGCGATACGCCCATTTCCAAAAATCCCTCTTTTTCATACAACGGCTCGTTTCCCGCGTCTTCCAAATCCAAACCTTCATGGCTCAAATGCCACAAGTTTTTATCTTTCGAATAGTTGGTTTCACGATTGATCTTCAAAGGCACGTTGTGCGCTTCCGCATAATCGATTTCTTCTTCACGCGATTTGATCGACCATTCACGCCAAGGCGCGATAATCGTCATATCGGGCGCAAACGCCTTAATCGTGAGTTCGAAACGTACTTGGTCGTTCCCTTTGCCCGTACAGCCGTGGCAAATCGCGTCCGCTCCTTCCTTTTTCGCAATTTCGACGATACGCTTTGCGATCACGGGACGGGCAAACGACGTACCCAACAAATATTCTTCGTATTTTGCCCCTGCTTGCATCGTCGGAATTACGTATTCGTCTACAAATTCGTCCGTCAAATCTTCTACGTACAGTTTCGACGCGCCCGTTTTCAACGCCTTTTCTTCCAAACCTTCCAATTCGTCTGCCTGACCTACGTTTCCGCTGACAGCGATCACTTCGCAGTTGTTATAATTTTCTTTCAACCAAGGAATGATGATCGACGTATCCAAACCGCCCGAATATGCAAGTACAACTTTCTTAATATCTTTCTTATCCATTTTTGCGTATCTCCTTTTCACGCTTAAATTTATTACGGTAACATTATACTCCTTTCAAAAAAGTAATGCAAGTATTTTTATGCACTATTTTTGAAATTTTTTTTAATTTTTATTGCATATTTTTTATATAAATGCATATTTATGCAATATTTATCGTATAAAGCGCATAATTGAATAAACCCATAAAAAAGCGACGGTTAAAACCGCCGCTTTTCATAAATTTTTGGAATGACGCGCTTGCGTCCACCCCCAAGGCGTCCCTAGACAGGGAAGCTCCTGCGTAGCAGGTGAAGGGTTGAACTTTAACATACCTACCCTATCGTCAACTACGTTGACACTTCCCCTTACAAAGGGGAAGCTTTTTTGTCATTCTGGAACGTAGCGTAGCGAAGTGATAGTATCTCTTTCCTTACTTTTTCAATTCTTTCGTCCGCGCGTACGCAGCTTCTACAGCCGACTTTGCCGTTTCCTTA
>JAFTPQ010000017.1 GCA_017463205.1 Clostridia bacterium
CTCATTATTTTTTGACATTAGCGTATACCCTTTTTATTATATCATAAAAACTCGATGCTATCAATAATTAAAAATAAATAATACAACCCAAACCGTCCACCCTCTAATTGAGGGGTTCGATTTAGGTTGTTACTGGTGACCCGTACGGGACTCGAACCCATGATACCACCGTGAGAGGGTGGTGTCTTAACCGCTTGACCAACGGGCCATTTTTTTCTTATTCAATTTTCCTCGTCCCGTACTGTACGGGTATCTGCCGTTTCCACTCCGTGGACCCTCGGCAGGGTGTCGCCGTCTTCAACGGCTCGCGCGAACCCATGATACCACCGTGACAAGCGAAAGTCTTAACCGCTTGACCAACGGGTCAATCTATCTATTTTGCTTTAAAAGTATAGCACATTTTTTAAGGAATATCAACTGTTTTTACGCTATATTACAAAATTTTTTTTCACCTTTTATGATCCCAATATTTCATAACGTCGGCAAACACTTTTCCAATGTCTTCCGTAAACAACAAATCCGCTTTCGCATCCGCAGGCGTCGGCGTCTGATTGATCATCACCAAATGCTTGCCTTTAAAATAGCGTAATAAGCCCGCCGCAGGATACACCACCAGCGACGTCCCGCCAACGATCAACGTTTTCGCACGCATAATCGCCTCGATCGCTCCTGTCACAACCTCATCGTCCAACCCTTCTTCATACAGCACCACGTCCGGTTTCACCGTTCCGCCGCAGGCGCATTTGGGAACTCCCTCCCAGCTTTTCACTTCCTCCAAGGAAAACGCCTTTCCGCACCGCATACAATAATTACGCCAAACGCTGCCGTGCAACTCAAACACCCGTTTACTGCCGGCTTTTTGATGCAATCCGTCTATGTTCTGCGTTACGACGGCATTCAACTTCCCCATTTCTTCCAATTTTGCCAAGCCTTGATGGCAAGCGTTTGGCTGCGCAAACGGAAACAGCATTTTATCCTTATAAAAACGATAAAATTCTATCGGATCGCGATCGAAAAAAGAACGGGATATAATTTGTTCGGGCGGATAGGCGTATTGTTGATGATACAATCCGTCCACCGAACGAAAATCCGGGATCCCGCTTTCCGTGCTGACGCCCGCGCCACCGAAAAACACTGTATCGCCCTGTTCCAAAATTTGGAAAAATTGTTTAATTCTTTCCTTATAATCAGCGTTCATCAAATACCTGCCCCCTTCGTTTAAGAAAAAAGACGAGAGTTTTTCTCCCGCCTTTTTCAATGTTTTTTAATCTTCCAAACCTTCGTTCAGCTTTGCAAGCAACGATTCGAGATCTTCGCCGTGAACGGCAACAGCTTCTGCAATCGTTTCCCCGTGCGCCATCGCGCAACCGAAACAATGCATCCCCGCCGCCATCAAAATTTCGGGTGCATTGGGATTCATTTCCAAACACTCTGCAATCAAAGTATCTTTCGTGATCTTAGCCATTTTATTTTTCTCCTTTTTTTTGTTTCTATTTTATTGTAACACTTTTTCATCTGCTTCAAACGTTTTTTTACAACTTTTTCAGAAAAAAGCGATATCAATAATACCGATTCATAAACTTTTTAACTTTCCCGCCTATGGGAATACGAAATGTGCCGCCATTTAAAATCGCGCGCATATTATGTTGGATTTCCGCCCACGCCTTGCCATAGCCCGCTTTTTCAACCGCAATTTTTGCCTCCTCGTAATCAGGTGCGCGATCGGTGACATCGTGCGCGTCCGTACCGATACAATGCACCAACCCGTGTTTTAACAAGGCAAAAGCAAAATTCTTTTCCCATTTATTGATAAATGCGCGGGTATTTACTTGAATCAAGCAGCCCATCTCGACCAAATGCGTTATGATCGCCGGATTTTTTAAAACCTCTTGATACCGTTCTACGTGCGCAATAATGGGCGTGTATCCTGTATCATAAATAAAATCGGACAGTCTTTCCAACAGCGACGTCGACCATTTTTCCACAAAAGGAAACTCCACCAAAATATACCGAGTCCCTTCGATCGCCAATTTACACAATTCCTCATCGTCTAAAATGTTGATGCCCGTAAAATGGACTTCTGAACCCAAATATATTTTTACATTTTCGGGTATGTGCGGTTTTAACTCCTCAAAAACCTGTTGTCTTTCCTCTAAAAATTGCTCGGGGCGACGTTTTCTGCCATAATAATGCGGCGTAAAGACGATTTCTTCCACGCCTTGCGAGAGTTCTTGTTCGATCATTTTTGTCGCCATTTGCACGTCCGCTGCGCCGTCATCGATATTCGGCAATACGTGTGTATGAAAATCGATCATGCTCTCCCCTCCTTATCTCTTTTTCGCGGCAGAAAGACGCATCCGCGCCTCTCCGCCACAGTTTTTATTTTTCCTGCCTTTTTTAATACAATCTTATTTAAAATATTTAACGCCGCTTTCAAACACTTTCATATCGAAATTGCCTTCGACGTTTTTATACAAGTTTTCACCGATACGTTCGCTGTGTCCCATCTTACCGAACACTCTGCCGTCGGGCGACGTGATCCCTTCGATCGCCCACATCGAACCGTTGGGATTGAACGGCGAAACCATCGTCGGCATACCGCTTAAATCGGCATATTGCGTCGCAATTTGACCGTTTGCTTTCATCTTTTCCAATTCTGCCATAGGCGCAACGATCTTGCCTTCGCCGTGCGATACGGGCACTTTATAAATTTCACCGATCTTGCACGCGGACAGCCACGGCGACAAATTGGACGCAACGCGTACGTCTACGATCGTCGAAACGTGACGGGAAATGTTGTTAAACGTGAGCGTAGGCGAATTTTCCGTCATTTCCGTTACGTGACCGTACGGCACTAATCCCAATTTGATCAACGCTTGGAAACCGTTACAAATACCGATCGCCAAACCGTCGCGGTTATTCAACAATTCTTCCACCTGCTCTGCGATAAACGGATTTCGGAACGTGGTAGCGATAAATTTACCGCTGCCGTCAGGTTCGTCACCGCCCGAAAAACCGCCGGGGAATGCAATGATGTTCGCATTTTTAATCGCCTTCACGATTTCCGCAACGCTTTCTTCAATGTCTTGCGCACTGCGGTTACGCACGACTACCGTTTGCACTTCCGCGCCTGCAAGACGGAATTTTCTTGCCGTATCCAATTCGCAATTCGTGCCGGGGAAAACAGGAATAAACACCTTCGGTTTTGCCGTTTTGGTTGCAATATTGCTGTATTTTACCCCCCCGTTATAATCGCAATTTTCCGCCTTTCCGTCTGCCGCCGCCGTAATGGCAAACACACTGCTCAATGCGCCCAAATATGCGTCGCCTACTTCGTTAATTTCTACACTTTCATCACCGCAAACAAAGCGTTCACCGCATACCTGCCCTATCCGTTTTTTAGAAATGCACGAACAAATTGCATTTTCATCTTTCAAGGAAACGATCAAATCGCCGTATCCTTCGCTGTACAATTCGTCTGCCGTCATATCAAATTTTACACCCAAGTCATTGCCCAACGCCGACTTGATAACCGCCGCGCCGACGCCGCCGTTTTCCACCACCGTAGCAAACGTAATATTTCCGCTTTGCACGTTATCGTACACCGCTTGATACACCTTTTTCAACCCTTCGAAATCAGGTACGGAATTTTCATCCTTCGGTACGGGAATATGATACAACGTTTCTCCGCCTTTCAACACGTTGGTGATCAAACCGCTTGCTTTTGCAGGTGCAAGCGCAAACGAAATAAGCGTAGGAGGCACGTGGATATTTTCAAATGTACCGCTCATGCTGTCCTTTCCGCCGATCGCGCCGAGTCCAAGACCCATTTGCGCGTACACAGCGCCAAGCAACGCCGACGCAGGCACACCCCACACTTTGGCTTCTTTGGTCATTCTTTGGAAAAATTCTTGCAATGTCAAGCGAATATCGCTGTATTTTGCGCCCGTTGCCACCACTTTGGATACGGAAGCTACGATCGAATAGATTGCGCCGATAAAGGGACTTGTTTCCATCAAATAGGGAGAATACCCATACGCCGACACCGTACATACGTCCGTTTCGCCGCCGCAGATCTTCGCCGCCATTGCAATAGCAGGCGTACGCTGCGTTTTTCCGCCCCAAGGCATATACACCGTACGCGCGCCGATCGTCGAATCGAACGTTTCCGACAAGCCTTTTTTCGCGCAAACATTGAGGTCGGCGATCACTTTTTTGGTTTCTTCCGCAAACTTCAAGCCCGATTTTTTATCAAACCACGTGGTTACGTTGTCGTCGATTTCCACGTCCGTTTCCTGATTGACGCCGTTCGTATTGAGGAAATCACGCGAAATATCTACGATCGCTTTCCCCTTCAAGAACATCTTCATTCTGCCCGTATCCGTCACCGTCGCCACGGGCGTTGCCGAAAGATTTTCCTCCGCCGCCAAGGCAATAAACGCCTGCACGTCTTTCGCCGCCACAACGACAGCCATACGTTCTTGCGATTCGGAAATGGCAAGTTCCGTTCCGTTTAAGCCTTCATACTTTTTAGGCACTTTATCCAAATCGATATCCAATCCGTCGGCAAGTTCGCCGATCGCAACCGATACGCCGCCTGCGCCGAAATCGTTACATTTTTTAATTTTTCTGGTCGCCTCTTTATTCAAGAACAAACGTTGCAATTTTCTTTCCGTCAACGCGTTGCCTTTTTGTACTTCCGCACCGCACGTTTCCACCGAATGTGCGTCGTGCGCTTTAGACGAACCCGTTGCGCCGCCGCATCCGTCGCGCCCCGTTTCGCCGCCAAGCAAAATAATGATATCGCCCGCTGCGGGTTTTTCACGGTAGACCATATCTTTTCTTGCTCCGCCGACAACAAAGCCCGTTTCCAAACGTTTCGCTTTATACCCCTCGTGGTACACTTCATCAACAATCCCCGTTGCCAAACCGATTTGGTTGCCGTACGAGGAGAACCCTGCCGCCGCACGTTGCGTAATAACACGTTGCGGCAATTTCCCTGCCAGCGTATCCTCCAATTTCTCTCTGGGATCGGACGCGCCCGTTAAACGCATCGCTTGATATACGTACGTTCTGCCGCTCAACGGATCGCGGATCGCGCCGCCAAGACAGGTAGCCGCGCCGCCGAACGGTTCGATTTCCGTCGGGTGATTGTGCGTTTCGTTTTTAAACATCACCAAATACCGTTCGTTTTTGCCGTCGATTTCCGCCTCGATTTCAATGGAACAAGCATTGATCTCGTCGGACAAATCGAGATTGTCTAAAACGCCGTCTTTTTTCAGTTTTTTCGCGGCGATCGTCGCCAAATCCATCAAACAAGGATATTTATCGGGGCGATTGCCGTTGAGTTCTTGATACAATTGTTCGTATAAATGATACGCCTTTTTGATCCCCTCGTTTTTGGAAGTGATCTTTACGTTTTTCAATTTGGTTGCAAACGTTGTGTGACGGCAGTGATCCGACCAATATGTGTCGATCACTTTGAGTTCCGTTTCGGTAGGATTTCGTTTTTCACTTCTGAAATAATCGCGAACAAACGCCAAATCTTCCACAGCCATCGCAAATCCCACCGATTTATGATATGCAGCAACTTCGTCGTCCGTCATATCGATAAATCCTTCCACGTCTTGGATCGGCGCGCCTTCCACTGTTTTTCTTGCCAACGTTTCGGGCTTTTCAAAACCGACTTCCTCGCTTTCCACAGGGTTGATAACGTATTTTTTGATTTTTTCAAATTCTTCTTCCGTGATCCCTTTCGCCATGTACACTCTTGCGCACTTGATCATCGGCGCATCCTTTCTCGTCAACAACTGAACGCATTGCGCAGCGCTGTCTGCGCGCTGATCGTATTGCCCCGTCAAATAGCTGACCGCAAATGCTTTATAGCCCGCAGGGATCTCGATATTTTCAAGATATACGTCGTCTACGGGCGGTTCGGAAAACACGGAAGGGATCGCCGCGTCCAATTCCTCCTGCGTCATACCTTCTACGTCATAACGAAGTACCAAACGAAAATCTTCCGTTGTGATACCGAGCAACGTTTTGATGTCCGCCGCCTCTTTTCTTGCTTGTACGTTGTCTTTCTTTTCAACAAAAATTCTGTAAATCATATTTCGTTGCTCCTCATTATTCTCTTTCCACGTCTTTGTATTTGATGCCGATATCTTTGCGATAGAACATTCCGTCAAAGTGTATTTTTTCTGCATTTCGATACACCTTTTTTCTCGCTTCTTCTATGTTTGTGCCTTTTGCGCAAACGCCTAAAACTCTGCCGCCGCTCGTTACGATCTTGCCGTCCTTTTCCGCCGTACCTGCATGACACAATACGATATCGTCGTCCAGATCACCAAACGTAATTTCTTTGCCTTTTTCATATTTTTCGGGATATCCGCCGCTTGCCAGCACCAAACAAACGCACGCGCCGTCTTCCCATTCGATGTTGATATCCGACAAACGCTCGTCCACGATCGCCTCGAAAATCTCCATAAGATCGGTTTTCAACATCGGCAAGATCACCTGTGTTTCCGGATCACCGAAACGGGAATTGTATTCGATGACTTTATACCCTTCTTTCGTCTTCATCAACCCGAAATACAGCACTCCCTTAAACGTACGGTTTTCGGCGTTCATCGCGTACATGGTAGGTAGCATGATCTTTTCCATAACTTCCTTCTTCGATTTTTCACCGAAGAACGGCGCAGGAGAAAACGTCCCCATACCGCCCGTATTCAAACCTTCGTCGTTATCCAATGCGCGTTTGTGATCGCAGCTTGTGATCATCGGTTGCATCGTTTTGCCGTCGGTAAACGCCAAACAAGACACTTCGGGCCCTTCTAAAAATTCTTCCACCACAACCGTACTGCCCGCCGCGCCGAATTTCGCTTCCAACATCATTTCGCTTAATCCCTGCAAAGCTTCTTCGCGCGTTTTACAGATCAATACGCCTTTCCCCAACGCCAGCCCGTCCGCTTTTAATACGACGGGAAGATCGCATTTTTCTACGTACCGAATCGCTTTGTCATAATCGGAAAACGTTTCGTATTTCGCCGTAGGAATGTTGTATTTTTTCATCAGTTCTTTGGAAAACGCCTTACTCGCCTCGATGATGGCGGCGTTTTTGCGAGGCCCGAATGCGCGATGACCGCGGCTTTCCAATTCGTCCACAAGCCCCAAAGCCAACGGATCGTCGGGCGTTACGACGGTGAAATCGATATCGCCTTTTTGATCGACCCAATCGCCCACCGCTTTCACGTCGCAATAATCCACGTTGACAAGTTCGGCGTCCGCCGCAATCCCTGCGTTTCCTTTCATTGCATAAATTTTATCTACCTTCGGCGATTTTTTCAACGCCTGCACAACGGCGTGTTCACGCCCGCCGTTTCCTATTACCAAAACGTTCATATCGTATCTTTCCTTCGTTTATTTTCTTTTAAATTATGTTAAAATTAGGCACAAACGCCATCAATAATGCCATAATATACAAAGCCCAACCTCTGATTTTATAACGCGAAATTGACCAATCGCTGGGCTCGCCCCCGTTGTTGTCACGTTCGTGCCAAAACGCATGCGTTCTATTATGTCCTTTTGCCAAACCGTATGCAAAATAGATAATCACTATCCCCATACATGAAGCAGCTAATGAAAGGGGAATAAAAATATATGCTTCGTTGAAAATATTACACACGATTCCCAATCCTTCCGCAAGAATTAAGAACAATAAGAATATTTTATTCCGCTTCTTGTCGTCCATCAATCTAATCCTCCCGAGATATTTATCACCTCATAACCACATTCAAATCCCATAATGGAAAGGTGTATGACCTTAGAAACCGTTTCTCCCTCCACCAAATCGGCGTCGTCGAACGTAACAGTATGCACAACACCGTTTCCATCTAAAGATGTACCATATAACCGAAAAGTTACGCCGACTTCCATATCCAAATCGTATATTTTCCGATTTTTCGCAGTCACTCTCACTTCATATGTATCAGGGTTTACATTACGGGTCGATAAAACCTTTATTGTCAAATATTCCCGATAATTTTCTACCGTCAAGTTGCGTTCGCGTGTAAGATAAGCCCCCCATGTCGCTACAAACAAGACCAATAAAATTGCTACAAATATCGCTAATAAAATATACCCAAATTTTCTATCCGCCGCAGAAAAACCGTTTTCTCCGCTTGCTTGCGTTGTTGTCGGCAGATCTTTTATTTTTTCATTTAATTCTTCGTAATACGATTTTTCTTCCTTTTGCGGATCTTTTTGTTGAGGCAATACTTCGGACAATTGCCTTTCCTCTTGTTCTTCCGCTTTTTCTTGCGGTTGCGGTGGCGTGGGCGGTTCGCTGCCTTTCAGCAAATCCTCCACCTCACATTTTAAAACGTTTGCGATTGGAAGCAAGTGCTGCGTTTCGGGGATTGTTCCGTTTTCCCAATCCTCCGCTAAAAAGCGCGTAACCCCCACTTCTGCGGCAAATTGCTCCACCGTAAAGCCAAGTTCTATACGTTTTTCTTTGATAAAATAACCGATCCTTTTTCCGTCCATTCCAACCTCGTTTTATCCGCGCTTGCAAACCATACTTGTTTGCAGTCTTTACTTATCGATAAAAATACGTCGATTTACTGTAAAATCCGAACCCGTCTGCCATCCTTTTGCACTTTGCCTTGGCAAAGAAGTTTAACGCATTCGGGCAGCATTTTATGTTCCTCTTTCAATATGTTTGCCTGCAACGTTTCGGGCGTATCGTCCGCGTCCACCGCCACGGCACGTTGCATGATGATCGCGCCGCCGTCTACGTCCGCTTCCACAAAATGCACCGTTGCGCCACTTAACTTCACGCCGTATTCGATCGCTTTTTCGTGTACGTGCAATCCGTAATATCCCATGCCGCAAAAGGACGGGATCAACGACGGGTGAATGTTGATGATCGCGTTTTCAAATTCTTTGATGAATGCCGCCGGCACGACCAACAACCAGCCTGCCAGCACGATAAATTCCACCCCGTCCGCTTTCAACGTTGACGCGATCCGTGCGTAAAATTCGTCTTTCGTTTCCTGTGTTTTATCGAAAACCAACGTTTTTATGCCGTGTTTTCCCGCGCGCTTGATCGCCCCGATCTCTGCTTTCGACGCTACCAAATATTCAATTTGACAAAACTGTTCGCGCTCGTTCGCGTCGATCACCGATTGAAAATCCGTGCCGCCGCCCGATGCAAATACCGCTATTTTTTTCATTTAAGGATAACCTTCTTTTCGCCTTCTACCGTTTTACCGAGCAACACCACGTCCTCGCCCGTTTCTTTCAACGCCGCCATCGCCGCTTCTGCGTTTTCGGGCGCAACGCACACCACCATACCGATACCCATATTAAAGGTGTTATAAATTTGCTCGTCCGTGATTTCCGCGCGTTTTTGCATCACTTTGAACACGGAAGGAACTTCATACGACTCTCTATCGATTTCCGCCGCAACCCCTTCGGGTAAAATTCTGGGAATGTTTTCAATAAATCCGCCGCCCGTGATATGCGCGATCCCTTTCACTTGCACCTTTTCAATCAAGGAAAGGATACTCTTTACGTAAATGCGCGTCGGTTTTAACAGCACTTCCGCCGCCGTTGCGCCCAATTCTTCATCATACGCTTCCAAAGCGGCTTTGTCTTCGTCCCCAAACAGTTTCCGAACCAACGAATATCCGTTGGAATGTACGCCCGTCGATTTCAAACCGATCAACACGTCGCCGGGTACGATCGATTTGCCGTTGATCACTTTTTTCTTGTCTACGATCCCCACGGCAAAACCCGCCAAATCGTATTCCCCGTCGGGATAGAAACCGGGCATTTCTGCCGTTTCGCCGCCGATCAACGCACAACCTGCCTGACGGCAGCCTTCCGCGATCCCTTTCACCACTTCCGCTTCCGATTCGGGATACAATCTGCCGCAAGCATAATAATCAAGGAAAAACAAGGGTTTTGCGCCTTGGCATACGATATCGTTGACGCACATTGCCACTGCGTCGATCCCGATCGTATCGTGTTTTTCAAGCAAAAACGCATATTTCAATTTTGTACCAACCCCGTCCGTACCTGCTACCAAAACGGGTTCTTCCATTTTCTCGCCCGCGATCGAATAAAATCCGCCAAAAGAACCAAGATCCCCGATCACGTTTCCGTCATACGTCGATTTTACGTGTTTTTTCATCAAATCGACCGCTTTATAACCTCTGGTTACGTCTACACCGCTATCTTTGTAAGAAATTGCCATATCTATCTTCTCCAATTTGTTTTTTTATCAATTTTTATTTTCCGAAATTTTAAAATCGTATTTATTGATTTCAGGCTCGGTCGGGATCTCCGTCGGATATTCGCCGTCGAAACAAGCTTTACAATACCCTTTGCAGTTGCCCGATATCCCCAATTTCGTTACGTCCGCAAGCGGTAAAAATCCCACGGAATCCGCTCCGAACAATTTTGCCATCTCTTTCGCATTGTATTTACAAGCGATCAATTCTGCCCTCGATCCGATATCCGTGCCGTAATAGCAGGGATTTAAAAACTCCGGCGCAGACGAACGAATGTGTATTTCTTTTGCCCCTGCGTCCCGCAAGAGTTTCACTACGCGCACACACGTCGTTCCGCGGACGATCGAATCGTCTACCAAAATCACCCGTTTGCCTTTCACCGTTTCGGGAATGGGGTTCAACTTGATCTTCACCTTATCTTCTCGCACGTTTTGACCGGGGTCGATAAACGTTCTGCCGATGTATTTATTTTTGATCAAACCCAAGCCGTACGGAATCCCCGATTCTTCCGCATAGCCGATTGCCGCGTCGATCCCCGAATCGGGCGCGCCGATTACGACGTCCGCTTCCACAGGGTGCGCCTTTGCAAGGAATGCGCCCGCGCGCTTTCTCGCCAAATGCACCGAACAACCACAAATCACGGAGTCGGGTCTTGCAGTGTACAAATACTCGAACACACAAAGCCGTTCTTTGCTTTCGCCGTTTACCCGAAGGCTCTTTACGCCCTCTTTTGCAAACACGACGACCTCTCCCGGCTCTACTTCTCTTACAAAGCTCGCCCCTACCACGTCGAGCGCACAGCTCTCGCTTGCTATCACGTACTCCCCGTCGTCGCGGATACCGTAGCAAAGCGGATGTACGCCGTTTTTATCCCTTGCCGCAATCAGCTTTTGCGGGGACATTACAAGCATGGAATACCCGCCGTCCAAACGTTCCATTGCTTTTGCAACCGCTTCCTCGATAGAACCCGTTACCAAACGGGCTTTGGTAATCATATATGCAATCACTTCCACGTCGTTTGCCGTGTGGAAGATTGCGCCGCCAAGTTCCAATTCCCGACGAAGCTCTCCGTAGTTCACAAGCGCGCCGTCGTGCGAGATTGCAAGTTTGCCCTTGATATGGTTGACGAGCATAGGCTCTGCATTCACTCTTTCTTTCGTTGCCGCCGTGCCGTAGCGAACGTTGCCGAGCGCGATTTGCCCAACACCGAGGGAATCGAGAATTCTATGCGAAAAGACTTCGTTGACAAGCCCCGAATCTTTATACGCGTGGAACACGCCGTCGTCGTTGACAACGATACCCGCCGAAGCCTGTCCTCTATGCTGCAAAGCGTATAATCCGTAGTAAGCGCTGGAAGCAACGCGCTCCGTTTTAGTTCCGAAAATACCGAAAACTGCCATACGTTACTCTCCCGCCGCTTAAAGCAATTCCTGCAACGCTTTATCGTCGGCGTTGATTTTGTCCTGCATGGCTTTTTTATAATCGGAAAGCATTTCAGCAATCTCGGGATATTTCACACCGAGAATTTGAAGAGCCAACAGCCCTGCATTCTCGCCGCCGTTTACCCCAACCGTTGCCACGGGAATCCCCGAGGGCATCTGTACAATGGAAAGCAAGCTATCCAAACCGCCCATCATATCCGTTTTTACGGGCAGACCGATTACAGGAAGCGTCGTATAAGCAGCAATCACGCCGCCGAGGTGCGCCGCTTTACCCGCCGCGCAGATGAGTACCTCTATGCCTCTCTCCTTTGCGGTAGCCGCATACTCATGCGCTTCCGCAGGCGTTCTATGCGCAGAGATTACGCGAACTTCCGCTTCCACCCCGAACTTCTTCAACACGTTTACGGCGGGTTTTACCACGTCGAAATCTGATTTACTGCCCATTAAAATACCGACTTTGCTCATTTTTTTATCTCCAAATTTAAAATTTATTTCCCTTAAAAAAACAAAAACAGAAGCGCAAATATTTGCACTTCCTGTCTATACGGCGAAAAAAGACTCGCTTTTCGCATGGAAAAGCGCGGAAAAACCCTCTAAGGAGGCGTTTTGTTTCTTCTTTCGCAAACATCTCATAACGATTTCCTTCTCGAATCTTTCTTCCCCTATCGTTTTCCCCAATCTATATTATAACAAAAGCAAAAGAAAAAAGCAACTGCGTGAGCGCCTTTTTCTCAGTTTTTTCTATAAAATTATATAAGGATTTTAAAAACTGCGCGCGTAAAGGATATGCAAACAACGCAAACGTTCATATCGCCAAGCGGTCAGAGGTCTACTATACGTATCGTTGGAATGTGCCGCAAGCAAGGGTACGTCACCGGAAAACCCTACCACGACGGGCGTATGATAAAAATCGCCCGTTGCACGGCCAAGCTGCACGAAATCGCCTATTTCAAGATCTTTTATATCCGTTTCTTCCGCAACAGGACCTTGCCCCGAACCGATTCCCACCACGTTACCCGTTAAAAAACGATAAAAATATTCAACGCCCGTCCACGCCGCCGCTCGATTGTTTGCAGAACGGTAATACCAACCGATATCAGGCGTATAATTCATCACGCCCGCTCCCGCAAAAAGGCATTGGGAGGCGAAGTTTGTGCAATCGCCGCCCAAGCCGTTGAAGTTGTAATAAGCGGGGTTTCTCCCATACGCCCAACGACGGGCGTACTCCACCGCTTTTTCTCTGTTATACTCGATAATTCGCATACTGCATAGTATGCAAACCCTTACGCGGATTGTTCCGTAAAATCATACGGGATTATCTGTTCCGTATTAACAAGTAAATTCTCCTTGTAATATTCCTCATACTCCGCGGGAACGTACAAAACGAATGATTTAGGCACAACGCCGCTCCACACAAACGTACCCTTCACGTTCAGCCAAACGCCCACGGTATGCGAAAGGCTTCCAAACGTCAACGCGGACATGGTACTGTGTGACGAAGTTATAACAACCTTTTTTAGCGCCGTACACCCGTCAAACACGCCGTCCTTAAATATAGGATTATATCCCGTCACATATACTTCTTTCAAGCTTTCGCACCCAGCAAACGCCCTCGCCTCAATCGTGAAAAACGTATCGCTTTGCGGCGTTTCTATTAGGATACGCTCTATCTTTTTACAGTTCTCGAACGCGCTTTCTTGTACACTCCAAAGCAACTTACTTTCAAACGCCGCAAGGTTTACACAATCACGGAACGCGCCTGCCCGCACTTCTACCGTTTCCGCAAAGGCAACCGTCTGCAAGGAAGCGCAACCTCGGAACGCTTCCGTATCGATTACCGCCACGCAAGCGAACAACGCTTTTGTGATGCCGCTGTCCATAAAGGCGTGGTCGTATATTTCCAACACCCGCGCGCTTTCCAACGCTTGGAGCGAAGCGCACCCGCGGAACGCCGACTCTCCAATCGTCTGCACGTTGTTAAATGTCACCGTTTCCAGCTCCTCGCAATACTCGAATACCCCCGAAGGTATATACGTCAAAGAAGTATGGAACGCCGCCTCTTTCAAGCCTGTTTGTCTAAAAGCTCTATCCGACAGCATAGTTACCTGCTCTATTGGGAAAGCGGTTAAACTTTCACATTCGGAGAATGCGTAACGATACAAGAAAAACGTACTGTCCTTAGACGGAACAACCACCTCTTTTAACTTTCGGCACCCCTCGAACGCATATCCTTGCACAACCAGCGATTGCGTGAAATTAAACTCAATTTTCTGCAAAGCGCTATTGGCAAACGCGTACACGCCTATCTCTTTTACACTTGCAGGAATAAAAACTTCTTGCAATACGCCGTCCCCGTAAAAAGCTCGTTCGCCAATACAATCCGCCCCAACAACCTTGTATTCCGTCGCCGTTTTCTTGGCGGCGTACGAAACGAGCGTAGTCTTTTCCCCGTCGTTATAATACAGCCCGCCGAGGTTACTCGTCACCGCTGTATTGTTTGGCGATATCGCATATCCCGCGCAATAACGGGTCATACCCTTTACCTCCCTCAAACCGTTGGGAAGCGTAAGCATACCAAGATTTGCATAGAGGAAATCGTCGTATAAAAAGTTCAGCCGTTTGATATCTCCTTTAAACTCCAACTCCGTCAAGGCAGGAAGTGTTGCGTGCAACGACTTTTCACGAATAGAAGTAATCTCCTCACAACCGTCGAACGTAATTTTTTGGAGATTTTTCATACCGTCGAACGCAATTTCCGTAAACTTGCGCAAACTTGCAGGGAGAATAATTTCCTCAATCGTACCCCTTTCACGGAACGCATTGGCAACGAGCTTCGTAATCCCGTCCGGTACGCGAATTTTTCCGCCTACCGTACCGAGCGCATAAATCAACTCAACGTCGCCGTTTTTATTCCTTGCAACAAACCCGTTTTCCGACCAATATTCGGTGTTATATTCGCTGAACGTAACGCTCTTTAAGGTATTTGGCGCGAAATGCAACATAGACTGCAACGAATGAACGGTGACGTGGTTTTGCGACGTAGTGGAATGAACGGCGACTTGCGCGCCGAAACGTATCCGTTCGAGATTGGGACAATCCTGCAACAAATACAAATCGAAAATCTTTGCATTGGACAAATCGAGAGAGATATACGAATCTCCGCCCGCAAAAGCATTTTTTGCAACCTCTTCTATTCGCGCATGTAAGGAAGCCTCCGTTTCCGCCGTTTGGGGAAGATAGTGCAACAATACCTTTCCGTCTACCGAGCAAAGCATTTTGTCCTGTACCATAATCAGTTCTTTATGCCCGCTTTGTATCTCCAAAACGCCGCCTTGCGCCACGTATTCCCGCATATACCCTGCGGATATTTTCTCAAACACCATACCGTCGCTGCCGACAGATACGTTGGTATCGACAACAATCTTCTTTGGCATAACGTTAAAGCGATTATCGAAAAACTTTGCAAATACGTCGTTTTCTAAAATCATCTCGTAATCCGCGCCTTGGGGAGAAAGATGCAGTTCTTCATCCGCATTTTGCACCTTTTCCAGATTATAGTATTGCTTTTCTCCGTCCAACCAAGTGCCGGAGGCACGGTATCTGGTGTTCTTATATTTGATGCACGGTTCTATCGTCATATCCTCCGTCACACGGATATCGTCTAGGCTCAGGCGCTTTTCGCCGTTCACAAGCCAATATTGCAACTCCGTCATTCCAAGCGTATCGTCATACCCAAGTGTCATATAAAAAGACCAAAGCGAGCGGTCAAGCTCTAACACCGAATTTTCAAAATAGCGAAACTCGTCTATTCCGTAATTGCTCTCGTCTTCCCTAAAAAGCAAATTGTTGATCGAACGGACGGTTACTTTATACGATTTTTCCATATTTGGCGTTCCGCTTACCGCCGTCACCGTATTGCCCTTGTCGTCCGCATACACGTCGTTATATGCGCCCAAACCCGAGTGCGTAAGGTTGCGCCTACGGCTTTGAAGCGGGTTGGAGTAATAATACGTATCAAGGGTAACGGTATTGTCTTTTTGATCCCAAAACGAACGGATGAGGGTATCAAAGCGTTCCAAATTATCTGCCTTGTAAAAGGGATTGATCTCCCCGTCGCAATACACCGACATTGCAACGGTATTATCGAAGCAAAAACCGTCCATAGGCACAGCGGA
>JAFTPQ010000003.1 GCA_017463205.1 Clostridia bacterium
ATAATAACTGTCGCCTACGATAAATAAGTAATCGGGCAATACTGCACCCCGTTCTAGTAAAAATGAGGTTACGCTTTCTTGTTCAATCTTTTGCAATTGCTCGATCGTGTTTGTCTCCAACCATATTTGAGCGACTGAATAAGCAAAATTCCATGCGGCAAGTTTTTCTTTTTTTGGGGTTTCTTGAGCCGCGTACAACGGATATTGCATTTCCAATGCGGTTGGGTAGTCTGCAAGTGCATTGGTCAGATTTTGTTCATTGAAAATTTCAAACGATCGTTGGTCGAATAAATTTGCACTGATTCCTGCGAAAAAACCGAAAGGAAGTTCGGCGTCCGTTTCGGAATCCAATAAAATTGCGCCCAACAGTTCGATGCTGTCGGAAGGATTTACCCAAAAACCGTCTTCATTTACATAAGAGATCGTTTGGTCGGTGATAAAAACGGGTTGAGGAATATCTAATTGTTGTTGCACTGCTTTCACTCGATTGATTGCCTTATCTATCTGTGTGCCTTTCAAATTTTTTTCATAAAAAAACGTAATATCGCTTTCGCAGGTCTTTTTGGTAAAGTTCCAATCTTTTCGGTCGGGCAGGTAGTAGTATTGATTTGTTTCTATTGTTTGCTTTAAAGGGGTTTCGCAAGTTTGTGCCTTATATTGCGAGGTGCAAGAAACATGGAGGGATAATGTGAAGCCGATTAGTAAAACGGAAAGGATATTCTGTGTTTTTTTTAAGATGTTTTTCATAGCTTGCTCCAATTTTCGTTTGCTATCGTCATTATATCATATTTTTAATTGCAATGCAATAGATTTTATCATTTTTATAAAAGCGAGATTGTTTGATAAAAAGAAATTTGCAACAAAAAGTTATCCCGTTTTTGCGGGTGTTGCAAAACGGGATAAAAAACAAAATTTTTTTAAAATGAAGGGGGCAGGTATGCGTTCAATGCTTATAAACCTTCCACAACAACGGTAATTTTTGCGGTGACGTTTTCCATAAAACGCACTTCCGCCGAAGCCGATCCCACGCTTTTTACGGGTTCCATTTTAATTTTCTTTTTGTCGATGTCAAAGCCCATTGTCGCCAACGCGTCCGCAACGTGTACGGAAGTGACGCTTCCAAACACTTTGCCGTTTTCTCCCACTTTTATCTTTACCAAAACGGATTTCCCGTCCAAAGACGCCGCCAAAGCTTTGGTTGCTTTCACTTCTTCCGCTTTGTGGAAAGCTGCGGCTTCCTTCTTTTGTTGCGCTTCGTTTACGTTGCTTGCCGTTGCAACAGCCGCCAAGCCCTTTTTGATCAAAAAGTTCCTGCCGTAGCCGTCCGCCACTTCTACCACGTCGCCTGCTTTACCCGTGCCTTTCACGTCTGCCTTTAAAAGAACTTTCATGTACATATCCTCCTTTTTTGAAACCGATAAAAAGGGTTTCCTTTTTCTTATATCTCTATTGTACAGCAAAATTATAAAAATGTCAATAATCTTTGATAAATTTGCGCATACTGCTTTTACCTTTTAAGGAGGATTTTTATTATGATGAATGAAAAAGGTATGGAAGTGAACACGAGCATCGGTTGCGGTGTAACCGAATGTAAGTACAACCGTTCGGGCGATTATTGTACGCTCCGCAAGATCCACGTAGGCAATACGTGTAACTGCGACGCGGAAAGCTGCACTTGTTGCGACAGCTTTGAAAGAAAATAATCGCTTTCCCAAAGAGCCGTCCTTTTTATAAAGGGCGGTTTTTTATACACGAAAACAAATAAAAAGAAACAATATTCGTATAAACACGCTAAAAAATATCGAATAGATAAATTTTTATCGATATGGTAAAATCGCTTGACTTTTATCGAATGATGACATATAATAGAAGCAGAAAAGGAGAAAAGCTTTATGGAAAACGAGAAAAAAGAAAGCAAATGGAAAGCGTATATAAAGGCGTTGCCGAAACGGTATTTTATCACGGCGTTTTCGGGAATGGCGCAGGGGTTGTTTGTCACGCTGATTGCAGGAACGATCTTGGCACAGATCGCGGGCTGGATCGGAAACAATTACGTGGGGAATGCGTTGCTATACATAGCCAATATAGCCAAAGCGTTGATGGGCGCAGGGATCGGCGTTGGGATCGCGCACGCGCTGGGGAAACATAAATTGTTGGTATTTTCGGCGGCAGTTGCGGGGATGATCGGCGCGTTTGCGGATAAATTGATGCCGGGGGCAGGGGTGTTTTCCGTATCCCTGTCGGCGGGTTTGCCCGGAAACCCCATAGGCGCGTACGTTGTAACGATGTTTGTCGTTGAGGTCGTCGGTTTGTATGCAGGGAAAACCAAATTGGATATTTTGCTTGTGCCGCTTGGCGGAATGTTGTTGGCGTTTGGTGGAATTTTTGTGGCGTATCCCTTCATTTGGCTTGTCAATCAGTTGGGTGCTCTCATCGCGGTCGCAACCGACGCAACGCCGTTTTTGATGGGAATCGTCATCGCAGTGGCGATGGGGATACTGCTGACGATGCCGACGTCTTCCGCTGCGATCTGGGTGTCGGTCGCAAGCCCTGTTTTAACGGGTTTTGCCGTCGGGACGGCGGAATATGAAGCGATGTTGTTGGCAGGTGGAGCGGCAACGGTAGGTTGTGCGTGCCATATGGTAGGCTTTGCTGTGGCGAGTTTCCGTGAAAATAAAGCGGGGGGATTGATCTCGCAAGGGATCGGGACGAGTATGTTACAGATCCCGAATATTATGAAAAAGCCCGTTATCATGTTGCCGATGATCATTTCCAGTGCTATTTTAGGGCCGATATCCACCTGTGTATTTTCTTTAAAATGCGGCGCTTCGGGGGGCGGAATGGGTACGAGCGGTTTGGTCGGCGTATTCGATTTGTTTAAATATACGGAAGGTTGGGTTGGTTACGTGGGGATCGTTTTATTGATGATCGTTCTGCCTGCCGTATTGAATATCGTCATTTCCGAATTTATGCGCAAGAAAGGTTGGATCAAGGACGGCGATATGCTGTTGGAAGTGTAAAATACCCATACCATGTACGAGATGAAACAAAAAACGAACCTCATAAAAAGGTTCGTTTTTTTCTGCTGAATTTTCTAAAAATTATTTTTACGCTTCGCAACAGACAACGTGGCGTTGCGGTTCGCAAGTGAGGTGCATTCCCAACACTTTAAACGTTCGCTCATCCACGTGCGACAAGATCACCGTAGAATGTACTTCGCAATTCCTCAATTTTTCCAATTGTTCGATCGCGAGTTTTGCTTGCGGATCGGTGACGGCGCAAATGGACAACGCCATCAGCACTTCGTCGGTGTGCAAACGGGGGTTGATCGCACCCATATGATTCACTTTCAATTTTTGCAAAGGTTCGATGATGGTGGGGGAGATCAGTTGCAGATCGTCGGAAATGCCCCCTAACATTTTCAAAGCGTTCAATAAACAAGCGGCGGCTGCGCCTAATAAATCGCCTGTTTTCCCCGTTACGATCCGTCCGTCGTTCAGCTCTATCGCTACGGCGGGCGTACCTGTCGCAGCCGACTTGGCAAGCGCAGGTTCGATCGCTTTTCTGTCTTCGGTGGAAATGCCCGATTTACGCATTAACAGTTCTATTTTTGCCACAACGTCTTTGCTGATCCTGCCTTTTCGCGCGTCGCACAAAGCCGCGTAATAACGTCGAATGATCTCCTCTTGAGAGGCGTGTTTGCAGGCGTCGTCGTCAATAATGCAAAATCCTGCCATATTCACGCCCATATCCGTGGGCGATTTGTAGGGCGAATATCCCAAAATCTTTTCCAGCATCGCCGACACTACGGGGAAAATTTCCACGTCGCGGTTGTAATTTACCGCCAAAGCGCCGTAAGCTTCCAGATGATAGGGGTCGATCATATTCACGTCGTTGAGGTCGGCGGTTGCTGCCTCGTACGCAAGGTTGACGGGGTGTGACAAGGGCAGATTCCAAACGGGGAACGTTTCAAATTTCGCATATCCCGCTTTCACTCCGCGCAAATTTTCGTGGTAGAGTTGCGAAAGGCAAGTCGCCATTTTTCCGCTGCCGGGGCCGGGCGCAGTAACCACCACCAACCGACGTTGGGTGGGGATATATTCGTTTTTTCCATACCCCTCGCTGCTGACGATTTTGGAAACGTCGGAAGGATATCCCTCGATGGCATAATGCTTATAAACGGACACGCCAAGGTTTTCCAAGCGTTTGATAAAACCGTCCACGGCAGGCTGGGGCTGATACATTGTCATTACCACGCTGCCGACATACAAACCTTTGCTTTTAAAAATATCGATCAAACGGATAACGTCTGCGTCGTAGGTGATGCCAAGATCGCTGCGATATTTGTTTTTTACAATATCGTTTGCGCTGATCACCACCAGAATTTCGGCGATATCTTTCAACTGCAACAACATTTTTATCTTACTATCGGGTTCAAAACCGGGCAACACGCGCGACGCATGATAATCGTCGAAAAGTTTGCCGCCAAATTCCAAATACAATTTATCTCCGAAAGAATCGATGCGTTCTTGAATTTTTTCCGATTGCAAAGATAAATATTGTTGGTTGTCAAATCCGTTGCGATTCATGTGCGCCTCCGTTCGTTTCTTCTGTATAAAAATATTATCTTATATATTGTACCAAAATACGCAAAAAAAGTCAAATCTTCAATAGGAAAAAAGTGGAGCGAAACGGAAAATATTTTTATCGACCTTTTTTTGTTTTTCCAAAAGAAAAGAAGGAACGCAAACGAGCGTTCCCATCTTGCGTTCCCACCTTTTGTTGGATTGTAAAGCGTATCCCGATTTTTTTATCTTGATCGGTTAAATTTTACGCTTGAGCTCTTTTACGGCGTTGGTTAAGAAAAATTCCGCCGTCGTGCCTTTGCGGATCAAATCGATCGCTTCTTCGGGCGTACACCAGCGCGCTTCCGAAACTTCGTCTTCTTGCAATTTGATCGGTCGATCTTCAACGACAACGATGAAATTCAGCATCAATACGTCTTTTTTTGCATAATATTTCGACGACATATATTTTGCTTTTACAACGTCCAACCCCAATTCTTCCTTGATCTCTCGGGGAATCGCTTTTTCTACGCTTTCCGATTTTTTAATGTACCCCGCAAACAGGATAAAATCGTCTTCGTCAACGTGTTTGGCAAGCAGGATCTTATCTTGCGCGCGATTGGTAACGACCATCGAAACCGCGATGGAAAATTGCGGAAACATATACGATTCGCATTTGCCGCAATAGGGGATCAAGCCTTCGTTTTCGCAAAACCGCAAACTGAGTTTTTGTCCACATTCTCTGCAATACATATCTTTCCCTCCTTGTTCATTTTTTTCTTCTCTATTATAATACTATTTTTTTGCGCATTTGTCAATAGCCGTGTGAAAATTTTGTAAAATTTCTTTTAAAACTTCTCCGCGCGGGCGAAAGAGATAAAACAGGCATACCAGGTATGCGTTGAGGTAATAAAAAAGAGGAAAACAGGCGAGCATGTACGCGTTGAAAAAACGTCTATTTTTAAAAAATGTAAAAATTAAAATGCGAAATAATGTTTTTCGACGCGCCGTTTAGCTTGACAATCGATAACAAATGCGGTATAATAAAGCGTACTATATAGGGCGCAGGGCGTTTTTGTTCGAAACGGACGAACGAAAGGCTCGGTTTTTTTGCGTTTCGTAGTACGTTGGCAAAACAAAAAATATTACGAAAAGAAAAAATCGAAGGAGAAAGAAATATGCTCACATCTATTTGCGGTATTAACTGGGGCGACGAAGGCAAAGGCAGAATGGTCGATCTTCTCAGTGAAAAGTTCGACGTGGTGTGCCGTTATCAAGGCGGCAATAACGCAGGTCATACGGTTATCAACGAAAAGGGGAAATTTATCCTCAATTTGTTGCCTTCGGGGATCTTGCGCGACGACGTTGTAAACGTAATGGGCCCCGGTATGGTGATCGACATCAAACATCTTTGCGGCGAAATTGCAAAATTGCAAGAAGCAGGTATTCGCATCACGCCCGAAAATTTAAAAATTTCCGATCGCGCCGTGATTACGATGCCTTATCACGTGTTGCTCGATTGTTTGGAAGAAGATCGTTTGGCGGGTAAAAAATTCGGTTCTACCCGTCGCGGTATCGGTCCTGTATATGCGGATAAATTTTATAAAAAAGTGTTCCGTATGGGCGAACTTCTCAACACGGAGCGTCTTTACGCTCGGATCGCGGATATCGTGGAATGGAAAAATCTCACCGTAGTGGGCGGATATAAAGCAGACCCCATCAAAACGGAAGATATGATCGCTTATTTTGAAGAATATGGCAAGCAATTGGCGCCGTTTGTATGCGATACGGGGTTGTATTTGACGGAAGCGAACGAACAGGGTAAAAATATTATGTTCGAGGCGCAACTCGGCGCAATGCGCGATATCGATTTCGGTATCCATCCTTATACGTCCTCGTCTTCGACGATCGCGGCATACGCGCCCATCGGGGCGGGTGTTCCGCAATTGCAACTCACCAATTCGATCGGGATCATGAAAGCCTATTCGACGTGCGTCGGTGAAGGCCCGTTCACTGCCGAATATTTTGACGAAAAAGCGAAATATTTACGCGATCTGGGCGGCGAATACGGTGCGGCAACGGGCAGACCCCGCCGTGTAGGGCCGTTCGATATCGTGGCGTCCCGTTACGGTATTCGTTGTCAGGGCGCAACGGAAATTGCGTTGACAAAGATGGACGTTTTATCGGGCTATGAAGAAATAGAAGTTTGCGTCGCATACGAATTAAACGGCGAGATCATTCACGATTTTCCGTTCGTAGACGTGTTGGACAATTGCAAGCCCGTGTTTAAAACGGTGAAAGGCTGGAATTGCGACATTTCCAAATGTCGTAAAAAGGAAGATTTGCCCAAAGAAGCGTTAGAATACGTGCGTTATTTGGAAAAAGAATGCGGTTGCAAGATCAAATACGTATCGGTTGGCGCAGAACGCGACGCATACATTGAAATGTATTGATCTCTGCGGGATAAACTTCTGAATAAAATAAATGAAAGACGGAAAAGATCGGACTGTAAAAAAGCCGATCTTTTTGAATTATAATCGATTTTTCTTATTTTTTTGCCAATATAAGCAATTTTAATATGTTCCATAAAAAAAGTGGAAAAATTTTTTATAAGCAAGCGCTTGAAAAAAGTAGACGCATATGCTATAATAAAAGAGCTTTGACGTATCAATCGGTTAATTTCAGATAGAAAAAATATAAAAACGAAAAGCAGAGGTAACGAAATTATGAGTATTCGCATCGGCATTTACGGATATGGAAATCTTGGAAGGGGAGTAGAACTTGCCGTTCGGCAAAACCCCGATCTGACGTGTGTGGGCGTATTTACGCGCCGCGCGCCCGAAACGTTGAAAACGTGTACGGGTTTGCCCGTGTATTCCGTAAACGATGCGCCGGCTATGCAGGCAGATATCGACGTGATGATCCTTTGCGGCGGCAGCGCCACCGATCTTCCCACGCAAACGCCGCAGCTTGCGCAATATTTCAACGTCGTGGACAGTTTTGATACGCACGCAAAGATACCGCAACACGTAGCGGCGGTGCAAGCCGTGGCGGAGAAAGCTCGGAAAACGGCGATCGTCTCCGCGGGTTGGGATCCCGGAATGTTTTCGTTGGCGCGGTTGTACAGCGGTGCGGTGTTAAGCGCGGGGTGCGATTATACCTTTTGGGGGAAAGGCGTCAGCCAAGGCCATTCCGACGCGATCCGACGTATTGAAGGAGTGTTGGACGCAAGACAATACACCATTCCCGTTCCGTCTGCATTGGAAGCGGTGCGGAAAGGGGAAACGCCTGTATTGACGGCGGCGCAAAAACACGAAAGAGAGTGTTTCGTGGTGGCAAAAGAGGGGGCGGATTTGGCTCGAATTGAAAAAGAGATTGTGGAAATGCCCAATTATTTTGCCGATTATCATACGACGGTGCATTTTATTACACAAGAAGAATTGCAGCGTGATCACGGCGGTTTGCCGCATGGCGGGCGAGTGATCCGCAGTGGGGAAACGGGTTTGAATGGTGAACATAAACACGTGATCGAATACAGTTTAAAGCTTGATTCCAACCCGGAATTTACGGCGTCTGTTTTGGTGGCTTGCGCAAGAGCGGCATATCGTTTACAGAAAGAGGGCGTATACGGTTGCAAAACGATGTTGGACGTTCCGCCCGTGTATCTTTCCGCGAAATCGCGTGAGGAATTGTTGGCGGCGTTGTTATAAAAACTCGTCGCTTCCCCACCGCCAACGTTCCGCCAACGTTCCGTTGGATCATGTCTTATCTATCTTTCGTTATCGATATTAATAACAGTATTGTTCCCCAACCATGTCATACCGTAAGGAACGGAGTGACGGAATAGCGAGCCTGCGAGCGTCCCGATCGAAGCGAGTGGAGTGTATCTCGTTTTAAATCCCAGCCACAACTTTGCCGCCAGGCAGCAACGTTCCGTTGCATCAAGCCTTATCTATCTTTCGTTGTCGATATGAATAACCGTATCGCCGTCTTCATATTCCCTCAACTTTGCCGTCAGGCAAAACTTCACTTGACATTTGTCAAACTTCACTTGTCGTCAGACAAACTTCACTCGCAAAGCGAACTTCACCTTCACGGACAAAAAAGCAAACTTCACTTTAAAAACACTAAAGTTCTCACAAACAAAACGCTTCAGCTTTTGTCTGCTATCCTTAGCGGAGAAATCGTGCCGGTGTATAAGCGGAAGGCGTTTTGCCTTCCGCTTTTCGCTTTGCTTTAGGCTATTTCTGCTTGTTCTACTTCGAGAAGTTCCTCTCTGAAGTTCATTGTAATAAAATCTGTATCTGCATAAGGTTGGAATGTGAAGTGGATCATGATCGGATTGCCTGCTGTACGGGAGTATTTCTCCGTTTTTTCAAAGACCTGAATCTTACGGATAAACACTCGGAGCAATTCGGGCGTGAGTTTCTCCATCTCAACATACGCCTTGGCTTGTTCAATGAACTCTCGGATGCATACCTCTCGCATATCCATTTCTTCAATCTTCTTGGTAATGGATGCAAGCTCTTGTTTCAGTTCAGCTTGTTCGTTTTCATATTCCACCGCCATGGCATCGTAGCGTTCTACGGATATTCTTCCGCATACTCTGTCCTCGTATAAGCAACGGATGATATTGTCGAGTTCCTTGACTCGGCTCTCAATCCGTTGCTTTTCTTTTTCTGCCGTTGCATAGAAATGCTTCGCTTCGGCTTCGCCGTTCTCGATTGCCATCTCGTAAAACTCTTGAGGATTTGCCCTCACGAATGCCGTCATCTGCTTGAGCTTGTAGAGAATGATTTTATCGAGAACTTGTTCACGGATATAGTGTGCCGTGCAATGGTGACCGCCCTTGGTCTGATATCCACCGCATTGGAAGAAGTTTTTCTCAACCGCAAGGCTTTTGCTTCGATGAAGGTATAGCTTCTGACCGCATTCACCGCAGAAGAGGTAACCTGCGTACTTGTCCATCTCGCCTTGCTGATCGGGGCGTTTGCGACCTGCGAAGTGCCGTTGCACCGTGTCAAACAGTTTTCGGCTGACGATGGCTTCGTGCGTATCGTGGAAGGTCAGCACCTTATCGGGACTATTCTTCAAGCGCTTTTTGAGCTTGTTGGATTTTGAGTAGGTTTGGAAGTTGACCGTATCACCGCAGTACACGGGATTGCCGAGGATATCTCGGATGGTGGATTGCGCCCATAAATACGGCTCTGCCATATTCGGATGCTTGCCTTTCTTGCCTGTTTTCTTAAAGTGATACACCGCAGGGCTTAATATCTGTTCTTGCTCAAACATTGCGGATATTTTTCTGATTCCAGTTCCGCTTGCGTAAAGCTCGAATAAGCGTTTGACGACAGGTGCTGCTTCGGGATCGATAATCAACGCAGGGGCTTCCTTTTGATTGCCCTTGTATTCGGGATTCTTTAGGTATCCATACGGGATGACCGTACTGATTCGCTCACCACGCTGACCTTTAGCTCTTTGCACCGCGCGGATTTTCTTGCTCGTGTCGGCAGCATAGAAATCATTGAAATAATTTCGTATACCTGACATCTCGTTCACGCCGTTGGCACTGTCTACGCCATCGTTGATTGCGATAAATCTGACATCGTAGGACGGGAAGGTTATCTCCATAAGTCTGCCTGTTTCAAGGTGATCTCTGCCAAGACGGGATTGGTCTTTCACGATTACGATCCCAACCTTGCCGTCTTGGATATCCTTCATCATTTCCACATGGGCAGGTCTTGTGAAGTCAACTCCGCTATAGCCGTCATCGACATAGAACTTGCAGTTGCGGAAGCCGTGTTCGTCTGCGTACTTTTGAAGTATGAGCTTTTGGTTGGTGATACTGTTGGATTCCCCTTGGAGCATATCCTCTTGGGAGAGTCGGCAATAGAGGGCGGTTATTAAGTTGTTATTGAATTCGGTTGTTTTCATCATTCTTATTCTCCTTTCGAGCGAGGTGTCGCTCTTGAAAATTCAACCGAATAGGACTCAACCACAACATACCAAAAATCTTGCGGAAAGTCCAGCGGTTTTGCGAAATTTCTTTTGAAAATTTTTCTCACTTTTTACCTCCCGAAATAAGGTATTTGATCTTATCACTCGCCGTATCGGGAGCAGTGTTTTTGTGTTTGTTTCCAATTGGGATGACGGATACCACGGGATATCTCCGTCCGTCTATCTCAATGCATTCGCCCTGATAGATGCAAGGGCGGTATTCGTTTTCGGTGTCTTGCGTATTTTCTAAAATGATATTCTGTTCCATAATAATTCTCCTTGTTTTACATTCCACCCATCACGGGGCCTGATTGTTGTTCTTTCTTCTTTCTGCTCGGTGCGTAGTGCCTTGTGGTACAATCCTCGACATAAGCATCCTCGTCAATGATATTGGTCAGATCAGCGATAAAATAAGCCGTATCAGTTCCCAGACCACGAGTATCCCTGTCGGGATCAAAGCGATACGATTGAGGCGTTTCGTATACACGTCCATCGCTTCTTTCTCCGAAGACATATTCCTCGAAAAGCTCTCGTTCGCTTTCCCAACCTGTTCCGTTACGCTCTCCGCTGCCGTTGTCATCTTGTTCTCGGTGTCCGTTGCCAAGCTCGTCAGCAGTTCCTGAAACTCTGCCGTTTCGTCCCGACACGCATCCGATTACCTCGTCAGCGTATCGATCTGCTGATCCATAAGACTCGTGAGTCCGTTCTTCGTCGCAAGGCTCGGAAGCGTATCTCGTATCTGTTCCAACAGCGCGACCTGCGTTTTTTGTAATTCTATCATCGCTTTCCAATGTTCCTCGGTGACCGTTACGCACGGCACGACCTCGGTGGCTTTCTTCATTTGTCTGCGAGCCATTTCCTTCAGCTCGCTCGGTGATCTCGTTCCGTATTCTGAATTCATATTCCATGTTCTCCTTTAAGAATTTTTCTTCGTG
>JAFTPQ010000031.1 GCA_017463205.1 Clostridia bacterium
ATCGTTCGACTGCGCATTAAAGAAAATGTTACGAAAATAAAAATTTTTTTCACACAGTTGACATTCTGCGTTAAATGTGATAAAATTGTGATAAAATTTGTCGCAATATGTCGAAAACAGGTTTAAGATTCGTTTGGATCAAGCGTAAAATTCGGCGTAGATTTAGCAGAGGAACTGTATGTTAAAAATTATTGAGGTGAAAAACCGTAAACAACAAAAAGAATTTATCGAATATCCCTTGCGGATATATAAAGGCAATCCGTATTTCGTGCCGCCTTTATACGGCGATGAAAAAAAACTGTTTACCGAAAAAAATGTATATTTTAAAACTTGCAAATCGGTGTTTTTTATTGCCGAACGCGACGGTGTGACGGTGGGGCGTATTCAGGGGATCGTGCAGTTGCAATACAATGATCTGCACGGCGTGAAGCAGGCTCGGTTCACCCGTTTCGATTGCGAGGACGATCAAGAAACGGCAACGGCGTTGTTCGAGGCGGTGGAAGCGTGGGCAAGAGCGCAACAAATGGAAGAATTGGTCGGGCCGTTGGGATACAGCGATCTTGAACGCGAAGGTTTGTTGATCGCCGGGTTCGATTATTTGTCAACGTTTGAAGAGCAGTATAATTATGAATATTACGCCGCATTGATTGAAAATTGCGGATACGTCAAAGACGTCGATTGGGTGGAACACCGTTTGTTTGCGACGCCGCAACAAGACGAGCGTTTGAAAAAATTGGGACAACGCGCGCTGGACAAATACAATTTAAAAATGGGCGGCGAAGGGTTGACGAAAGGGCAATTTATCAAAAGGTACGCCAAAGGGATTTTCGAATGTATCGACGAGTGTTATAAAGATCTGTACGGCGTCGTACCGTTTACGCCCGAAATGATGAAACAGATGATCGATCAGTTTATGTTGATCCTGAATAAACGGTATTTATTGGTGGCGGTAGACGAAAACGATAAGGTGGTGGCGTTTGGTATTTGTTTGCCGGGGATCGGGAAGGCTGTGCAAAAGAGCGGAGGCCGTTTAACGCCTGCTTGTTTGATCCGTTTACTCCGTGCGATAAAAAAACCCGAAAGCATCGATTTGGGCTTGGTGGGGATTTTGCCGCAGTATCGAAAGTCGGGGTTGAGCGCCTATATTATGACGGTGTTGCAAGATATGCTTTCGGATAAGCACGTGCAATATTTGGAAACCAACCTCAATTTGGAAGATAACGCCAATATTCAAACGCAGTGGAAACATTTCGATCATATCCAACACAAGAGAAGACGTTCGTATATCAAGCGTCTGTGATCGGTACAATTTTGATTTTTTTACGCTTTGCTTTTTTGGCGAAGCGTATTTTTTTTGCGATGGAGCGAGATGGCCGTTGGGGGAAAAGTGAGGTTTGCATTGTAAGTGAAGTTTGACAAAAGTCAAGTGACGTTTTGCCTTGCGGCAAAGCTACGGTTTACATTTAAGAGGTTATGATCTATAAAAATAAAATTATTTGGGAAATTTTACAAAAAAAGTGAGTAAAACCGCCGTGAAAGATGTTTAATATATAAGGAAAATAAAAATTGTTGTTTTCAAAAGCAAAAAATAACGAAAAATACGGCGGATAACGGGCGAAAATGACAATTTTATCAAAACACTTGACAGCAAACGGAAAATCATGGTAAAATGAATAAAATGGGTGTTTGCACTTGCCCGATTTTCCGAAAATACAATGGAAAAATAGAAAAATGGTCTATTATTTATTGGCGGCAGGCATAACGCTTGCGTTGGTGGGGCTGTATTTGCTCTTGAGAAAATATATTCACGCAACCGACGAGGGGAAATCTTGGATATTAAAGGGATTTTCTCTCGGTTTTGCCGTTTTTTTTGCGCTGCGCTATTTGAGCGGCGAAATCGCATTGGTGTCCACGCGCGGATTAAATATCCATTCTCCGTTCGGAACGGACGACAGAGCCATTGCGCTGACGGTGTTTTCTCTTTTTTGCGTTTGGGCTACGTTTGCGGCGTATGCGTTGTTGGCAACTTACCCGTTTTTTAAAGGCAAAGTGAAAACGTTGACGCCGTTGGTAAAATATTTCGCCACGGTTGTATATTTGATCGATCTGATCACGTTTTCCGTACAACTGACGGCTTTAGGCGGGAAAAACGACGGGAGTCTTACGTTAAAAGGCGTGTTTTTTGCCTTGGAAGTGGGCGCGGCGTTGGCGATTTGTGCGGCGGTATGGTTGCAAGACCATAAAGTGCGTTTTTCACGAAAAGGTTTGTGGAAAGGGCTGACGATCACGCTTTGTATGATGGCAGCGTCGTTGCCTGTGTTTGCGCTTCAGGTGTTATTTGATGTTGGTTCGGTGCGCGTTGTATTGAAAGATTTCACCGTGGAACACCGTTTGGTATTGTATGGAGCGTTTATTTTGCCGGCGATCCTCATTTTAACGTTAAACCGTTTCGACTTGCATCACCGTCGATACGCTTTGCTGTATTTAAGTATTGCCACGATGACGTCGTACAGTTTTAAATATTCATTCGATACGTTTACGGATATGACGTCTTGGCCCTTGCATTTGTGTAATACGGCAATGTATATCATTCCGCTTTGTTTGATGTTTAAGCTGAATAAAGTGTTTTATTTCACCTTATTTATCAACGTATTGGGGGCGTTTTTGGCTATGGCGTTGCCCAATTACGACAGCAACGTGTATTGGCGAAGCGCGCGTTGCGTTGAATTTTGGATCAACCATTATTGCGCGTTTTTTATGCCCATCGCAATTATAGCGACCGGCTTGTACGAACGCCCGAAGATGAAATTGTTTACCTATTCGCTCGTCGGATTTTTTGCCTATTATGCGGTGGTGCTGTTTGCGAACGCGTGGTTGACGAACATCGATCCCGGTATCGACTTTTTCTTTATCAACAGCAACTTTATCGCAGAAAAATTGGGGACTTGGGCAGAGCGTTTACGCGATATCGTTTGGACGTTCCACCCCAAAAAAGGGATCTCGCTGATTTTCTATCCCGTATATCAAGCGTTATATTTTTTGGTGTACGTGGGGCTGTCTTTTGCGATGTGGTTTTTATACGAACTGTGTTTTCAAACGGCAGATTTGTATGCGGATATATGGCGCAGGAACAAAAAGATTCGCGCGGATCGGCTTGCGTTGCAGGTGAGCAGAGCGGAAAAAAGAAAGGCGGTGGCTTTTGATATGGAAGGAACGAATAAACTGATTTTGAAAAATTTTTCTAAAAAATACGCCACCAGCGACGTATACGCGGTGCATGATGCCAACCTCGAAATAGAGGGCGGGCAGATCTTCGGTTTCCTTGGGCCGAACGGTGCGGGGAAAAGTACCATTATCAAAAGTATCGTCGGGATACAAGGCATTACGTCGGGCAACATCGAAGTGTGCGGTTACGACGTGGAAAAACAATCGGTGGAGGCGAAACTGCAAATCGGGTTCGTTCCCGATCATTACGCCTTGTACGAAAATTTGACGGGGAGAGAATACGTCAATTATATTGCCGATTTGTACAACGTAAACAAAGAAGAACGTTGCAAGCGTATCGAAGATTACGTCGATCGGTTTTGTTTGCACGGTTCGTTTGACAACCCGATCAAAACGTACAGCCACGGCATGAAACAAAAAATTACCATTATGTCGGCGCTTGTGCACAATCCGAAACTTTGGATTTTGGACGAGCCGTTGACAGGGCTCGATCCCGAAAGTATTTTCCAAGTGAAAGAAGCGATGAAACAGCACGCAAAAGAAGGAAATATCGTATTCTTTTCCAGCCATATCATCGACGTGGTAGAGCGTATTTGCGATCAGATCGCGATCATCAAAAAAGGGCAGATCTTATGCCAAAGAAAGGTGGCGGAGCTGGAAGCGGAAGGCAAGCAGTTGGAAGAATTTTATATGGGCATGATCGAAGGAGCGAACGACGAGGCGGTTGCGGCAAATGAGTGAGAAGACGAAAACAGCCGAAAAGCGTTCGTTTAAGCGCGGGCTTGCCGCGTTAAAGACCTTGACGGTGATGCAATTAAAAGAAAAATTGGACGTAAGTTATTTGCGCAGCTTTAAGCAAACGCTCTTTCACGTAATTTTCTTTATTTTGGAATTTGCGGCGATCGGGGCGATCTGCTATTTGCTGTTTTTCCTTGCGAACTTTTTTAAAGTGTTCGACGTCAGCGTTGGGCGTATTCCCGAAACGGTGCTTGCCACGGTGTTTGCGGTGATGCTTGCGCTTTCGGTGGTGTTTGCGACGCTTGGATTGGTGAAATCGCTGTATTTATCCAAGGACAATCAGGTGCTTTTAACGTTGCCGTCTATGCCGTCTACGGTGTTTTTATCCAAATTGTTGG
>JAFTPQ010000032.1 GCA_017463205.1 Clostridia bacterium
CCGTAGAATGCACCGAGAAGAAGTTTTCCGCCCGTGATTGTTACCGATTTCAAATTCGAGGGAATGTAATAGGTAGAATCCAAGGGACCATTCCAGTCATAATATTGTTCTGTTTCCGTTCCGCCGGTATAACTGCTCGTACCGAAAATATACCCGAACAGGGTCGAGGACGACGCGCTTGTTGCGCTTACGCTGCCACCTATAAACGGCAAAGTGATACTTGTCAATGAGGAACAGCCATTAAATGCTCCCGCAGATATTTTTATTACATCTTCGGGGACTATAAGGGTAGTAACGGTTTTGTCTTTTACCCCCGTAATGGTAATTCCCGACGTCGATTTCATATACGTAAAGTTCAAAAGATCCGTACGCTCCCACGTTGCCTTGACCGTCAAATTTTTCGCGTAATTCCACACAGCAAGGCTCTTGCCGTTTCCGTCCGTCAATTGAGTTTCGCCATAATACCACCCCAAGAAAGTATAACCCGTTTTGGTAGGTTTTACAAACGTATAACTGCTGCCATAGGTTACTGTTTTTTCCGTCGTTGTCAGTTCGTCACCGCCGTTCACGTCGTACGTTACCGTGTACGTATTCGCTGTTTTGTCGGCGTATAATTCCAAATCGTCCCACAAAATTTCCGGCGTATAATTCCAATCATTAAAGGTGTACCCCGTAATAGTCGGGGTATAATTCGGCATAAATTCATAGCCCGTATACGCCGTCACCGTTTTCAACAGGTTATCACCGTCATAATAGCAAACGTCGATTGCATAACTTCTATAAACATTCAGCTCGTAAACGTTGACGTGTACGCCGTCTTGTGAAGTTACAACTATATAGAAAACATTATCCCCGTCTAAAAGCTCGCCCGATATATCGGCGGCGATCTTCGTGGGAATTTCCGTTTGCCCTAATTTATCGTAATAAAGTTTCCATACGCTATCGTCCGAACAAACGACTTTGCTTGCAAGAGAAACACTGTCTGTATCCTTATCTACAAACATAAATATCTTCAAGCCGTCTATGCTTGCGCCGTCTACACTTAAAATGGTTGCGGATTCCTGCGACCACGTTGCATATAACGTGAGATTGCCTGTTACTTTATCCGTCGAGAAATTCCATTTCTCCGAACCCGAACTGTTTTTCGCCCAACCTGCAAACGTATAATTTGTGCGAATAGGAGAATCGGGCGCAGTCAGTGTAGAATTATCCTTTGCTTTTGATGTCAGCGTTGTTTCGCCGCTTGCAAACGCACCGCCGTTTGCATTGTACGTAACGGTGTGCTGCGTTTCAGTTTGTCCCCCGTCATTTCCGCCCGAACCGTTATTTCCCGAAGGCGTTTTTCCGTCTTTACAATAATATGTAGCTTCTCCGAAAATATCCAAACACATTACGCCGTCGGAAATCGTACCGTTAAACAATTCTTCTGTTTCACCATCGAACGTATAATAGAACGTAATCGTCCCGCTCGACACGGAATACGTTCCCTTTTCCCCGTCGTTGTCCTTCCATTTATTTCCTGAAAGCAATTCGTAATAATCGGATTTATTATACGTATCGTTTTCATAGAGATAATAAACGCCCGTTGTATTTGACGACGAATCGCCTTTGTTTTTGTGTTTGCCTTTACAAGCTGTTAATCCAAAAACAGCAACTAAACACAACACAATAACTGTTAGAAGTTTTTTAAGAGTTTTCATATAAAACCTCCCGTGAATGTAATAAAAAATGCGCCAACCGAAGTCAGCGCATAAAAAACGCAAACTCCGTCGTCGCCAAACTAAACTAAATAGAAAAAACAAATCTTAGGTTTCTACTTAGGGGAATTTGCATTTTTTTATCAAATTCTAAAAGTAGAAACCTTAAAAGGGCGTAATACCCCCATAAAAAACGAAAAATTTGTTTCTATCTAAAAATATTTAGTTTAGTTTGGCATTATCATTATAACAAAAAATACAAAATATATCAAGAAATTTTTGGGTTTTGAGTAAAATTTTTATAATACGCACAAAGACAAACTTTTTCATAATAGCTTTTCTTAAAAATTAGAATATATAATGAAACAAAATCAGTGTAATAGATGAAATAAACCGTTCTATAAAAACACAATCGGCAAATTATGCGCAATCCCCCCTATCCCGTTTGACTTTCCGCACAAAGACAGGTATAATAGTTCTTGCATACGATTTTGCAAAGGAGCTATTAACCATGGACGAACAACAAACTCCGCATAAACGCAGAGTGCGCTATTCCGGCACGCATCCAAAGCGTTTTGAGGAAAAATATAAAGAACTCAATCCCGAAAAGTATGCCGAAGACGTGCAACGTATCATTGAAAAAGGTCACACCCCCGCAGGTATGCACATCTCTATTATGGTGCAGGAGATCCTCGATTTTTTGGATATAAAACCGGGACAAGTCGGTTTGGACGCTACGCTTGGGTACGGCGGACACACCCGCGCTATGCTTGCCAAATTGCAGGGAAACGGGCATATTTACGGGCTTGACGTCGATCCCATCGAATCGGTAAAAACGGAAAAACGCCTGCGCGACGCAGGATTTGATGAAACGATCTTCACCGTCCGTTTGCAAAATTTTGCCGACATTGATCGTGTGACGCAAGACACGGGACGGAAATTCGATTTTATTCTTGCCGATCTGGGCGTGAGTTCGATGCAGATCGACGATCCCAAACGGGGATTTTCGTATAAAGTGGACGGACCGTTGGATCTGCGGTTAAATCCCGAAACGGGCGTAAGCGGCGCAGAGCGGTTGCAGGAATTGACTCGTCAAGAATTGCAACATATGTTTACGGAAAATGCGGACGAGCCGTACGCGCAACAGATCGCCGACAATATTATGAAATGGCGGTATATGTGGAAGCCGATCGAAACGACGACGCAACTGCGCGACTGTATTGCAGAGGCGCTTGCGTTTTTGCCCAAACACGAGCAAAAAGAAGCGGTGAAAAAGAGTTGTCAACGCTGTTTTCAGGCGATCCGCATCGATATCAACGGGGAATTTGACGCTCTGTATGCCTTTTTGGAGAAGTTGCCCGACGTGCTTGCGCCGAACGGAAAAGTGGCGATACTCACCTTCCATTCGGGCGAGGACAGAATGGTGAAAAAGGCGTTTCAAACCTTCGAGCGGCAAGGCGTATACAAAGAAGTTGCGCGCGACATTATCCGACCGAGCGCAGAAGAATGTATCCGCAACAGCCGCGCGAAATCGACAAAAATGCGTTGGGCGATCCGCGCGGAAGATTGACCTCTTTCCCGCAATCCCCCATTTACAATGTTTAACAGCATAAACGACGTGATAGTGTTTCACTACCACGCCGTTTTTTTTAATCTTCTATCAAATTCAATAATGCCTCTTGCTTGTCTTTCGGCAATTTTCGATATGCCGTCAGCATTTGTTTTTCTTGCGAACTCAATATATCCACCGTTTCGTCTTCCAAGAAAAATTGCGCCAACGTAACACCGAACGCTTCGCACAGATCTTGTAAAATTTCCATTTTCGGCGGCGTCTTCCTTTGTTGAATGGTGGCAAGCGTCGATTGCGATACACCCGATTCCATAGACAGCCTATACATCGTCCACCCCCGCTCTATCCGCATCTTCTCAATTCTTTCAATAATATCCATAATTCCACCTTTCTTTTATTATACTACACATTTACGATAAAAATACTACACAAATAAGTTGACAAATTATCGTAAATGCGATATAATAACTACGCAAATACGTAGTAATTTGCATTTTTTTATGATATTATTACAAAAAAGGAGGTGAAAGGTTATGTATAGATCGCCCAAATTGCAACTTATCGAAATGGAATACGAAGACGTATTGTGCGCAAGCGGAGAAACGGATTGGGACGACTCCAATGCGAATAAAGACGGTTGGGACTAATGACACACAAAATAAAACGAAAAAGGAGAATTTATTATGCAAAAAAGAGTAAAAAACAAATTACTGATCGCCTGCGCTGCGGCAATGTGTTTGTCTTGCGTAGCGTTTAGCGGCGACATTCTCTCTACAAGCGCAACTGCGAACGAAACAGCGGCAAATACGACAGTAGAAAACCCGTCGTTGGAGATCGTTGCGAAAAACCTTTCGTATTCGGACTCCACCTACATATTGTATGCGGTGGCAAACGAGGGATTTGACCGAACGGTTTACGATATCAATTTGTTGTTTTGGACCAAAACGCAGGACGATTATACGATCGGCACGGAAGAATATGCCGTAACCAGCAACACCAAAACCATGGTAAATGGCGTTGATTGTTTGGTCTTTTATTCGCAAGGGCTTGCGGCTAAAGAAATGACGACCGATCTGTATACGCGCGCTTGCGTAGAAATCGACAACGTTGTTTATTACAGCGAACCTGTAAAATACAGCGTGTTAGAATACGTTCATTCTCAAAAAGAAAAAGGCGGATTGACGGAAACACGTTTGAATTTGTTTCATGCAATGTTGACGTACGGCGCGGCGGCGCAAGAAAATTTTGAATGGGCGTTAGATCGGCTTGCCAACGACGTGTATTATAAAATCGACGTTGTAAACGGAACGTTGCCCGACGGATTTGCTCGCGGCAGATATCAGGAAAACGATAAGGTGACGTTGACGGCGAATGCGGCGGAAGAAGGTTTTGTATTTTCGCATTGGGTAGACGAAACGGGCGCGATCGTCAGCGAAAACGAGAGTTTTGAAATCATCGTGACTGCGGCAAAAACTTACACGGCTGTATATGAAGAAGAAACGGTTGCCACGGAAGGTTTGACGTATACCCTTTCGTCCGATAAAACGTATTATTCCGTGACAGGATACGAAGGAACGGACACGGACGTTGTTATCCCTGCGGAATATGAAGGCTTGCCTGTAAAGGAGATCGGTTATTCTGCGTTTCAATCAAAGGCAATTACAGGTGTAGAAATACCTGAGGGTATTACGACGATTGGTAATAGCGCATTTAGATTCTGTACCTCACTGCAAAATTTGGTCATTCCTGACAGTGTAACTCAGGTTAGCAATTACGCATTTTCTAATTGCACAATAGAAAATCTTGTGCTTATCGGTTCTGCAGGTTTCCGTATCTATGCTTTTGAATATGCAAATATCACAAATCTATATATTCCCAATGAGATAGATTGGTATCACTGTAGTTTTGAGAATTATAATGCAACTCCGCTTGCATATTCTGAAAATTTATATTTTAACAACAAATTGATAACTGAAATAATAATCCCTGATACAATAACTCAAATTAGGGATTATACCTTTACCAATTATGAAAAGTTGCTAAATACTACCATTCCAGAAGGTGTAACTTCTATTGGTGTTGGTGCCTTTTCGGGTTGTACAAACTTAATAAGCATTACATTACCTGAAACATTAACAGTAATTCGCAGTGCTGCATTTGGAGGCTGTGAATCGTTAGTAAGTATAGAAATTCCTGAAAGTGTATATGTTGAAAACCGTATGTTTTCAGGATGTGATTCATTGACGAAGGTTATACTTCCTAAAAGTATTACTACTATCGGAGATAGAATGTTTTATAGGTGTACATCATTAACTGATATAGTGCTCCCGGAAGGTGTGACCAAAATTGATGCACAAGCTTTTTCCGAATGTAGCTCGTTAAAGAGTATAGTGATTCCTTATGGCGTAACAGCAATCGGCAATTACGCCTTCGAAAATTGTATTGCATTAAAAGAAATTGTGATTCCCGATAATACAAAATCAATTGGGCGATATGCATTCTATGCGTGTTCATCACTTGAAAGTGTTGAGATTGGTGATTCAATAACCATACTCGCAGAAAATACATTCGCTGAATGTCGCAAATTAACGCGTTTAAAGATGGGCAATTCGATCACGACAATTGCCAATGATGCGTTCCGCAATTGCCCTGGTTTGACGGGCATAGTAATCCCTAACAATGTGACAGCGATTGGTGATTCTGCATTCTCTAGTTGTGCCAATTTGACAAGCGTGTATTATCAAGGTTCAGCGGAAGAATGGGCAACAATTTCAATTTCTTCTTACAACGATAATTTAACTGGTGCAACGAGATATTATTACAGCGAAAGCGAACCGTCCTTAAACGCTGATGGTACAGCATACAACGGCAGATATTGGAAATACGGTGAAAACGGCGAAATTGTCGTTTGGACATACGTAAAAGACGAATAAACTCCCTTTTCTAAAACAAACGAAAGCGGCGCGACAGCAAGTTATGCTATCACGCCGTTTTTTACTACCGCTATTTTAACGATTTATTCCATTAATAACGCCGCGCCGCCAAGCAACCCTGCGCTGTTTCCAAGCTCCGCGATCATAATTTTCACTTGCGGACCAAGTTCGCCTGCAAACAATTCTTCATTCAACAACTTTTGCAACGGTTTCACCAATGCGTCGCCTTGCGCGCAAACGCCGCCGCCTAAAATAATCACTTCCGGACGGAAAATGTTGGCAAAATTCGTAATTCCGCAAGCCAAATTCGCCAAATAATTGTCTACCACCTCTTTGGCGTATATATCGACTTCTTTATAATCGAACGACGTTTTGCCCGTCACGTTTTCCAAACCGCCGATTTCCCACATTTTACTGTCTTTGTGCGCTTCCATTGCTCTGCGTGTGTCGCGGATCAACGCCGTTGCGGACGCATACGCTTCCAAGCAACCTTTTCTGCCGCAGGTGCATTGTTCGCCGCCGCGGACGATCACCGAATGGCCCAATTCCGCGCCTGCGGATTTATTCCCTTCGATCAATCTTCCCTCGTCTACAACGCCGCCGCCTACGCCCGTACCCAGCGTCAGCATCACTGCGCTGTTATACTCTTTTGCCGCGCCAAATTTCACTTCGCCCAGCGCCGCCACGTTTGCGTCGTTAGCGATCTTCACTTTCAAGCCCGTCAATTTTTCTACGCTCTGTCCGATATGGAAATCTTTCCAATTTAAGTTATTCGAATAGATCACCACGCCCGATTTGCTGTCGATCATACCGGGAACGCCCATGCCCAAGCCTTCCACGTCGTCGTTGGAAAGCCCTGCTTTTTTCATCAAAGCATTGGCAAGCGTTGCAATATTTTCCGCCACTTTTTCCGCACCTTTGTCACTTTCGGTAGGCACTTTGTCCTGCAACAAGATATTGCCGAGATCGTCCACGATCCCACCTTTGATAAACGTACCGCCAAGGTCGATACCCACATAATATTTCCGCACTTCCGCCATCACTGTTTTTATCTCTCCTTTTAATTGAAATTCTCCATACGCCGCAGGCACAAAAAACGTATCCCCCGTTTCAAATACCGCACCGTTTATTTCGCCTTTCCCCTCTACGCACGTAAGACATTTAAACGAGTTTTTATCCGCCGTCAACGTTTTTTCACCCTGTACGTTGATAAACGTCGTCGTGAAATAGCGGCTGATCCCCAAAACTTCCCCTTGCGACGTCTGCACTTTCAACGGTGCATACCGATAACCGTTTAACGAGGTCACTTTCAGGGCTTTCTCCACGTGCAATTCGCGCTCGTTCCCATTTTTGTCCTTTCTGCCGTAATCATACACCCGATAGGTCAAATTGCTGTTTTGCTGTATTTCACAGATCAAGCACCCCGTCCCGATCGCATGGATCGTCCCCGACGGAATAAAATAGCAATCCCCCGATTTCACCTCAAAGAAATTAAGAAGATCGGTCAGCGTGTGATCTTTGATCGCTTTTTCGTATTCCGACTGCGTAACGTCCCGTTTGAAACCGAGATATATCCCCGCGCCCTGTTCCGCTTCAACGATATACCACATTTCCGTCTTGCAGAAGCTGTTTTCGTTTTTCAGCGCATACGAATCGGAAGGATGCACTTGCACCGATAAGTCTTGTTTCGCGTCAATCAATTTCACCAACATCGGGAAAAAGGGAAAACCTTCGCAATTTTTTCCAAGATCCGCCGCCGTTGCCGTTTCTTGCAACGTTTTTCCGTTTTCCAAACGCGTAGGCCCGTCTTTATGAAAAGACAGTTCCCAACTTTCCGCAACGGGATCTTTATCCGTTTGTTTATGATACTTTTCTTTGAGTTTTACTCCACCCCAAATGTTATCTTTACATTCGGGGTATAATTTTACGATTTCCATAGCTATCCTCTTTGTTTCATTGTTTCCGTTAAAATTTTTTGTCCGAACCGCACAATGCGATCGATCAATCGGCTTTGCCGTGTCCGTCGAAATATTCTTCGTGATATTCCGCTCGGTTGTAACCTTGCATTTCCATTTCTTTTTCACGCCGTTCGCGTTCCCTTGCTCCGATACGGCGTTGAAGACGGGTGGTGCGAATGATCATATGCACGCCCAACAACAAAACCGCAAAACACACCGCCGCACCCGTCAGCGTGTTCAACCACCGCGCGTTCGACGACGTGGAAAAAGCGTCCAAAAGCACCGTTTGTAAAGACAACAACGCCACCAATGCCGTCGTGAAATTGATATACTGCACCGAACGGACGGTGAGATCGTGGGATAATTTCGAGCGAATGAAATTGAAAATAGAGGCAAAAATTCGATAACACGCCACTGCCGCGAACACATAAATGGATACGCGAGGCACTTCCAAACGCTCGCCGGAATCCACCATTTGCACAACGGCGACCGCCAATGCCGCCGTTAAAGCGATCATCATAACGCCGCAATAAAAATACGAGCGCAGTTTTTCTTTTTCCAAACCTGCGGGATCGTTTTTAAAACGCCATTCTTGCTTTCCCGCTTCCACCAATATACCGCCGCGCGCCGTCGTCAATAAGACGTAATACAAAGCAAGCGACATATACCAATGCGACGACGATTTCCACGCCGTATAACACAAAAACAACGTATACGCCAAATTTCCCAAAAACGAACACGCCGTAAAAATAACGCTGCGAAATTCGTAATTTCGATAAAAGCGTCGGGTGAAGGTATACCGATCGGCAAATTCCCCCACTTTATTATGCGTTTTGATAATCAGCCGCACGGTTACATACACCGTGTAGATCAGCAATAAAACGCACACGACGTACGCAATGATCGCGTAACCGCTGTCATATCCGCGCAACAGCGCAAATACAGCCAAAGGCCCGCCCGTCAGCATTGTCGCATACAGCAAAACAAGCACCCAACTCGGCGGATCATTCAATTGTTGCAGAAAATGCGAAAATTTTTTCCCTTTCCGTTTCATCATCCGTCCTTTCTGATGCCCGTTTCAACCCTTCTGTTTATTGATATTTACAAACCCTTTTATTACAAATCGAAAGCGATCGCCGTAATATCGTCGGAAAATTTACCGCCGCAAAACACGTTTAACGCCGCTTTTAATTTGCCGATGAAATCTTCTGCGTTATGCGATTGCGCCAATACGCTTTCCGCACGTTCGATCCCGAACAGATCGCCTGCGGAATTGGCGCATTCGGTTACGCCGTCCGTCAACAGCACCAAAATATCCCCTTTTTCAAAGGACAACTGCCGCTCTTGATATGCAAAATCCGTCATCCAATTGGAAATGGGCGGCGCAGGAGCTTCTATTTCGTTGATCCCTTCCGTATTTTTCAATAAAATGGGCGCGTTGTGCCCTGCGATCGCATACCGCAATATTTTCTCTTTTTTATCGATCCGCACCGCCGCTACCGTGATATACGAACGTTCGTCTTGGTCAAGTTCGTTGAATTTTACACTCAATCGGGACAACGCCACCGCCAAATCGGGCTGTTTTCGATCGAACCCGGCCTTTACGAAAGCCGATAACATTCCCGCCGATATTCCCTTGCCCGATACGTCGGCAAGCACGCCGTACGTCTGACCGTTCAATTCGTACACGTCGGGCAGATCCCCCCCGACGCCAAGACAGGGAATATACATATACGAATAGGGAATACCCCCCATGCTTTTCCCCGCAGGCAACAAACGGCGTTGCATTTGTTGCGCCGACAACATATCCCGTTCCATTTCCGATTGATACGTGCCGTCCGTCAATCCAACAAACAATTTCCCTTTTTCATCAAGCGGTAGAATACGAATACGTACGGAAATTTTATCGGTATGCCCCGAACGTTTCACCGTCGTATGTACCGTTTCCGTTTTTTCGGCGTTCTCCTCAACCGCCGCACGCATCACACGCAGAAACGCGCAATATTCGCAACCTGTTCCCTCGCCGCATTTGCCCGTGTCGTTGCATCCGAGCACGCTTGCGAGCGTCTTTGCTCCTTGCTTCGTTTTTCCGTTTTTTGCTCCGTCCGAAAAGAAACGCCGAAACGCCGCATTGGTGAATACAATGCGGAATTTCCGATCAAACGCGAACACCCCTTCGGGCAATCGGTCTAATATTTTTTTATACGTTCCTAACGACATAGCCACCTCTTAACCGTGCTGTTTCTTATATGTTATCTGAAAATATTCAATCCCGTCTTTATTTTGACGTCGAAAGGTATATCTTTATACAATTCGCCATCCAGCTGCACCGTACAAGGCTTTTCGGGCAAAAACCGCACACTGTCGCATACAAAATGCGTCGTGGCGGGATATTGCAAGACCCGTCCTTTCATCAGTTGCATAAACGCTTTGATGATTTTCCATTTACCGCCGATACAATCGACCACGACCACGCTGATCTTGCCGTCGTCGATCTCCGCCGTCGGACAAATGGCGATCCCCCCGCCAAATTGCGAACCGTTACAAGCCGCCGCGATCAGCACGTCGCGCGTTTCTTGCCGTCCCTCGCTTTGCACCTCGATCCGATAACCTTTGAATGCAAACAAACTCTGTAATAAACTGAGAAGATATTTCATCTTCCCTTTCATTTTACCCTTTTTGCAACGTTCTAACACGTCCACGTCCATACCCAGCCCCGCAACGTTCATACAACGCACGCCGCCCACTTCCAAATAATCGGTGGGTTTCGTTCTGCCGTTTAAAATCAAATGCGTTGCTTTTTCGACTTCTAACGGTATCCCTGCTTTTTCGGCAAAATCGTTGCCTGTCCCCGACGGGATCAAACCCAAACGGCAAAGGGACGGATCGACGATTCCGTTTAACACCTCGTGCAACGTACCGTCGCCGCCCAACACGATCAAATCTGCGCCGTCTTTTGTCAACACGTGCGCGATCTCTTCTGCGTCATGTTCTGCGTTTGTTTGATGCACGAAAAAGGGTATGTTTTGCTCTGTTAACATCTTTTCCACGACGCGCAAATTTTTCACCGCTTTTTTCTTTCCCGCTACGGGATTAAAAATGATATGGTACATATTCGTTTTTCCTTTGTTTGTAAGCCTTTTCCCGATTGTCTTGATTACGCCGTTTTCATAAAGTTTTCGATCGGGAAAAATTTTTACTAAAATATATTATACAACACTTTGCCGAGAATTGCAATTTATTTTTGAATTTGATATACTATTATTATAAAAAAATTTTTTTCAAGCAAGGAAGTGACAAGGTTTATGCGCGCGATCCTACCCGAAAAATTGCATATATTGGCGAAGAATTGCCCAACTCCTCTCTACGTCGTCGGCGGCAGCGTACGCGATCATTTGGCGAACTTAACGCCTTTGTCTGCGCTCGCCCGCGATTGGGATATTTGCGCTCCGCTTTCCGCAGAACGGTTTGTGCAAGCGGCGCAAAACAGCGGTTTTTCCGTAAAAGCCGTTTATAAAAATACGGGTACGGTGAAGTTGCAAGACGAAAACGGCGTCGATTACGAATATTCCTCTTTTCGCTCGGATCGTTACGTACGAGGCACCCATGTACCTGTTGAAATATTTTTCACCGAGGATATTTTGCTCGACGCACGCCGTCGCGATTTTACAGCTAACGCCGTTTATTACGATATCGCCGCCGATCGTTTTGTTGATCCGTTAAACGGGATAGACGCAATCAAAGACAAGCGGTTTACAACGGTCGATCGTGCCGAAAAAGTGTTCGGCGAAGACGGCTTGCGTTTGATGCGGCTGGCGCGCCAAGCGGCGCAAACGGGTTTTTATCCTGACACCGAATGTTTAAGGGGCGCAACGCAAAACGCCGCACTGATTGCCGATATTTCCCCCGAACGGATCTTTTCCGAATTGACCTCTATCCTGTGCGCCGATGAAAAATACGGCGTTACGGGCGGCGCGTATCAAGGCTTGAAATTGTTGGACAAAACCAACGTTCTTGCGTTTATTTTACCCGAATTGCATTTGGGAAAAGATATGTTACAACGCCCCGATTTTCATAAATACGACGTATTGGAACACTCGCTTCGAGCCGTCAAATACGCCCAGCCGAACATCCGCCTCGCCGCCCTTTTGCACGACGTTGGAAAGCCTTTTTGCAAACTCCGCGACGGAAACTCGTACGATCACCCCGTAGAAGGCGAACGCATCGCGAAAGAGATTTTACAACGTTTAAAAGCGCCGAAAAAATTGACCGAACACGTTTGCGCCCTTGTGCGTTGGCACATGTACGATTTCGATTGCCAAACGAATGAAAACAAACTCCGCCGTTTTTTTGTGACAAACGAAAATATTTTACACGATCTTCTCGCGATCAAACAAGCGGATTTTCCGCTTGCGCCGACGATCTTTCCGCCGCGCCTACCTGCGTGCGGTGGCATACGATTCTGCAAAAAATGCAAATGGAAAACGTCCCTTTTCGTGTAAAACAACTCTGTGTTTCGGGAGCTGATCTTATCGAAGCAGGGATTACGCCTGCGCTCGTTTCCGAGGTGTTGCGCCGATTGTTGTTGCACCTTTCCGTCCATCCGAAAGAAAATGAAAAGCAACGCTTATTGCGCCTTGCCAAAGGGTTTGAAAATGACCTACAATCAACAAAATGACCATACCATGTATGCGTTGAATTGAAAAATTTCGCATAAACTTGCCGATAAAAAAACTTATTCGGCAAGTTTATTTTTTATTCGTTTTCTTCCCACGCAAGACTGCGTTCCACCGCTTTATGCCATTTTTTCAGCTTTTCTTTTCGCAATTCCGCTCCCATTTGCGGCTGATACAGGCGATCGATTTGTTGCATCGTCTTTAACTTTTCTCGATCGTTCCAAACGCCCACCGTCAAACCTGCCAGCATCGCCACGCCCAAAGCCGTCGTTTCATGTTGCGTCGGTTTGATCACTTCCGCGCCCAAAATATCCGCTTGGAATTGCATTCAAAACCCGTCGCGAGACGCGCCGCCGTCCACTTTCAACGTCTTCAACGACATACCCGTATCCCGTTCCATCGCCGCCACTAGATCGGCGGATTGATACGCAATCGATTCTTGCGCTGCGCGAATGATATGTTCTCGTTTCGTTCCACGCGTGATCCCTACGATCGTTCCGCGCGCGTACATATCCCAATAGGGCGCGCCGATCCCCGTAAACGCCGGCACAACGTATACGCCCGCCGTATCTTCCACTTTTCGCGCGTAATATTCTGCGTCCCTACTGTCGGTGAAAAATCGCATCTCGTCACGCAGCCATTGAATCACCGCTCCGCCGATGAATACACTGCCTTCCAAGGCGTATTGTGTTTTTTGCCCCTTCAACGTAGCCGCCACCGTCGTCAACAGCCCGTTTTCACTGATCGGCCGCGTTTCACCCGTATTCATCAGTAAAAAGCAACCCGTTCCGTACGTATTTTTCCCTTCGCCGCATTCAAAACAGCCTTGCCCGAACAATGCGGCTTGCTGATCACCTGCGATCCCTGCGATCGGCACGTCAACGCCGCCGATCTTTGCAAAACCGAAGATCTCGCCCGAACTTTTCACTTCGGGAAGCATCTCTTTCGGGATATCGAACAACCGCAACAATTCATCGTCCCATTCCATACGGTCGATATTAAATAACATCGTTCTCGACGCATTGGTGGCGTCCGTCACGTGCGATCTGCCCTCCGTCAGTTTCCACACCAGCCACGTGTCCACCGTGCCAAACAACAGTTCGCCTTTTTTCGCCCGTTCTCTTGCGCCTTCGACGTGATCTAATATCCATTTCAATTTACTCGCCGAAAAATAAGCGTCGGGAATCAGCCCCGTTTTTGAACGGATCATCTCCGAAAGCCCCCGTTTTTTCAGTTCTTCGATCGAATCTGCCGTTCTGCGGCACTGCCAAACGATGGCGTTGTAAACGGGTTTTCCCGTTGCTTTATCCCAAACGATGGTCGTTTCGCGCTGATTGGTGATCCCGATTGCGGCAATATCTTGCGCCGATACGCCGCTTTTTGCCACCGTTTCCATCATCACGCCGTATTGGCTTGACCAAATATCCATCGGATCGTGTTCCACCCAACCTTCTTCGGGATAGATCTGCGGAAATTCTCTGCTTAATATCGTTACGATGTTTGTCTGCTCGTCCACCAGCGCCACGCGCGACGACGTAGTGCCTTGATCTAACGCTAAGATATATTTCATAATCCCACCTTATGCTTACGCAAAATGTTATCGATAAAAATGCGCAATCGCCGCCGTCCGACGGACAGCGGCAACCTTTTTGTTATAATTTTTCTACGGTTACGCCGTCTTCGATCGAGGTTTCGTAAAAGCTGGCTTTATACCCGATCGCGTCTTGATACGCCTTACCGACGTGACGAATAAAATTATCCACCGACGTTTTCTTCACGATGGAAATGGTGCAGCCGCCAAATCCCGCGCCGATCATACGAGAACCCAAACAACCCGTTTCTTTACGAGCCAATGCGCTGAGCGTATCCAATTCTTTGCCCGTCACTTCGTACAAATCGCGCAAACTGTAATGGCTTTCGTTTAACAAGCGACCAAGTTCTACCAAATCTCCCGCTTTTAACGCCTCCACCGCTTTATGAACGCGATCGCATTCCATCACGACGTGTTCGGCTCGTTTTGCGACAACGCCCGACAATAAATATTTCACTTCGTTAAACTGCTTGGGCGACACTTCTGCCAAGCAGGTGACAGGCAGCGCCGTTTGTATCGTTTTTAACGCCGTTTCCACTTCCTGCCGACGCACGTTGTATTTGCTTTCCACCAAATTGTGCGGCTTGTTGCAGTTGGCTACCACCAAACAATAATCCCCCAATTTCAAAGGCACGTATTCGTATTCCAACGTCGAACAATCGAGCAAAACCGCATGGTCTTTCTTACCCATCGCAGAAGCAAACTGATCCATAATTCCGCAATTTACCCCCGCGTATTGATTTTCCGCTTTTTGAGAAAGAAGCGCCAATTGCACTTTATCGTACGCTACGCCCGCATATTCGCAAAAAGTGACGGCTGTTGCCACTTCGATCGCCGCAGACGAAGACAAACCGCTGCCAAACGGAACGGTGCAATCGTAATACAGATCGCAACCGACGATATCGACGCCTTTTTCCCGCAAGAAATATGCCACGCCCGCCTGATAATTGCCGATCTTCAATCCTCTGTACGAATCCAATTTATCCGTTTCGATCTCCACGATCCCGTCGATCCCGCGAAACGCCATACGCACGACGTTCCCGCCTGTCTTCTTGCCGTATACGTTACAACGCAAATTCAACGCCGCGGGAAATACTTTACCGCCGCAATAATCAACGTGCTCGCCGATCACGTTGATCCTGCCCGCCGCCGTAAACAAGTCTTCTGCGTCAAACCCAAACGTTTCTTTAAATGCCTGCAATGCTTCTAATCTTTCCATTTTTCAATTTTCCTCTCTTTTTGTTTTTATATTCGTTTACTCTGTTTGTGTGTTGTTTTCCTCTGTTTCGGACAAACGAGCTTTTTTCTTTTTTTGCCATATGAAAAAATAAGCTACGCCCGCAACTGTCAAAAGGACTGCGATCAGTTGCGAAGGCGAGAAAAAAGGAATGACGGTTGCACCCCGATCGTCGCCGCGCGCAAACTCCAAACAAAACCGCCACACGCCGTACCCGATCGCATATACGGGCAACAACGGAAGCTTTTTTTCCTCTTTTTCCTTCCAAAACAGCAAAAAAAGCGTTGCCGCCAAACCGAATAAAAACAATGCTTCAAACAGTTGCAACGGCACGACTTTTTCCCAGCCGTTTTCCGTCCACATCGTCACACCGTACCACGCTTGCGTCTGCTTGCCGTGGCAACAGCCCGCAAAAAAACAACCGATCCTGCCAAAACCGTGCGCCATAGGCACGACTACCGCCGCAACATCCGCCATATCCGAGAATTTTTCAACCGTTTCATTTTGGATCCGAAACCACTTTCCGCCCAAAAACCAAACGGCAAGAAATACGCCGACGCCAAACAAAAAACCGCCATAGAAAGTCATTCCCGTTTGCTGATCAATCAAAAATTCGCCTGTGCTCATAAAATTGTAAAACGCTTGAAAAAGGATTGCGCCGCCAAAGCCCAACACGATTGCCGCTACCGTTGCCACGATCGCCAATTTTTGCAGTTTTACGGAAAAACCGCGTTTAACGCAAAACCGATCGGCAAGCAACAACGCCGCCAACAGCCCCACGGTTAGAAATATCTCGTATAAGTTTGCTCCAAAAAACACTTCGTACGGATACATACGCGTCTCCTTCCTTTTTCTTCCTATCCATTATACAACAACCGCTTTTGTTTGTCAATCTCGCAAGGCAAAATTCCAAGAAGATTTGTCATTTTTTCACAAAATGCACATAGACACGAGCCATTGTTCCGCTTTTTGCGAAAAATACTATTTAATAAAGTAAAAACCGTGTCGAACAAACGACACGGTTAAACTTTTCGCGTTTATACAGTAGAACCCCCTTACAACGCTTGCACGTTGACTGCACGAAGTTTTTCAGGATTTTTCGGATCGGGTTCGGTTTCAAACGTCACTTTCTGCCCTTCCTTCAATCTTCTGTAACCTTCCGCGATAATCGCAGAAAAATGCACGAATACGTCATCGCCACCCTCATCGTTTGCGATAAAACCGTACCCCTTTTCTGCGTTGAACCACTTAACAGTACCCTGACACATCTCGGTGTACCTCCAGATAAGATTTTGTCACTAATAGACCGCCCCCTACAACGTCAACCGAACACAACGTAAAAGTTGCGCCTTCTACCGTTCCATAATCATTATAACACAATTTTTTAAGGATTGCAATACAAAAAATGAAATTTCTTCACAAAAAAAGTCATTTTTTTCAATTTTTTTTTAAAATAATAGACTTTTGGGAGTAATTTATGCTATAATTTCATTGTAAAACATAAAATATATGCGTGTGAGGTAAAACGAGCGTGGAATTTATCACCGTCATGAAAATTATTTTACTGGGTATTATCGAAGGCATCACCGAATGGTTGCCCGTTTCCAGTACGGGTCATATCATCTTGTTCGATCGATTTTTTTCCGTCACCGACGTTTCCGACGGCTTTATGGATATGTTTGAATACGTCATTCAACTTGCAGCGATCCTTGCCGTCGTCATCATCTTTTGGAAAAAAATATTTCCGTTCGGTTTAGAAAAAAAATCTGACCAACGCCCAAAAATCGTATGCAAGCAAAACGTTTTTTTACTTTGGTTGAAGATCGTCGTTGCCTGTCTGCCCGCTGTATTCGCTTTGGTTTTGGATATGCTGTTCGACCGTTTATCTCCCATTGGCGAATCTGCCGTCATTGCAAGCACTTTGATCGTCTACGGCATTGTTTTTATCCTGATTGAAAAGTTCCATAAAAACGAAAAATCGTCGATTTCGGAAATTGCGGAAATTTCGTATCGATATGCATTTTTCATCGGCTGCTTTCAAATCCTTGCCGCAATCCCCGGAACGTCGCGATCGGGCGTGACCATCATCGGCGCGTTGCTGTTGGGCGTATCCCGTACAGCCGCCGCGGAATTTACCTTTATCCTCGCGATCCCTACTATGGTCGGCACAAGCGCGTATAAATTGCTGAAATTCTTTTTGGATGCGGGCGCAATGACGTTGCCCGAACTGGGATATCTCCTCATCGGTTCGGCAGTCGCTTTTATCGTTTCTTTGTTTGCCGTTAAATTTTTGATGGACTTTGTTAAAAAACACGATTTTAAAGTGTTTGGTTGGTATCGGATCGCGCTCGGCGTTCTCGTCCTTGCGATTTTGGTCGTACCCCCTCTGCTTGCATAAAACACAAATAAACATTGTAAAACGCTTGTACGAAAACAAGCGTTTTTTATTGCGCAACAACCGTTTAAAAAGAGGCAGAAACACGTTCAACGCATACCTGCCCCCTTCCTTTTTAATTTTCCCCGACTTTCTCCTCTCTCAATTTAACGAAAATTTTGCCGTTACGTATTTTTCTACCCACTCTTTTTTATTCGCTTTTGCTTTCGTCAATTTTCCCCGACGTATAAATCGTTTGCCAAAACTTCCAATATTTCTTTTCCTTCCAAAGCGTCTAAATATTTATAAGGAATTTTTTTCGCGCCCAATTTCGCGCCGAGGATATTCCCCGTCACCGCGCCCGTCGAATCGCTGTCGCCCTGTTCGTTGCGAACTCCTCTCACTTGCCCTTTCAGCCAATCCACGTAACACGCGCCGATTTCTTTTACGTAATCGGGTTGTCCCCCTTCCCTCGCGGCTTTGGTTGCCGCCAACAGTAAGCCGTTTGCCGTATACGCCGTCATCTGCGTATCGTCCGATATCCGACCAAGCCCATCTGTCAACCGATATTCGGTGATACCTTTTTCGCCATACCGTGAAAACATCTCCTCTTCGCTGCAAAATTCCACGGCGTATCCCAAAGCGTCCCCCGCCGTGCCGCCCAACAAACAGCCCCTGATCCTATCCAAACGTTTCATACGGTTTTCTCCCCGTCCATTGTTTTATCAATTATATCACAACGATCCGATTTTGTCAATCGTCGTTCGTGTATATATTATCCGCACGGAAGATTGTTATTTCACTTGACAATTCCCCCTTTCTTATAGTACAATAAAAACAGAAAATTCTGCACCGTTTTTCGGTGCGTTTCGGAGCTTATATGAAAATCAAAACCAAGAAGATCACCTTTGAACAGTTTTGCGCGTTAAAACCTGCCAAGAGAAAAAAACTGAAAAAGCCGAGTTTTCTCTTTCAAACGCTGGTACGTTTATTGTCTGTACCCGATTTGGTGGCAACGCGCTTTTCTTACACAACGTCGCGCATGGAAAAAGCGGGAAAAGGTCCTTATCTGATCTTAATGAACCATTCGAGTTTCATCGATTTGAAAATCGCATCCAAAATCTTTTATCCAAAACCGTATTTTATCGTTTGCACGTCCGACGGAATGGTGGGAAAAGAATGGCTGATGCGGAAAATCGGCTGTATACCGACGCAAAAATTTGTTTCCGACGCGGCTTTGACGCGCGATATGGCCCGTGCGGTGAAAGAGAAAAAAGTGAGCGTACTCCTCTTTCCCGAAGCGGGATATTCTTTCGACGGGTGCGCTACGACGTTGCCCCGCAAATTAGGACAGTTGGTGAAAATGTTAAACGTTCCCGTTGTCAGCGTTATTACCAGCGGCGCTTTTTTACGGCAACCTCTATACAACAACCTGCGGCTTCGCAAAACGAAAGTTTCCGCGCACGTTTCGTGTCTGATTACAAAAGAAGAAATTGCGGAGAAATCCATAGAAGAACTCGACGGGATCATCGACGGGGCTTTTGCGTTTGACAATTTTAAAGCGCAGTTAGAAACAAAAACGCAAATCACCGATCCGCACCGAGCGGAAGGATTAAATCGAATACTCTACCGTTGTCCCGCTTGCCAAACAGAGCATCAAACAGATGGCATGGGCTCGACATTGGTTTGCCGCCACTGCGGAAAGCGTTATGAAATGGACGTCTACGGACAGTTGAACGCCACGGAAGGCGAAACGGAATTTCCTCACGTTCCCCTTTGGTATCAATGGCAACGGCAATGCGTAAAAGAAGAATTGGAACGGGGCGCATATTGCCTCGATTTAGACGTGGATATCGCCGTTTTAACCGATTATAAAGCCTTATATTGGCTCGGCAAAGGACATTTGACGCACGACATAAGCGGTTTTCATCTAATCGGCTGCGACGGAAAATTGGATTATCGGCAATCCCCCACCGCTTCTTACAGCCTTAACTCCGATTATTATTGGTATGAGATCGGCGATATCATATGCATCGGCAACAAACAATGTTTATATTATTGTTTCCCCAAACAAAAAGATATCGTAACCAAAGCGCGCCTTGCCGCCGAAGAATTGTATAAACTGTGCAAATCGGGCAAAATAAACAACCAAGAAACGCCTGTATAACGGCATATCTCCGCTTCCCCGTTTTCCCTTTGGGGAGAAAGGTCCATTTCAAAAACGTTTGGTTTCAAAAAAAATTAAAATGGAAACCTTACCCAATCTGCTTGAAATTGCGGCTACATTTTGGTATAATAATAGTAGTTTATAAAACACAAAGGAGAAGTATATGTTAAATAAACTGTTTAAACTGCAAGAACACAACACTACCGTAAAGACAGAAGTAGTCGCCGGAATCACTACGTTTATGACGATGGCGTATATTTTGGCGGTGAATCCCAGCATTCTCAGCGATGCGGGTATGGATCCGAGTGCCGTTTTATTGGCAACTTGCCTCGCTTCTGTTATCGGTACGCTGTGTATGGCGTTTATGGCAAATCTCCCGTTTGCGCTTTCCGCAGGAATGGGGTTGAACGCATTTCTGGCGTACACCGTTGTAAACACAATGGGATATTCGTGGCAAGTGGCGTTGTTTGCCGTGTTTATCGAAGGCATCATTTTCATTTTGCTGTCTTTAACAAACATTCGCGAGGCTATCTTCAACGCGATCCCTCTGCAATTAAAAAATGCCGTATCCATCGGCATAGGATTGTTTATCGCCTTTATCGGCTTGCAAAACGCAGGACTTTCGGTAGATAGCTCTACGTTGGTGACGATCGTCGATTTCACCGAAAATTTTCAATCGCTTGGGATCAGCGCATTACTTGCCCTTCTCGGCACTCTGTTTACCGCAATACTGTACATTAAGAAAGTGAAAGGTTCGATTTTGATCGGGATCTTGGGGACGTGGATAGTCGGTATGCTTTGCCAACTGACAACGTTGTACGTACCCGCCCCCGAACTTGGTTGTTATTCGTTGTATCCCACGTTGTCTTTTACGGATTTTTCAACGCTTGGGAAAACATTTGGACAATGTTTCAATATCGATTTTGAAGGCATCGGTATCTTCAATTTTATCGTCGTAACTTTCTCTTTCTTGTTTGTCGATCTGTTCGATACGTTAGGCACGTTGATCGGCGTCAGCACGAAAGCGAATATGTTGGATGAAAACGGTAGACTTCCCAAAATAAAATCCGCGTTATTGGCGGACGCTATCGCAACCAGCGCAGGGGCTGTGTTGGGGACTTCCACCACTACGACGTTTGTCGAATCGTCCGCAGGCGTTGCGGCAGGCGGCAGAACAGGATTGACTGCGTTGGTAACTGCCCTCTTGTTTTTACTTTCTATGTTCTTTGCGCCCATCTTCACGGCGATTCCCTCTTTCGCTACTGCGCCTGCATTGATTTTGGTCGGCTTTTTGATGTTTAGCAATATCAGCGAATTGAAAGTGACGGACGAGAATTACGCGACGGCAATTCCCGCATATTTGTGTATCCTTGCCATGCCTTTGTTTTACAGTATCGCAGAAGGGATCTCTATCGGCGTTATTTCTTACGTAATCATTCATCTTGCTTGCAAAAAATGGAAAGACGTGTCCCCTGTGATGTATGTGCTTAGCGTACTGTTCATTTTGAAATATATCTTTTTATAATCGCTTATCGGCATGATCCTCTTTTACATTTTAAAAACAAATTTTATTGAAATCAATTGATTGGCGAAACTCATAAAAACCGAGCGCAGAACGTATATTCCACGCTCGGTTTTTTATATTTTTACTACGTTGCATATACGAAAACCTCTCGCATGAAAGCGAGAGGTTTGGTACACCCGGCGAGAATCGAACTCACAACGGCCCCTTAGGAGTTGAAATAGCTTTAGAATGCATTGCAAAACCTGTAAATTTTCGTTAAAAACGTTTTGTTTTGTGCGTTCATCTTGCTAATCCTTCGAGATTATTTTAATAATTTTCGTTTCATTCAACAAGTTTTGTATAGGTTTTATACCGTTTTTATATCAATTTTCTTTTTGGTGCATCCATAAAAACTACTATGTATTCAGTTGATTTGTATTGCTTTTCCATTGCACATCCCACCTCTCAATATTTTGTTGCTAAAATCAATTACTATTTTATATTATCTTCTTATGTAATTCTTCTTTTTCCATTTTTTCTATCAGCGAATCTTCAAGATTCATCGCCAAAGAAGACAAGGCATGCTCCCCGTTCAAGGTTTCGTTTTCATTATCCGTCATAACCTCCAACGAAGTAATGCTTATATCCAACTCTGCCATTACAGCCGATATGTATCTTCTTCGGCGTTTTTCCGCCGCATAAATCTTAGCCTTTTCGGGTGGGACTTCC
>JAFTPQ010000033.1 GCA_017463205.1 Clostridia bacterium
GATACGCCCGGCCACGCCGACTTTTCGGGCGAGGTAGAACGCGTATTGAAAATGGTAAACGGAGCGATCATTTTGGTTGACTCGGCGGAGGGCCCGTTGCCGCAAACTCGTTTCGTGATGCAAAAAGCGTTGTCTTTGGGATTAAAAACGATTATCGTCATCAACAAGGTGGACCGTCCCGACGCGCGTATTGCGGAAGTTGTGGAAGAAATGCAGCTTTTGATGATGGAACTTGACGCGACGGACGAACAACTCGAAAGTCCCATCGTATACTGTTGCGGCAGACAGGGTACGGCTTCGCTGACGCCCGACAAGCAAGAACCCAACTTAAATCCGCTGTTCGACACTATTTTGGAAACGATCCCTGCGATGGATATGGATGTGGACGGCGCAGGGCAATTGCTTGTTTCTTGTATCGATTATAACGAATTTGTGGGGCGTATCGGTATCGGCAGGATCGAACGCGGCTGTATCCGCGCCAACGAACCTGTTTCTATCTGTAATTTTAACGACAATAAAGTGCGCACCAACTGCAAAATCGCCAATCTTTATCAAATCGAAGGGTTGGAAAGAGTGTCTGTCGAACAGGCGAAAGCGGGCGATATCGTTGTATTTTCGGGCATTGACGGTTTAAATATCGGGGATACGGTTTGCGAACCGACCGCTGTAGAACCCGTCGAATTTGTCAAGATCGAAGAACCGACTGTGGAAATGACTTTCTCCGTCAACGACAGTCCGTTTGCGGGCAAAGAAGGTAAATTTGTCACGACGCGGCAATTGCGCGATCGCTTGTATAAAGAACTTCTCCGCGACGTTTCTTTGCGCGTCAACGATACCGATTCTGCGGACAGTTTCCGTGTTTGCGGCAGAGGGGAAATGCATCTTTCCATTTTGATCGAAACGATGCGCCGCGAGGGATATGAATTTCAGGTTTCCACACCGCGCGTGCTGTATAAAGAAATCGACGGCGTTCGTCACGAACCGATGGAACGTTTTGTAGCGGACGTTCCCGAAGATATGACGGGGCCTGTGTTCTCGGAAATGGGCAACCGTAAAGGGGTATTGTTGCAGATGAATGCCATCGGCAACCGCATGCGTTTGGAATTTATCATTCCTTCCCGTGGTTTATTTGGGTATAAGAGCCAATTTTTGACGGACACGCGCGGACAGGGGATCATGAACACCATCTTCTATTCGTACGAGCCGTATAAAGGAGATATGCAACGCCGCAACACGGGTTCGTTGGTAGCGTTTGAAACGGGGGAAGCGGTGACGTACGGATTGTTCAATGCGCAAGGCAGAGGGAATTTGTTTATCACGCCCGGTACGCCCGTATACCAAGGTATGGTGGTGGGATACACCAATCTTGCGGACGATATCAACGTCAACGTTTGCAAAACCAAGCATTTGTCCAATACCCGTTCGTCGGGCAGCGACGACGCATTGACGCTTGTTCCCGTCAGCAAAATGAGTTTGGAAGAATGTCTTGAATTTATCGCCGACGACGAATTGTTGGAAGTAACGCCCAAATCGTTGCGTATCAGAAAACGTATTTTGGACAGTGAATTGCGGGCAAAAGCAAGATTTAAAGAAAAAAATGGGAAATAAGCATATGATCAAAGCATATATCTTTGATTTAGACGGAACGCTGATCGATTCCATGACGATCGCATGGAAATACATCTTATTAAAATTTTTGGACGAAAGAGGGATTGACTATCCTTCGGATATCATCAAACGAGTGATCACGCTCGGAATTCCCGGCGTTGCGGCTTATTATAGAGAGCATTTTTCCGTTAGGGAAACGTCTGAGGAAATCATAACGTATTTTCAGGACGGCTTGCAAGAGTTGTACGACAATGTCATTCCCGCAAAACCACACGTGGAGGAAACGTTGCGTACGCTTAAAAAAAGGGGCTTAAAACTGAACGTTTTAACGGCGAGTCCGCACCGCTTTTTAGATCCTTGCTTAAAGCGTCTGGGCTTAACCGAATTGTTTGACAATCTTTGGACTTTGGAGGATTTTCCTACGACGAAAGCCGATCCGAAAATCTATCTTCTTGCAGCAGAGCGCTTGGGCGTTGCGCCTGAAAATTGCGTAATGGTAGACGACAGTATCGGCGCTATTCGTCCGTCGAAAGCGGCGGGGGTGAAGACCGTGGGTGTTTACGACGACGTATCCCGAGATTGTGAGGCGGAAATGCGCGCTACGGCGGATACATATATTTACGATTTTAAAGAATTGTTGTAAAAAACAAAAAACGAGGAGGAAATTCCTCGTTTTTTCTTTTCGGTTGCTTGACTTTTATGTGCGTAATATATATAATATATAAATGTCGCGCGCGCGATGAGAAAAAGTTTTTTTATTAAAAATTAAAAATATTCCAATTTTCCAAAAAAAGTTAAAAAATTTTTAAAAAAGTTGGTTCAAACGCTTGACAGGTCTTTACAGATTTGATATTATATATAGGCTGTGTAAAAATGCGTTGTATGGGTTGATGCGGGAAGTTACTGCAAATCCAAAGCTTCAAAGCGGCTTTGGCAGATAATGTCCGTTGACAAAAGTGGAAGCTTGACTTCTGCGACTAACCGAGAGCTTTGCGAAGACGCTCGCAAAAATCAAGAGTGTTTTTATTTTGCAAAGACCTCGATACACACGGATAGGTTGATACAGCGAAATAAAATGTTAGTATAAACAAAAAGGAGTAACAAAATGGCAGTACAGAAAATCAGAATCAAATTGGCGGCTTACGATCACGAACTTGTAGACGAAGCGGCAAGCAGAATCGTGGAAACGATGAAGAAGAGCGGTGCGAAGATCTCCGGTCCTATTCCTCTTCCTTCGGAAAGAGAAATCGTAACGATCCTCCGTTCTCCCCACAAGTATAAGGATTCCCGCGAACAGTTTGAAATGAGAACGTATAAGAGAATTATCGACATCTATTCTCCCAATGCAAAATTGCTTGATTCGATCCACCTCCCCGCAGGTGTTGATATCAAGATCAAGCTCTAATCATCACAATCGCCGAGAAATACTTTTCAAGGTATTCGAGATAAAAAATTTATAAGGAGTGAACTTTATCAATGAATAAAGCAATCATCGGTCGCAAAGTTGGGATAACCCAACTCTTTGCAGCAGACGGGAAGATGATCCCCGTCACGGTAGTGGAAGCAGGTCCTTGCCCCGTTGTTCAAGTGA
>JAFTPQ010000004.1 GCA_017463205.1 Clostridia bacterium
ACGTGCGGACAACTTCTTCTCGGTGCATTCTACGTTTGACACAACTTGACAAGTGTTACTATTAGCAACGGCGTAACAAGCATCGGTGAGTTTGCGTTTTCTCATTGCAGTAGCTTGAAGAGTGTTACTATTCCCGACAGCGTAACTTCGATTGATGCTCGGGCGTTCGAGGATTGCAGTAGCTTGAAGATCGTGACGATTGGCAACGGCGTGACAAATATCAATTCTAATGCGTTCGCGGATTGCAGTGGATTGAAAGGCGTATATATTACCGATATCGCGGCGTGGTGTAACATTTCGTTTGGAGTTACTTTTGAGTCAAATCCTTTATATTACGCAGAGAATTTATATTTGAATAACGTGCTTGTTACGGAGCTTGAAATACCAAATACGATAACGGAAATCAAAAGATACGCATTCTACCATTGCGATAGCTTGACGAGTATAACCATCCCCGATAGCGTGACAAGTATCGGTGATGAGGCGTTTTCTCATTGCAGTAGCTTGACGAGTATAACCATCCCCGATAGCGTGACAAGTATCGGTGATGAGGCGTTCAGAAATTGCAGTGGCTTGACGGATGTATATTACAGCGGCACAGCAGAAGATTGGGAGAAAATAGAAATTGGCAGTGATAACGTGCCCTTGAGTGACGCAACTCGTTATTATTACAGTGAAACTGCGCCTGCGCTCAACGCCGACGGAACGGCGTATGACGGCAATTATTGGTACTATAACGACGACAATGAAATTGTCGTATGGATTTATACAAAAGAAGAAAAACAAATTTAAATTCAGTAGTCGAGGCAGTTCCCTTGCACAACCCGTAGTTTTATTGGCTTCCCATAACGGTGTTACATACAGCAAAAAGACAGGATTTTTTCCTGTCTTTTTTTGCTGAAATTCAACCGCGAAAGAACGGGGGGATTTGCTCGTTTTGCGCAAATACGAGGTTAATACAGTGTTAGTTTTATGCAAATTTATATCTTGTTTTATTGTGCTGGACGGGTATATAATAATTGTATATAAAAAAATATATAATGTAAATATTTTTTATAATGAAAAACGGGAGAAAAAAATTATGGTAAAAGTAACGTTATTAGGAGATTCCATTCGATTGATCGGGTATGGAGCAGAAACAGTCCGTCTGTTGGGAGAGGGTTATGAGGTGTTTCAACCGGAAGATAATTGCCGCTTTTGCAAATATACGTTGCGCGGATTATTCGATTGGGAAGCGGATATGAAAGGGAGTGAAATCGTACACTGGAACAACGGTTTATGGGACATCTGCCGATTGTTTGGCGACGGGACTTTTACGACGGAAACAGAGTACGTAGAAACGATGTTGCGCATCGCGGATATTCTGCAAGCAAGATATAAAAAAGTGATTTTTGCAACGACAACGCCCGTTCGCAAAGAAAATCCTTATAACAGCAACGAAGATATTAAACGTTTCAACGATTTGATCGTGCCGAAATTGAAAGCAAGGGGCATTGTCATCAACGATTTGTATGCGCTTCTTTGCGAGGATATCGATCGGTATATCGCAGACGATTTGTTGCATCTTTCCGAAGAAGGCATACAGGTTTGCGCAAAACAAGTTGCAAATATAATTAAAGATAACGTTTCATAAAAGTATACTCAGAGGAGAGAGAAACAATGCTTAAAAAACAAAATGAAAAAGTAATTTACATAGGAGCTGCCTGTGAAGAAATTAAGTGGGGATGGATTCAATTTCCACGTCTGTTTGCAATGAAAAACGGCAATATCGGTTTGAGTATTCACGATGACGATGATGCCGTGATTTCCATAGGTGAGGATTGTAAAAAGTGGTTGATTTCAGAAGATGGTGGAAATGGTTGGCGTAACGCGACGAAGGAAGAGGTTGCTATGATGGGAACGGTATTACCGAATGGTGACGTAATACGGGCTCGGACAAATGCGCCGATAAGTTTAAAAGGGATAGAATTTGATCATCCCGCATGGATGTGGGCGTCGCGCACTCCCGATTGTGGTGAAATGCCACAGAAATCTACCAATCCAAAGAAAATGCCTTTTCCCCTTACGGTGTACGGTGATATTTGGAAACGACATATTGCCGTCTATTGGATGGATACGCTTCCCGATCAGTTGCAGGAAAAACGTTTTTGTTTTTCTCGCTTGAGAAACGGAGCGACGGAAAGTGCAATTGAACATTCGGACGTAGATTGGACGTATCGTACGGCGTATGTGTTTCCACCCAGTCATGCAATAAGAACGGATTTAGAACCGGCGATGATCGCAGGGATGGGGTTGAGTGATCCATGTATAAAAGTTGCGCCGGACGGAGCGTTATATCTTGCCGATTATTTTTTACATTCTGCTGATCCTAAAACAGGGGTATATCGCGGTTCGACGGACGCATTTATTTTTCGATCCACCGACAACGGAAAAAGTTGGCAACAGTACGGGCATATTCCCTATCAGCCGGACGAAATAAACGATGCGTTTGCATATTTACGGCACGGCTATGACGAACCGAGCATCGAATTTATGCCCGACGGTTCGATGTTGTGTTTATTACGTACTTGCGATGTGGATTTTGGTGCGCCGGGATGGGGGCCAACATATCTTTCCCGTTCAATAGATGGAGGTAAAACTTGGTCGAAGCCGGAATATTTTCAAGACCGTGGCGCATTACCGCATTTGCTGCAATTAAAAAACGGGGTGACGCTTGCGGTGATTACTCGTCCCGGGATTTACGTATACGCCAGTCGAGATTGCGGTAAATCATGGACGGAACGTATAGAAATAATGACAGACACAGACAGAAGCGGGCTAGCTAATCATGAATGCGATCCTCCTAATTTTCACGAATGGCAGGGGAGCTGTTGTAATACGTCGATTTATCCAATTGCCGATAATAAGGCATTGTTGGCGTTCAGCGATTTTTACGTGTCCGATGGAACGGGGATAAATAAAAAGGGTATTAAAACAGTGGAAATTGTTGTAGATTAATAATCAGGAGATAAGGTTATGAAAATTTTAAAGCATGGTATATTGCCCTCAATAGAAGAAGACAGAAGAAGTTGTTGGCCCAGTATTTGTCGTTTGGCAGATGGTAGATTAGCGGCAGTGTTTTCAGGCGGTAGAACGGCGCACGTTGATCCGTATGGTCGTGTTGATATCACTTATTCATCGGATGAGGGGGCAACATGGACCAAGCCTATCACCATTTTTGATACGCCGTTAGATGACCGCGATGCGGGGATCGTAAATTGGAAGGGAAAAACAGTCGTAACAACGTTCAATAACACCATTTTTATGCAAATGCGCAATTTTATTCAATGGCGAGATTATTGCTGGGATGCGGAATGGCAAAAAATTATCGGCGATTATCTTGTCAATTTTCCGATGAAAGATGAAAAGAAATATTTGGGCTCAATTCTTTTGATTTCCGAAGATGGTCAAAATTTCACCGAGGAGATCAAATTGCCCGTTACGGCTCCGCACGGGCCTGTTGTATTAAAAGATGGCACATTATTTTATGTCGGAGGAGCGTATCAATCGCATAATAGCGAAGAAAATACGGACGAATTACCAACGGGTATCTATGTGATGGCGACAAAAGACGGACAAAATTGGACGGTACCTACTGCTTTGCCCAAAGTGGATTTTGCGGCATTATACGAGCCCCACGCCGTCGAATGCAACGATGGTCGTGTTTTGATTTTTGCGCGCGCGGAACAGTATGCAACAGGGGGCACAATGACCATTCTTTACACCTACACGACAGATGGAGGGAAAACGTTTGAGCCATGGAAAAATCTTGGAGTTGAGGGAAACGTTGGTCCAACACAAGTGATTAAATTGAAAGATGGGAGAATTCTTGCGTCATTTGGGAAACGGGACGAGCCTTGCGGTATTCGCGCGGTTGTCAGTGAGGATGATGGCGCAACTTGGAGCGAACAATTGGTAATTCGTGATGATGGTATGGATTGGGATTTGGGATATCCCTGTTCCGTGGAGTTAAAAAATGGGAACATTTTAACTGTGTATTATTTTAAAACTCCGAATTTGGATATACAACGCATTCACTATACTATTTGGTCGATATAAGAAATGAACGGAAGAAGAGGTGAATAATGGTGCATATTACAGATAAATTAAAAGATAAAAAATGGGGTGTAATGGTGCATTTGTTGCACTATTTACAAAATAATCCCGATCGTTCAAACAATGAAGGCGTTGGGAAAAGTACGTGGAATGAAGTAATTGCTCAAATCGACGTGAATAATATCGCCAAAGAATTGTCGGAAATGGGGGCGGGCTATTTATTAATTACAATGCAACAAGGGAATCAAAATATGTCTGCGCCGAATGCGACATTTGATGCAATTACGGGATATCGTCACGGGGAGGCTTGTGCTGAACGCGATTTGTTTATGGATTTGTATAATGCTCTGCAAGCATACGGCATCGATTTATATTTATATTTTACGGGTGACGGTCCATATCAAGATGAAAAAGCGGGCACTGCAATGGGCGCATATGGAACGTTTACCAAAGATTCTACAACTCCTACGTTTTTAAAAAATTGGCAAGCTGTTTTACAAGAATATGCCGTACGTTATGCGGGTAAAGTGCAAGGTTGGTGGATTGATGGTTGCTACGAGTATTTCGGGTATACAGATGACAAATTAAAAGGATATTACGACGTATTGAAAGGTGCGGATAAAAATTATTTAATCACATTCAACGATGGTTTTGCAATTGATCAAAAATATTCGAATGCCCCCAATTTACATTTACGAAAATACAGCAAATGGGAAGATTATACTTCGGGAGAGGCAGTAGACATCGACATTTATCCGCCTGCACGTTTTATTGACGGCAGTCAGTGGCATATATTATTGACATTATCCAACACCCCGGAAGGGCATAACGATTGGGGCGGAGAAAACGTGCGTTGGACAGAAGAGGAATTCCTTTCATATATTCAAGCGGTATGGAACCAGGGCGGAGTGTTGACGCTGGATATGGGATTAAAACGTAGCGGTAAATTTTTTGATAAACAGAAACAATTTATTCAAACGGTTATGCAAAAAGCGGCTCAAGCATAAAAGTGGAAAAAACTTCCTTTTACCGTAAATAAATGTCAATACAGTGTCAGTTTTGTGTAAAACTATGTATTGTTTTTTTCATTAGGCATATGATAAAATTTTATAAACTTGGAATAAAAGGAGTGAAAGATAATGAAACGAAAAAGAGATTGGATGCGAGCACTGATATCAGGTGTATGCGCTGCGTGTTGTTTTTCGTCGTTTAGCGCGGCTGTCTTTTCACACATAGATACAATTTCCGCAAATGCCGGCGTATTGGAAGACAGATATTTAAGCGACTGCGTGGATATTTGCGACGCGCAGTGGTTGGGAACGGGCGAGGAAGGTACGTACGGTTGGTCGAATAAAGAATACGTAACGCAGACATTGAATACGGAAACGATCGGGATCACGTTGGAAAAATATCGGCATCAATGGACAAACGAGTACGTGTTATATTGGTATGGCGGCGACGAGGGCGGCTTGTACGATCAGGAAGACGTGTTTGCCGTTGAATTTGCGGTGAATATGACGGACGACGGTTTTTCGTTGCGCGTGGATCAGTATTCTTTTTGGATCAATTCGGAGTGGATCCGCATCGGCTTTAACGATCAATGGACAAACGACGATTTCCACCGTACGTATTGGTTTGGAGATATCGGTTTAAAGGCGTCTTGGCTTGTGCAAAAACCCGTCGAGCTTTCGGGTATTGTAAAAGTTCGGGCGTACGTATATACGGAGAACGGGGAAACGACGTTCGTAGTGGATGCAGGCGGATACAGCGCGATGGCAACCACGCCGCACGAAAGAAAATATTTTTCTTCCTGTTGTATCATTGCGGGATATCCGGGATTGACCGTATATTCGTCTTCGGTGGCAGACGTATATGCCGACGCGCAAAAAGCGGAACGCTACGCGGGATATCAGGTCGTTCCCGAAACCAATAAAACGGAGCTTATGCAAGCGGCGGAAAGCGTGAAAGAAACGCTTGTCAACGCGCAGTCGCTTACGGCGGAAACGTTGTCGTCGGCGCAGGCGGATATGAAAAACTGTCTGACGGAAGAATTGTTGACGCTCACCAAAAACAATGCGGTGACGTTATTGCAAAACGCCTCGGCGGGCGCAGAAACGATTGCAAAAGTCGGCGATTGTAAAACGGTCGATGAGATCGAAGATGTTTATTTAAAGGCAGTGGAAGAAAATAAAACGCCTCCCGTTTCGTCGGAAACGGAGGGCGAAGATTCGGTAAGTTCGGAAGGGCAGCCAAATTCAGGCTGCGCAAGCATATCCAATGGCGTTGGGGCTTGTATCGCCGCATCCCTTGTTTTGTTGGGTTGCGTAAAACGCAAAAAAGATTAAGAGCGTTTTTTAAATTGGCTGGGCGACATTTTATAATGATCTTTAAAGACGCGGTTGAAATAGGAAATGTTATTAAATCCGCATTCGAAGGCGATTTGCTGAATGGAAAGATTTTGCGTCTGCAACAACATGACGGCATAATTTATCCGAATATTATTGAGATAATCCGTCATAGTCATTCCCGTATGTTGTTTGAAAAGTCTGCATAAATAGTTTTGAGAATACGTCGGGAAAAGGCTTAAGATCTTGGGAATACCTGCTTTAAAATTGTCGGGCCTGTGCATTTTGCTGATGATCTGATTGATCAAGGCAGAATGGTGTATCGAATCTTGCGCCAAATTTTCGACGTACAGAGAAAGAAGATCGATGCAAACGTTGTTGATCTGCATTGTACGCGAAAGGTCGTTGTTTGTAGAAGAAAGTTTGACCAGTTTATTTTCCAAACGCAACATGGCTTCTGCGTTGAGTTGGCACGAAAAAGGCGCCGGCAATTTGTTGAGCGAATTAAATGTTTCCGGGTGTAAATAATCGCAAGCTTTCGCCCATTGTTTTTCGGTGATCATGATATCGCGGTGTCGAGAAGCGAGCTGATCGGGCTTTCTTAAAAAGCAATGCAGATCGTTTGGACGCAAAAAGACGGTGTCGCCGGTTTTTAACGTACGGACAGTTCCGTTAAGATAATGATCGATCTCCCCGTTTATGACGTAAAAAACTTCATAAAAAGTGTGGGTATGATAATAATCGTCCAAACTGTCGATCAGGTGCGTTTGCAGATCGAATTCCGATATAAATATATCTTTTTTTAACATAGACACTTTCTGTTTCATGGCATTATTATAAAATAAAAAAAAGGCAATGTCAAGGATAATGTAGTGTTAATTTTGCGAAAATATTATAAAAATATTATAAAAATTTTATTTTAAGGAGAAAAAAATTATGAGAAAACAGGTTTATCAAAAAGCCGGCGCGTTGCTGATGGTAGCGCTGTTGGCAACGGCAAGCAGTTGCGGCGCATTGGAAGAACAAGGCGAACAGGTCAACGAACAAGCAGCGGTTTTGCGCGTCATGAACTTTGACGGCGGATTGGGAGGCGAATGGTTAAAAGATCTGGAAGAAAAATTTGAAGCTGCGCACGCGAACGACACCAATTGGGAAAAAGGAAAGGTGGGCGTAGATATCGTGATCGATCCCTTGAAATTTACGGGAGATTCGTTGGGTGCGTCTATTGCAACGCATAAGGACGACGTGTTTTTTACGGAAGGAAACAGCTATTACAATTTCGTCACCTCCGGCTGGGTGAAAGACATCACCGACGTCGTTACGGAAGTGAATGGGTACGACGGCAAGACGATCGAATCGAAATTGGACGACGAAGTACGCGATTTCTTTAAAACGAACGATAATAAATATTACGCGCTTCCTTTCTACAGCGCTTATGAAGGGATCAACTACGACATCGATTTGTTTGACGATATGTCTTTCTATTTTGAAGGGGATACCACAAAAGAAGGAACGCCCGCAAAATACGTAACGGAAGCGGGGGAAAAGGTGTACAGCTTCACAGATTTAAGTGGAACGCGTTCGGCTGGCCCTAACGGAAAGGCAGGGGACTACGACGACGGTTTGCCCGCAACGTACGAACAATTTTATGCAATGTGCGACAATATGAAAATGCAGGGTGTTACGCCGATGCTTTGGAACAACCACGCGTTCTATATGTCCTATTTTATGGGTTCGTTGCAAGCGGATTATGAAGGAAAAGACGCTATGATGGCAAACTTCACGTTCGGCGACGCAAAAAATAAAACGATAGAGATCGTAGACGGATTTAATGAAGACGGAACGCCGAACATCGTAGAAACGACCATCAGCAACACGAACGGTTACGAAGTGTATTCGCAAGCGGGCAGATATTACGCTTTGGATTTTGTCAATACGATGATTCAAGAAGGCTACGTCAGCACGAAGGCGTTTGGTTCAAATGAAAACGGTATTGTTGCGCAAACGGATTTTTTAAACGGGAAATATTCGGAAAAGAAAGAGACGGTTGCAATGTTGATCGAAGGTACTTGGTGGGAAAACGAAGCGGACGCTGTATTTAAGACGTTAGAAGGTACGGAAGGCGCGAAGGCAAGCCGCAAAAACAGACGGCTCGGTTTTATGCCTTTCCCGAAAGCAACGGAAGAAAAGATCGGCGAACCTCTTACCACGATGAATATCAACCAAACGGCAATTTTCGTAAAGAGCTCGATCAGCGATGAAAGATATCAATTGGCGAAGGAATGGATCAAATTTGTTCTTTCCGACGCAGGGTTAAATACGTTTACGAAATATACCAACACTTCCATGTTGTATAATTATCAAATAGAAGACGAAATTTTCAACGAACTCAGCCCTTACGGTAAATCCGTATACGAGATCAAACAAAATTCCATTGAGGTATACCCCGCTTCCAAAAACGAATTATTCTTGTCCAATTCCGGGTTTTTCTCTATGCACACAGACGCATATTGGAACAGCTCGTATTTGGTAAACGGTACGATGAAGATGAGAAACAGCCCGATTACGCCGTTTAGAGAAAAAGAAGCGACGCCGATCGAATATTTTGAAGGCGTACGCAAATATGCCGAGGACAATTGGGAAAGAAATTTCTCGAAATATTTTGAAAAATAAGGTAGCTTTATGAAAGAACAAGTGAAGAAAACAGGTTTTATGAAAAAACGCCGTCAAGACTTACTGTTTTACATAGCGTTTATGGCATTTCCGGTTATTCAATTTATTGTATTTTACGTAGTGAAAAATTTCAATTCGTTTGTTTTGGCGTTTCAAGGTTATGACGCGTTTCAAGGCTATTATTTCAACGGATTGGAAAATTTTAAAAAAGTGTTTTACGATATCGCGCACGAATATTATTTTAAAACGGGTATTCGAAATTCACTGATCCATTACGGAATCGGGCTTGTGATCGGTTTACCGCTTGGTTTAACTTTTTCGTATTATATTTATAAAAAATTTCTGATGTCGGAAATCTTTAAGGTGATATTGTTTCTCCCGTCCGTCGTATCGATCGTCGTTATGCAAATTATTTGGGCAAACGTGATGGACGGGATGATCCCCGAAATTTATTTTGCGAAAACAGGGAACACCATGCTGGGTTTGATGGCAAACAGCAAAACACGTTTTTTGTATTTGGAGCTGTTTAATATTTGGGTTTCTTTTGGCGGCTCGATGCTTTATTACGTCGGCGCAATGGCGCGTATTCCCGACAGTCTTATAGAGGCTGCCGAGCTGGACGGGGCATCGTTATGGGAAGAATTTTTTCAGGTGGTCATTCCACTTACGTGGTCAACGGTAAAAACGTTGCTGGTTGTCGGTATTGCAGGAATTTTCACGGCGGACTTGAATTTGTATTTGTTCTATGGCACGGGCGCGGAAACAGATGCCTATATAGTGGGATATAATTTGCTTCGCTTAACGGTGACAAGTAAATTGGACGGTTATCCCTATATTTCGGCGTTTGGTATGATCCTTACCGCTGTGACGATGATTTTAACCTTTGCGATGAGATTTGTTTTGGAAAAATATACATGGGAGGACGTTGAATTCTAATGACGATTACACAAATTTGCATTTATATTTTCGTGGTGTTGGCATTGTTGGCGTTGTTCTCGTACATAGGTTTCGTTTTGGTTAAAAAAGCAAAGCAAGCGCGTAAAGTGGGCAAAAAAATTTTTACGGCAGATCTGCTTTTGCAATCCATCGTTTTTTGCGTATTGTTGGTGTATTTGCTTACCATTTTCGCAGCGTTATTCTGGGGGGTGATGACTTCTTTGAAATCGCTTGGGGATTTTGGCGCAAATTATCTGTTTGATTTACCCGAAAAATTGGCTTTTTCCAATTATGTGAAAGCGCTTAAATTATTTAAAGTGCCTGTTTCCCGCGATGGAGAAATCGTAAAAATCACATTTTTGGGATTGGTGGTGAATTCCGTAATTTATTCGGTAGGAAAAACGTTGGTACAATTGTTGTGTCCTGCAATCGTTGCTTATTTGGTGGCGAGATTCGATTTTAAATTTGGGCGAATTATTTATTGGATCGTAATTATGGCGATGATATTACCGATCGTCGGTACAACCCATTCTGCGATATTGTTGTACACGAAATTGAATATTCGAAACAACATTTTCGGCGTATTGCTTGGCGACGCGTCCTTTTTGGGAATGTATTTCCTGATTTTTCACGGCGTATTTAAGACGTTGCCGAAAGATTATGCCGAGGCGGCGATTTTAGACGGAGCAGGAAACACGACCATTATGTTTAAGATCATGTTTCCGCTTATTATCAATATGCTTACGATCGTGGCTGTGTTGCTGTTTATCAGCGTTTGGAATGATTACACTACAATTATGTATTTCTTACCTGCAAAGCCTAATTTGGCATACGGTTTATATTTGTATAATATAAATCCGGACGGTACACTTTCGCAAACGCCTTTGCGATTGGTAGGTTGTATGGTGATGTGTTTGCCTTGTCTTACGTTGTTTTTGATATTTAAAAACAAGATGATCGGCAATTTATCACTGGGCGGATTAAAAGGATAGGAGAATAAGGTTATGAAAAAGAAGAAATTTTTATCAATTTTGATTGAAAGTTGCGCGATCTGCGCGGCTGCGGGCGGATTCGCTATTCGCGGAGCAACGGCGGAAAACGTATATTTTGCGGACATTTTCGACGCCAAAGGCGTTTCCATTTTCACCGATTGCAAAATAGACGGTGACGAACGTCAAGGGCTTGCTCTGGTGACGCAAAGACAGGGTACGTCGTTGGCGTTGGCGAAAAAGATGGCGGGCGAGCTTTCCATGGATTTTAAATTTTATACGGAAAGCAAAGATTATTATTTAACGGAAGCCGTACTTTCGTTTCAAGATCGGAAGCGCGCGGATAATAAGTTCGATCTGCATATTGCCAACAGCGAGTTGGGTGTGATGTATTACGTAACGATCAACGGGCAAAACGCAGGCGTTTATTACGAAGCCGGAAACGCTACGTTTTTGACGGCGGAATTTAATAAAAAATCAATGTATACGCGTGTGGAAACAGACGCAGATATGACGTTGTCGTTCGATCCGGAAACGCTGTGTCTTTACGTGCAGACAGATCCTTTAAACAAGTATCTGATTTGGAATCTTTCCGTTGCGATCAACGATGGACGGGACGTAGGCGCAAGCTTGCTTCCGTTTGGCGATTACGACGTTTCCGTGAATTTTAAAGATTTTTACGTGAAAGTGGACGCGCCCGTTGCTTATTCGGGCTTGCAAGTGTTTGAATTAAACGGTCAATCGATGAACGGGATTGCGGTTGCGGACAATGCCGCGCCTACGTTGCACGCAAACGTCGATTGCGACGGGATCGTTGGGGAAACGTACACCGTTCCGATGCCGTATGCGTTTGACGTGAAAGACGGCGCATTGTCACACGCGGAAATTTTGGTGAAGAATGCCGCAGGGGAAACGATCGTCGAAGGTACGACGGCGGAAACGGTCGGCTTTGTGCCTAACGTTGCGGGAAATTACACCATTCAATATAAGGCGACGGACGCGGTTGGCAGACAGACGGTAAAAACATATCCGCTGACGATCTATGCCAACGGATTTGACGCAGACGTTTCCGTAAGCAGTTCTACGGTGTTTTCCGACGATACGGTAGGGGTCGGTACGAAACTGATCTTGCCGCAAGTTTTCGCGGACAGCGCGTTAAATAAAACCAACGCATTGTTGCCGTTAAACGTAACCGTATCGGCAAACGGAGAAACCTTGGACGGTTGGAACAACGTATCCGCTTACAATGGAGAAGAATTTGTGTTTGAAACGAGCGGAACTTACGTATTCTCGTTTACCGAAGCATTGGGGAATTTACCGCAAGAATATCAGGTGACGTACAACGTTTTGGCGGACGAACCGACGTTTACGTTAAACAGTCGGCTTCCAAGCGGATACAAGCAAAACGACGTTTTGCCCGGCGTGGAGTATTCGTTTGAAATCAACGGCGAACAGCTGCCTGCTACGGCAACTTTGCAATATCCCAACGGGGAAATACAGCCTTTGGCAGAAAACACGTTACACCTTGCAGGTTATTACACCGTGAGCTTTAAAACGGAATATGCAGGCAAGACGTTTGAACACAGAAAAACGCTTACGGTGGACATTTCGGAGTTTTCCGTAACGGAAGACGCGGAGGCGTTTTACGGCGTTGCGGAAAAATACGATCAAAAGCGTGGGCTTGTTGTTTGTTTGGAAAACGAAGAAGACGAATTTACGTACAATAAGGTTGTAGATCTTAATAAATTTGACGGAAAAACGCCTATCCTTTCTATGTACGCATTGCCTCGGACGCAAGGTACGGCAAACGTGAAAGAATTGTACGTTACGCTGACGGATATTTATGACGCCGATAATAAACTTGTTATTAAATATTCAACGAGAATGGCAGATATCGGTTGGTATCCGTTGTACGTTTTGGGTTCGGCGCAAAACGTAGAACAGCCGTTTTTGGGCGTATATAATAATAACACGACCAGCACAACAGGGGCAATGACCTTTGTTGAAACAAGCAAATACAGCGGCGCGGCAATTTTGTTGGGCTTTGATATTTCGACGAATACGGCGTATACCAATCGAATCGGCAGCGGTTCAACGGATATGATCATTGCCGATTTTGATAACGAGGCGCATTTCGACAACGTTTGGGGCGGTTTCACAACGGGCGAAGTGTACGTATCGATTTCGGCGGCAGACATCACCGAACGGGCAGAATTGTTGGTGCAAAAGATCGGCGAATACGATTTGACAGCGGAAAACGACGAAAATACAAAAGCCCCCAATTTGCTTATAGATTATATGGGTTACGAGGCAGATTCGTTGCCGAAGGCGTTCGTTGGACAAAAATATCCGCTTTTGCCTTACACAGCGAAAGATATTACGGGTTGCGACAGTACGACGCGCATTGAAGTGACGAAAGGCGGAAAGAACTACGCAGTGACGGACGGCGCGTTTACGCCCGATTCGGAGGGTGAATACCTTGTTACGTATATATCCAGCGACGGATTTGGCAGTTTGACGGAAAAGAGTTATAAAGTGAACGCCACGGCAAAGACAACTTCGTTGGTATTGGACGTAGTCGATTTTAATTCGCAGGCATTCGTGGGATACGAATACGCATTGGCGGATTACGGCGTATACGGGCAAACGGGAAAAGCGAACGTTTCCGTTTCTTGGAAAAACCTCGGCACGGGCGAATCGGAAACGGTTTCGGGAAAAACGGCAACGTTTGATAAAGCGGGTATGTATGCGATCTGCTATCAAGTGACCGATTATATCGGCCGTACGGCAGAGATCGTAAAATATTTGAAAGTGGAAACGAAAGCGGAGCTTCTTTTCACGGAAGACGTTTCCGTACCGTTTATTATGTTCAACGGCAGCAGTTATACGTTGCCCGAAGCGTCTGCCGTATATAAAAACGCAGACGGAACGGACAGTTTTGTAAAAGCAAGCATTTCGGTGATAGACGCAGGAAAAACGGAAACTCTTCAAAACGGCGTATATACGCCTAATCGCAGCGAAGAAGGCGAAGTAACGGTTGTATACACAGCGGAAAAAGACGGGTATACGACGGCTGTGCTTCAACGCAGCGTTTATATCGTCAACAACAAGAACGCAGAAGGCGCGCTTGTGTTTGAGAGTTATTTCCTTCCCGATCCGGGGCTTTCCGTGGAAAAGACGGCGACGGGTATTACGATGACGGCGGCGGAAGACGGCAAGATCCGTTTTGCCAACCCCGTTATTGCGGACGGTACGGGTATCAATTTGGAAGCGATCGAAGAGGCGACGCCTGCGAAGGCGCTGAACGTGTATTTCATCGACAGCTTGGATAAAAACGTAGTCGTTAAATTGGGCTTGACGTATTTGAACGATACGCAAAGCATATTATCGTTGAATAACGCGAAACGAACGAATATTGTAAAAGGTTCGTTTACAAAACGCGATACGCCTCTTGAATTTTCTATCGATAATATTTCAAAATCGGTGTTCAACAACAACGGCGTAAATCTTTCCATTACCAAAACGCTGAACGGGGATACGTTTGCAGGTTTCCCCAGCGGAAAAGTGTATATCGAATTTGAATTTATCAACGTGGTGGAAACGGTGTCGTTGAAATTGACGAAGATCAACAATCAGTTTTTCAACGTAAGTAAAGATACGGCGAGAGCGCAAGTGGTCAAGATCGGCGATTTCGGCGGAAGAACGGACATCGATTCGATCGCGTCCACGGCGATTGCCTTGGTGGGCGACGTATTATCGCCGAATACGACGGTGACGATGACTGTGTACGATCCCGATCTGAATATCGTGACGTCGGTGGACGGCGTTAAATTGGAAAACGTTCCTTGTAACGTATCGTACGACATTTTATGTGATAAATACGGCGATTATGAAATTTTGTATCTGGGCAGCGACGGCGTTAATAAAGAACAAGCGACCAGCTACGTATTAAACGTTGTAGACGCAACGTTGCCGACGATATCCGTAACGTGGAATTTGAAACAAACGTATTCTGTGGGCGACACGGTAAAATTGCCGAAGATGACGGCGACGGATGAAAGCGGCATCGCATATTCGTGGATCATGGTAGAAGACGCAAACGGACGCGTATATATCCATAAAGAGGAGAAGTTCACGTTCACGGACAAAGGCGAATACGTATTCAGTTATATTGCGTACGATAAGCAATTTAATATGAGTGTTGTTTCTTATAAAGTCATCGTGAAGTGAAGGAGGGAGTTTTATGAAAAGAATAAAAATTTTATCGATATTACTTGCGTGCATTATGGCGTGCAGCATATTGATCTTCAGCGGTTGTAAAAATACAAATGAAAGCAATTCGTCTACGTCGGAAAGCGAAGAAACCGTTTTAGAAGAAACGGGATTTTATATGGCGCGCGACGGAAAGAGCGATTATAAGATCGTGCTTCCGTCCACGGCAAACGATCAATTGTTGACTGCCGGCGACGAAATGCAATATTTTCTGGAAGAAGCGTTGGGCATTAAATTGGATATCATTTACGATAAAGGTATTAAATTTAACAGCAATTCTCAATACATTTCCATAGGCGAAAACGATTTGTCGAAAACGGCGGGCGTAACCTGTTCCGAAGCGGAATACGGGGTGAGCGGTTATGTGATCCGCACCGTGGGCAAAAGCGTGTTTTTGGTCGGCGGCGGAAATTACGGTTCGCAATTTGCCGTTTACGATTTCTTGGAAAAGACCTTGAATTATGAATTGTACGCAGTGGAAGAAGTGTACATAGATAAAACGGACGAATTGAAATTGTACAATTTCGATCTCGCCGTAAAACAACAATTCGAATTTACCAATTTCGGTTTTGCATATATGGCTTGGTGGAGCGGTTTAGGGCATAGATTCCACAATATGGAAGCGTTTATCGTACCCGGCACGGGCGCGCACTCCACGTTTATGTATTTCCCGGTTGAAGAATATGCCAACTTGCATCCCGAATGGTATAATGCAGATTATTCGCAAATGTGTTATTCCAGCGATACGCTTGTGGACGCGCTTGCGGAAAAATGGATCGAGGAATTGGAAATGTACTCGGTGGAAGACGTGCGCGGCGCAAAAACCTTTAACTGGGGTTTGGAAGATAACGACGCGTGGTGTCGTTGCGCAAAATGTATGGCGAGCATTACAAAATACGGCGCGGATTCTGCAACGATGGTGCTGTTTATCAATAAAGTGGCGGATAAAGTGCAGGCATGGATCGACGAAAATCAACCGGGCAGAGAAGTATATTTTAACGTGCTTGCTTACCACGCTTCCGTTGCGCCTCCCGTAGAAGTGGACGCAGCAACGGGCGAAGTGACGATCGTTGACGACGAAATTATTTGCCGCGATAACGTTGCCGTCCGTTATGCTCCGATTTCCGCATCGTTTATGTACCCGTTGAACGACAAGCAAAGAAACCTCACCACGTATGTAGAAATGACGGGCTGGGGCGCGATTTGTAAAAATATAAGTTTCTACGGCTATGTAGCAAACTTCTCGCACACGTTCGTGGGGTTGGACACGTTTAACGCCATTCAGGAAAACTACCGTTTCTTCAAAGAATGTAACGTAAACTTCCTCACCGAGCAAGGCTATTCGTTTACGATGACGGCGCCGGGATTTGTGGATTTCCGTTTGTATATGATGCACGAATGGGCAATGGACACCGAGAAGAATTTTAAGGATTTGAAACAAAACTTCTTCACAGCGTATTATAAAGACGCGGCGGACGTAATGATCAAGTTGTTTGACGAAGTTCGTTTGCATTATCAATACCTTGCGGAAGTGTACGATATTGTCGGCGGCTGTTATGAAGATTTGTACAATCAGGAAATGTGGTCGCAAGGCACGCTGGAAAAATGGATGGGATATATCGATGAAGCGTACGCGGCGATCGAACCGTTAAAAGAAACCGATCCCGAGCGTTATCAAAAATTGTACGACAGAGTTACGATTGAAAGTATGCAAGCACGTTTCTTGTTGATCCATCTTTACAGCTCTAAAGCGTACACCGTAACGGGACTTTACGAGGAGAAATTGAAATTTATCGCAGATTGCGAAAAATACGAAGTTTATCCTGCGGAAGGCGGCAATATTGGCGTGTTAAGACAAATGTGGGGTGTTTGATATGAAAAGATTTAATACAAAAAAATTATTTACTATATTGTTGGCGACCGTCTTTTCCGCTTCGCTTTTTGCGACGACTGCCTGTAACGGCGGAAAGACGGAAAACTCGTCTTCCAACAATCAACAAACCGTCGATTTTGAAATTTCGCAAACGACGCTGAAAATGCTGATCGGCACGGAAGAATTTTTAAGTTGCGTCGGCGGAACGAACGTCGTATGGTCGTCTTCCAATGAAGCCGTGGTTACGGTGGAAGACGGGATATTGTTCGGCGTATCTGCGGGAACGGCGGTGATCACCGCTACCAGCGGCAAAGAAACGAAAACTTGCAGCGTCAGCGTTGTAAAAAGCTTTACGGAATCGGATTATTTGGTGTTTGAAAGTTTATACGCGCAAAGCGCATACGTAGGGTTGCAGTTTACGTTGGGCGGATATCTTGTCATCGACGATCAACCTTTGGACGACGCGGCGATCAGTTACGCAACGTCCAACGCAGAGGTGATCAAGGTGGACGGAAACGTTGCGCAAGTGTTGTCCGTAGGCGAATGTGTATTGACGGCAACCGCTTCGTATGCGGATAAAGAGTATACGCAGACTCTTTCGTTTAAAACGGTGGACGAATATGCCGCCATTGTATTCGAGGCTATGGGCACGCGTACGGCAATGGTTTTAGGGCAAGAATTGACGTTGGATTGTCGAGTTTTCGTAAACGGAAACCAATCGGAGGAGGTTGCCGTGGAATGGAGTTCTACCGCGCCCAACGTCGTATCCGTAGAAAACGGAAAATGCACGGCAACGGAAGAAGGCGAAGCGATCATCAAAGCCAAGTATAAAAACGCAGAAAAGATTTTATACGTCAACGTGTACGAAAATTATCTGCATAAATTTATCGATGAAGAGAGCATTATCGGCATCAAAGGCACGAAAACCTCTTGGGGTGCGAGCGTTGCGCCTACGTTGGAGATCGTAAAAGGCGCTGTGGAAGGCAGAACGCCCGATCAAGGCGCGTTTTTGAAATTCTCGTACACCGAAGACCAAGCCATTTATTCGTTGGGCATGACGTTGACGAAAGCGGTAAACGTCGAAACGATGAAAATGTTGGCGGCGTACGGATTTACCGAAGTCGTGATCCCCGTTTGGACGACGAGCAGGGCGGAGATCGGCTGTAGCGACGGTTCGTTTAATCGCGGAAACAATACGGTGCAAGGCGGCGTTTGGACGGAGGTGATCTATAAACTCAGCGAATTTGCTTCTTGGTGCGAGTTGAACGAAGGAAACTTCAATCAATCGCAAGACAAACCGTTTATGTTTTTGATCACAAACGCGGCAGAATTTACGATGTACGTGGATTCGATCTACGTAAGATAAAAGGAAGTACTTATGATTGGAAATGAAAAATGGATGTATGCTCCGATCGAATTTCCGTCGGAGGATAAAAATCGATTTCCGGTTTTGGTATTCCGAAAAGTAGTGCATATAAAAAGTTCGATAGAGAAAGCCAAGATCCGTATCACGGCGAAGGGGCTTTACACGCTGTATATCAACGGCAGGAAAGTGTCGGATCACTGTTTGACGCCCGGTTGGTGCGATTATCGTAAAGAATTGTTCTATCAAGAATACGACGTTGGTATGTATTTGCAAAAAGGCGACAACGTAATTGCCGTCTGTCTTGCGGCGGGCTGGTATTACGGCACGATGGGGTTGCTCAACGCGCAGGCGTACGGCAATCGCGGGGCTGTGTTATACCGAATGAAAGTCGCATTGAAAAACGGCGATGAAAAAACGTATGATTCCGACGCATATCACAAAGTGGGCAAAACGAAGATTTTGGACGCGGACATTTTAGACGGCGAAACGTGGGACGACAACGTTTCGGAAGATTATCTCCATGCGGAATTTAACGATTCCGCATGGGAAAATTCCCAAGTGGAAACGTGCGATATTTTGTTGAAGAAACAAGACTTCGAACCGATCCGCTGTATCGAATATTTATATCCGAAGCTGATTTCCGACGTTGACGGCGTAAAGATATACGATTTCGGCAGAAATTTCGCAGGGAACGTAGAAGCAAAGATCACGGCGACGCGCGGAACGAACGTTATATTTCGGTATGCGGAAATTTTAGACGCCAACGGACGAATATACACGCGGAATCTGCGCAGGGCAAAATCGAGCGATCGATACGTCAGCAACGGCGATCAAGCCACATTTTCCCCCGAATACGTGTATCACGGTTTTCGGTATGCGGAGGTGCGCGCAGAGAGCGGCGAACTGACCGATCTATCCCTGCGAGGAAAGTGTTTATCGACGAATTTCCCCCGCAGGTTGACGATCAACACGTCAAACCCTTTGATCAACGATTTGGTGACGGCGATCGAAAACACGATGAAAGCCAATTTCCTTGCTGTTCCCACCGATTGCCCGCAACGTGACGAGCGTTTGGGTTGGTTGGGCGATATTTGCGTATTTGGCGGCAGCGCGATGTATCTGGCAAATTGCAATGCGTATATGCGGAAATATCTTGGGGATATCCGCAACGCGCAATTTGAAGACGGCAACATATACAACGTAGCGCCCTACATTCCCGAAATAGCGGGCAGCGGCGACAACGGTTGGGGTGATGCGATCGTGCATCTCACGTACGACCATTATTGTCGATACGGCAACGTCGAAGTGATAAAAGAAAACTTGTCGGCGATGAAAAAGTGGGTCGATTATTTGGCGAATACGTCCACCGATTATTTACGGGAAGGCAACGAATATGCTCCTGCCGATTGGTTGGCACTCAGCTTTACGGAAAAGAAATTGGTAAACACGGCATATTCGTATTACAGCGCGGCGTTGTTGACGGATATGTGCGCATTGTTGGACGATCCCGAAACGGAAAAATACAAAGCGATCGGAGAGAACTTTAAAGCGGCGTTCCGAAAACAATATTTACGTGGCAACGAATTGACGGTGAAAACGCAGTGCGCGTATACGTTGGCGATTTATTTCGGCTTGGCGAGCGTTGACGAATTGAAACAATCGTTTGAAAAATTGTTACAGGCGGATAATTATTCGATCACGACGGGCTTTTTAAGCACGAGATATCTGTTGTCGGCATTATGCGATATCGGCAGAACAGATCTTGCGTACAGGCTGTTGTTAAACAGCGAATATCCCTCGTGGTGTTATATGTTGCTCAGCGGCGGCACTACCATTTGGGAACGCTGGAACGGGATCACTACGTTTTACGGCTCGAAAGTGCTGGAAGATTTTTCCATGAACTCGTTTTGCCATTGTGCGCTCGGTTCGATCATCGAGTGGATGGTAGAGTATATGTTCGGTTTGCAACTGTTGGGCGGCGGCGAAAACCTGTATCTCGCGCCCCGTTTCGATCCGCTTGCGCGTATCAAAAACAACGAGTGTACGTTGGAAACCGCCAAAGGCGTTGTAAAAGCAAGCTACACCTACCAAAACGGCGTGGTTCGGTATGAAATCGAAGTGCCGCAAGGCTTGAAATTCGATTTGGAGTCGGACGAAATCCTCGAAATTATCAAAGATACGGAAAATAATCGGTATACCATCTACTATAAAATAAAAGAAATTTAAACGTACGGACAAAATAATGTCAATACAGTGTTATTTTTGGTAAAAAATATGGGTGGTTTTAGCATTTTTAAAGTGATACAATTTTTTTAATAAAAATATATTTAAGGAGGATCTTAAAAAAATGAAAAAGAAACTTATGGCAATTTTGGCTTCGGCATGTGTTGTTGCAACAGGTGCGGCAGTTGCAATGCTTCCCTCGCCCGAAGCGGCAGTTACGGCGGACGAAGGCGTTGCGGCAAAACTCGACGCGTGCGTAGACATCGCTTCCGATTCGTGGGTAAGTAACGGTTGTGGTTGGAGAATCAATCGTTACATAGGTCGTTCCATTTCGAGCGAAACGGTTGGTGTAACACTTGGTGCTTATGGTTGGGAAGACGCAAAAAACGCTCTTATTTGGGGTGGTGGCGGTCCTAGCAGTCAAGGTTTTGGTAGTTTGTATACGGGCGGTGATTTTGCCGTATCGTTCTGGGCGGAAACGACGGTTGCATATGCGGTAGTTTTGGACAACTACACCGTGGCAATTACTCCGAGCGAAGTAAGAATCGGTTACAACGATAGACGCGGTGTGTTCAACGACCATATGATGGACTATCATCCTCTTTCTTGGACAGATTTGTATACAGGCAATGAACTTGGCGGGGAAAACGACAGTACGGAGGCAGGTTGGATTGCAAGCCAATCGGTAAGCCTTTCGGGTATTTACAAAGTGGAAGTTGCGTTTGGCACGACGAACGGCGAAACGACGGTTGTAGCAAAAGTAAACGATACGCTTGTTACGGGTACGAGCAATCACGCGCGTATTACGGGTTACACCGCAGCAATCGTATCTGGCGGTATGAAAGTGTATTCGCAACAGGCGATAGACTCGGTGGCAAAGATGGATAAAGCCGTAGCGTCCTTGGACGAAAGCGTATACACGGGCGAATTTAAAACGCAAGTGGATACGGCGGTTGCCGAAGCAAAAACGGCAATTTGGGCAGAAGAAACTTTGACCAGTGCGTTCGTAAACGAAAAAGTAAATCCCGTGTTGGCGATAATCAATGAAAAGAAAATCAACGGAATGCTTGATTCTTGCGTAGATATCGCGTCCGATTCGTGGGTAAGCGGTGGCAACGGTTGGCGTCATGCCCGTTTCGGTGGCCGCACTATCACATCCGACCTTATCGGTATTGCGCTTCCAGGGTATGCAGGCAACTTGGATGCGCAAAACTGTCTTGTTTGGGCTGGTGGCGGTTGGCCTTCGCATGAAGGCGGGCGTGCATTGTACACGGGCGGTGATTTTGCCGTTTCGTTTGCGGCGGACGTAGGCGGAAGCAGAAGCGGCTATGGTTTTGCGGTGGTTGTCGATCAGTTCTCTTTGTGGGTAAGCAGCACGGCAATCAAAATCGGTTATGATACACAAGCGGGAACGTTTGGGGACGAGATGACCGACTACACGCCTCAACAGTGGACAACAGATTTGGATATTTTACATGGACAAGGAAGTTCTACTGCGCAGTGGTTCGTACAAGAAACGACCAGCATTTCGGGCGTTGTAAAGATCGACGCATTTGTAACGACGGACGATAACGGCACTACGCTGTTGGGCGTAAAGGTTGGCGATAAGGTTGTTACGGCTACGACGGAAATGGAAAGAGTTACGGGTTGGCATACGGCAATCGTTTCGTGGGGCGGAAATATTTATTCGACGAAATATCTTGAAAACAAGGGTGTTTCCGTTGGTACAAACGTATATTCCAACTTGAATGCGGCAATCAATGCGGCGGCAGACGGCGCAACGGTTACGTTGAACGACAACCTTACGGAAAACGCAGTGACGGTTGCGGAAGGCAAAAACGTTACGGTCGATTTGAACGGCAAAAACTATACGGCAGACTCGGTTGCGGTAAACGGCAACTTGACGGTTGGCGGCGGCAACGTAACGGCTGATTTCAACGTGGCGGGCGCATTGACGATCAACAGCGGCGCATATACGGCGAAAGAAACGTTGTTTACGGTGAACGGCGGTACGCTTGTGTTAAACGGCGGCAGCTTTGATCAATCGTTTGTTTACGACGCAGTTGCGGCAAACAACGGTTTGCTTGCAAATTACGTAGTGGCAAACGGCGCGGTTACGCTTACTTCGGGCGAATTGGCAACGGTGGCTCACGCAAATGCAGACAGAAGTATCGTTCGTTTGGTTGCAGGGATCGATTCGTTGTCGTATGACGCAGTCGGTTTCGAAATTACGTACAACGGCGCAGTGAAAGAAGTGACGACGACGAAAGCATTCGATTCGTTTACATACGGTTCGGAAAAAGTGTTGCCGACGGCTTGGAATGCGGCTTATTTGTTCGGTTACAATTTGAAAGCTATGCCCGCAGGCGTTACGTTTACGGTGCGCGCTTTCTGGACGGCAAAAGATACGGGTGCGAAAGTATACGGCGAAGCTGTGGAAGTTGCAGTCGATAACATCGTATTGGCGGCTTAATAGGAGGAAACGATCATGAAAAAATATAATCGACTTTTGATAGATATTTATACGTTTTATGAAGAAGACGTTATTCGCACCAGCGGCGACGGCGGCGACGTTGGCGACGATCGCGTAGACGGATCGAATTTCGGCGATTTGTTTAACTAAGGAAAAAGTTTGCAACGTGGGCGCATTGTCAGCGCGATGCGCCCTACGGTTGCGCTGTGTGATTTTGAGGGGATAGGGCGAGGAGAAAATGATGAAAATATATCAACCATTGGCTATAACTGTTTATTGCTTTGAAGAAATCGTTCGTACAAGTTTGACGCTTGTCGGCCCCGGCGGCGACGTTGGTGACGACGATTTCAGCGAATGATATTTGTCGAACTGAATTATAAAAAAACTATGTAGGAGATATATGTATGAGAAAGAAGTTTTTAGCGTTAGCGTCTGTTGTATTGGCGGCTTCGGCGGTTGTCGGAACGGTTACGGTTTTGCCTGCTGCAAAAACGGGTGTTGCCGAAACAAGCGCGACCGTGTTCGATTCTTGTGTAGACGTTGCTTCGGATTCGTGGGTGTCAAACGGTAACGGTTGGAGAATAAACCGTTACGGCGGCCGTTCGATCACGGGCGAAAATATTGGTGTAACTCTCAGCGCCTATGCTTGGGGAGAAGGGAACAACGCCTTGATTTGGGGCGGCGGCGGTCCTTCGGAACAAGGTTTCGGCAGTTTATATACGGGCGGAGATTTTGCATTATCCTTTGCAGCGACTACCAATAAGAGCTTTGCTGTCGTAGTAGACAATTATATGGTGGCGATTGCTTCCAATTATATTAAGATCGGTTATAACGACCGTCGTGGGGTATTTGGCGATAGTATGATGGACTATCATCCCGCATCTTGGATCGACCTGTACACAGGAAACGAACTTGGCGGTGAATATGCAAGTACGGAAGCTGCGTGGTTGACAACGCAAACCGTTACGTTAGACAGCGTTGTAAACGTAGACGTTGTATTCAGCACCGACGAGGCAGGTTTAACGACGGTGTCGACAAGAGTTGACGGTACGGTTGTAACCGCGTCCAGTGATCACGCGCGGATTACGGGCGTTCACACGGCAATTGTTTCCAACGGTATTAAAGTGTATTCGCAAAAAGTAGGGACGTACGAAGCAGAAATTGAAACAGCTGTGGCGGCGATCGATCCCGCTTTATACGTGGGCGCGTTAAAAGCGACGGTGGACGCAAAAGCAACGGAAGTCAAGGAGGCTATTTATGGGGCAGAAACTTTGACGGCTTCGTTTGCTTCGCAATCGGTTGCAGAATTGAAAACAACGATTTTAGAATTGACGACGGGTACTGTCGTTGACGATACGGAATTGTATTTAAAATTGTGCAAAGATGTTGCGGATGAGGCTTGGGTATCGGGCAGTTACGGTTGGATGAAAGGCCGTTATGGCGGTCGTTCGTTGTCGAGCGCAAAATTGAGTTGTTCGTTAGACGCTTATAGTTGGGACGGCACGACGAACAGCTTGGTTTGGTCGGGCGGCGGCTTCCCCGTGCATGAGGCGGGACGGTTGCTGTATCAAGAGGGCGACGATTTTGCGGTTTCTTTCCTTGCGGAAGTGCCTGCGGAAGGTTTTGCGGTTGTTGTAGATAATTTCATGTTTGTCGTTACGCCGAATGCGCTTAAAATGGGTTATAACGATATGTGCGGGGCGTTTGGCGACGCGTTGCAAGATTACAATCCCGCTTATTGGTTAGATACATATACGGAAAACGGCGTGGCATACGCTTGGCTTGCAAATCAAAGCGCAACTCTTTCGGGCGTTGTGTCCGTCAGCGTGTATTTGGGTACGGACGATACGGGCGTTACGACGTTGGTGATGAAAGTCGGCGATACGGTTCTTTCTACGATCAGTTCGCACACGCGTATTGCAGGTTGGCACACGGCGATCGTTGCAAGAAACGCGATGAAGGTGTATTCGACGCAGACCGCTTCGTATGACGAACAGATCGATGCGATCGTGGCGGGATTGCCCGAAGACGTATATACGGGCGAAGTGAAAACCGCGATAGACGGGAAAGTGGCAGAAGCGAAACAAACGCTTTGGAACTCGGACGCATTGACGGCGCAACAGGCCTCGGAAGCGGTGGCTTCGGTGATGGACGCCGTTTTGACGTATTCGGCTGACGCATATTTCGGGCAATGCAAAGATATTGCCGATTCCGCGTGGGCGAGTGAAGACGTCGGCGGTTGGTTGAAATGGGCTAATAAAGCGGAGGGATTTAACGACGATTCGCTGTCGTTGGTTTTGCCGAAATATAAATGGGCTACCGATCACACGTTGTATTGGGCAGGCGGTACTTCGGGAGAAGGGAACTTGTATCAAGAAGGCGACGATTTTGCAATCAAGTTTATTGCCGATATGACGGAAGACGGCTTGATTTTGCGTGTGGATAATTTCTCTGTTTACGTAAACGCTGCGGGGATCAACGTCGGGTTTAACAACGAACCGGGCGACGGCGACGAGTCGACGGACGATTTCTCCCGTACGTATTGGGTAATCAATATCGATATTTTACAAGAAAGAGGCGGTACGTTAGGCGCTTGGTTGACGAAGAAGGAAGCCTCGCTCTCGGGGAAAGTAGAGATCGCGGTTTATCTTTCCACCAACGACAACGGCGTAACGACGATCGCGGTGAAGGCGGGCGACGTAATTGCTTCGGCGATGACGACGATCGAACGTAAATATCTGGATAGATGTATTTTGATCGCAGGTTATCAAGATATTACGCTGTATTCGACCAAGATCACGGACGCAGAACAGGAAATTGCGACTTGCAAAGATTTGATCGATACGGAAGCGTATGAAAAATATGCCGATGAAATCGACGCGTTCCTCTTGGGCGCTCAACGGGAAGTTTGGGAAGCGGAAACGTTTACTACGGCGTATTTAAACGGTATCGTCAACGGCGTTAAAACGATGATCGCGGATTTTGAGATCTTTACGGCGGCTTGTCAAGAGGGATACCAAGAAAATGAGTATTCGGAAAACGGTTGGGTGCAGATTCAGACGATCATCGAACAAGTCAGCGCAGGTTATTTCACTTGTTCGGTTTCGGAAATCGAAGGGTATAAAGCGGTTGCTTTCGAGCGTTTGGACGCAGTTTTAACGGCGGAAGAAGAACAGGCGCTTGCGGAACTTCGCGCAAATGCGAAAGCGGAAATTGATGCGGTTGTGTTTGTGGAATCGGATTACAGTGCGGAAAATTGGGCGTTGATCGAAACGAAGATCGCGGATTATAAGGCGCAGATCGACGCGGAAACGGACGCGGAACAAATGAATATGCTGGTTGCGGCGTTTAAAGCGGAAGCGGGCAGCGTACTTACGTTGTTGGATGCGGCGATTTTGGAATATTCGGCTGAATTGGACGCATTTGTTGCGCAATTGACGGAAAGTGAATACAGCCAAGAAAATTGGCAACAGATCCTTTCTCTTTGCAACGCGGCGAAAGCGGAACTTGCGACGATGACGGATACGGCGGCAATGGAAAGCAAAGTTGACGGGGCAAAAGAAGCGATGAGCGCCGTTGCGAAACTTCCCAACGAAAGCGATAACAGCGGCGACGCGTCTTCGGATAGCAAAAACGAAGAAAATTCCTCGAAGAAGGATTCGGGTTGCGGTTCGTCTATAAACGTCAGCGTTGTGGGCGTATGCTTACTTTTGTGTATCGTTGCGTTGATCGAGAAAAAGAATCGTTTGACAAAAAAGAACAAATAAATACAAACGAATACCTCCACCACAGGATCTTTGGTGGAGGTATCTAATAGAAGAACGTGAAGTTTGATTTATTCAATCAGTTTTTAAATAAAAACAGGACAGAGAGTATTGAAATATGAAACATTTTTTCGGCGCGATGTTGGATATGTCGCGAAATGCGGTAATGAAACCGAGCGAAGTGATCAATTATGCCAAAATATTAAAATCGTTTGGTTATAATATGATACAGTTATACACGGAAGATACGTATGAAGTGAAAGGAGAGCCGTATTTTGGTTATCTTCGCGGTAAATATACGACGCAAGAACTTTCGTTTATCGTTTCCGAGTGCGAAAAGATCGGCGTGGAAGTGATCCCGTGTATTCAAACTTTGGCGCATTTAAATCAGTTGTTGCGTTGGAAGGACGTATACGGAAAAGCGACGGACGTTGGCGATATTTTGCTTGTAGGCGAACCGAGAACGTACGAATTGATCGAAAATATGTTTAAGAGTTTGCGGGAAAGTTTCACTTCGTCGTATGTACATATCGGCATGGACGAAGCCGAGATGATCGGCAGAGGCGAATATTTTAACCGCAACGGCTATCAAGACCATTTGACGATTTTAAAAACGCATTTAAGAAAAGTGATCGATATCGCGCAAAAATACGGATTTAAACCGATTATGTGGTCGGATATGTTTTTCAAGCTTGCAACAGGCGGCGCGTATTATGACGTAAACGCAAACGTCACGCAAGAGGTGAAAAATGCCGCGCCGCAAGAAGTCGGTTTGGTTTATTGGGATTATTATCACGACGATAAAGAATTTTACGACGGTATGTTTGCCGCGCATAAAAAGTTCGATAACGAAATTTGGTTTGCGGGCGGCGCTTGGACGTGGACGGGCTTTGCGCCCGGGAACGATTATGCGATGAAAACGCTGTTTCCCGCATTGAGATCGGCGAAAGAGCAGGGCGTAAAAAATATTATGATCACTCTCTGGGGCGACAACGGAAAGGAATGTTCGTTTTACGCCGTTTTACCTGCCTTATACGCGGCGAAAAGGTGTTATGACGGGGAAACAGACGTGGAAAAAATCAAAGCGGAATTTCGGGCGATTACGGGGGAAGATTTCGACGCGTTGCGCGCATTGGATATTCCCAATTACGTCGGCGGAAATACGTCGTGCTTGGGGAACGTTTCGAAACACGCATTGTATTCGGATCCGTTTAACGGATTTTTAGATTGCGTATGTACCAAAGAAGGCGTGGAAGAAGAATATCGACAACATGCCAAAACGTTGGCGGCGTTTGGCGAACAAAGCGCGTATGCATATTTATTTGAAAGCGCGGCGGCGTTGTGCAGTTTGATGTCGTTGAAATACGGTTTGGGCGTACGTACGAGGAAAGCGTATCAAGCCGAGGATAAGGCAGGTCTGCGGAAAATTGTAACCGAATACGAACAGACGCTTTTCAAATTGGAAATTTTCTATCAAAAATACAGCGCGTTGTGGTATAAAGAAAATAAGGCGTCGGGTTTTGATATTCAAGATTTGCGTCTTGGAGGATTAAAGCAACGTCTGTGTTCGTGCAAGTTGCGCTTGGAAGAGTATTTGACGGGAAAGCTTGCCCGTATCGAAGAATTGGAAGAAGAAATTCTTCCATATTATCAAGAAACGGATACGCCGTGCTATATCGGTTGGGACGTAAACGTTTCGGCTAACAGAATTTAATAAAGAGGTAGAGATATGTACCCGAATCCTATATTTGCAAGAGAACAGACGACTTTATTAAACGACGGATGGGAATTTAGTTTCGACAACGTAACTTGGCAACCCATCAACGTCCCGTTTTGCCCGCAAAGTAAATTGTCGGGGATCGATTATACGGATTTCATTCCCGTTTGTTATTATAAAAAGAAATTTAATTTGGACGACGTATCCGGGCGGAAAGTTTTGCATTTCGGCGCGGTGGATTATCGCGCAAGCGTATACGTCAACGGAAAATATGTGGGCGGTCATGTAGGCGGATATACGCCTTTTGAATTTGATATTTCGCAAGTTGTAAAGGCAGGCGAAAATGAAATTTTTTTGGTGGTCAATGATGACGAAAAAGGCAGATCCTTAAGCGGGAAGCAATCGTTGAAAAGACGATCGTACGGTTGTTTTTATACGCGCATAACGGGGATATGGCAATCGGTGTGGTTGGAAGATACTCCTGAAAAATACGTATGCGAATTTTATTTTTATCCCGATCCGACAAATAGTTTGCTGAAGGTGGATCTAACCGTTTCCGCGCGAGGGAATTATCGCGTAGAAGTGCTGTTTGAGGGAAAAGAGGTTGGAAAAAAACAAGGAAAGATCGATTATCGAAAAACCATCCGTCTTCCTTTGTCGGAAAAACATTTATGGGAGGAAGGGAAAGGGAATTTATACGACGTAAAAATCATCTTTGAAGACGACGTAGTATTGTCCTATTTCGGTCTTCGGACGGTGGAATATAAAGACCGTGATTTTTTCTTAAACGGAAAAAAGACCTATCAAGCGTTTGCGTTGGATCAAGGCTATAACATTGACGGACTGTACACAGCGCCAAACGTTGCGTTTATGGAACAGGATCTTCGTTTGGGCGTGGAATTGGGGTTCAACGGGATAAGGTTGCACCAAAAGGCGTTTGATCCGCAGTTTTTATATCTTTGCGATCGAGCGGGATATATGGTTTGGGGCGAATATGCGAGCTGGGGCATCGATTATTCCAATTTGGATTATTACGGGCAATTTATACAAGAATGGCAGCAAGTGATGAAGAGGGATTTTAACCATCCGTCCATTATCCTTTGGTGTCCTTTAAACGAAGCGTGGGGGCAACCCGAAGACCCGCGAAAGATTCGCGACGTACGGATCGTTGATGAAATTTATCATTTCACGAAAAAATTTGACGCTACACGGCCTTGTATCGACGTTAGCGGCGGACATCACGGGCATAAGACGGATGTTTACGATTTTCACTGTTACGAGGATATAACGGAAGTTGAAAAACATTTGGCGTTGTTTAGCGAACAAGACAAATTGGACGTTCCCCTTTTATATTGTAAATACGACAAGTTAAGATATAAAAAGGGCGCGCCCGTGCATTTCAGCGAGTGCGGCGGTATCTCCTTCGGTTTTGCAGGGGCAGATCGGGAAACGGAAACGGTAAATGAAGGAGCTGTACAATTTGAAGACGCATGGGGATACGGAAAAGGAGAAGTTGACGGCGATGTGTTTGTTTCCAGATATTGCGCGCTGATAGAGCTGATTTCCAAACACCTTAAAATTTCGGGATTCTGTTATACGCAACTGTATGATATAGAACAGGAACAAAACGGTTTGTATTATTACGATCGTTCGGATAAATTGACGCAGGATCAGAAAGAAAAGATCCGTAAATGTAACGAAAAGATCCGAAAGGCATATCAAGCAGATGGGTACGAAGTATAAGGCTCCAAGCAAGGCAGAACCTCGAAAAACAGCTATTATTTCTATCCCGACGTGATCAAAAATAGCGGGATAGACGGGTAAAAATATTAAAAAAATTTTTTATTCAAATAATTGCAAGTTTTCAATAGATATGCTATACTTATCACATTATGTCACAATTTTATTTATTAGGAAATACGACACATTCTCAAATGTTCGGCGCGGTAATCAAAGCACAAAATAAAACGATAGTGATCGACGGCGGTTGTATGGGGGATCATCGGCAATTAAACTCGTTTTTATTGGAAAATTGCAACGCTCATGTAGACGCTTGGTTTTTTACGCATCCGCATCATGACCATATGGGGGCGTTTTGCGAGTTGCACAAAACTTGCGCCAATATAGCGATAGAACGGATTTTTCACGCTTTTCCTCCGTTTGAATTATTGTTTGAACAGGGCATGAGATGGGAAAAAGAAAAGGAACTTTTACAAGAGTTGAAATCGATATTTGAAACAATGTATCCAAATCGTGTGCACACACTTCAAAGAGGCGACGTTTTTCGGTTTGGCGACGTGCAAATTCGCATTTTAAGGACGTTTAATGAAAAAATTACGCAAAATTTTGTCAATAACAGTTCTACGGTCTTTCGTATCGATTCGGGAAAAAGCAGTATTTTGATTTTGGGCGATTTGGGTGTGGAAGGCGGCGAAGAAGTACTTGAAATTTGTTCAAAAGACGAATTGCAAACGGAATATACGCAAATGGCGCATCACGGTCAAAGCGGGGTAAGCGAAAGTTTTTATCGGCGTATAAAACCCCAAAGATGCATTTGGCCGACTCCGATTTGGCTTTGGGAGAACGATGCGGGCAACGGATATAACTCAGGTCCTTGGGAAACGTTGAAAACAAGACGATGGATGTCTGAAATGGGCGTCAAAGAGCATATAATCGAAAAAGACGGGACGCAAATAATTGAATTATAAAGCACTGCAATAAACGGAGAGAATAAACTGTAATGAAATGTATAAAAGACGTCAATATATACGTGGAAGGAAAGGGCGTTGTAAAAACGTCGTTGACTTTCGATAAACAAATAGAAGAAATCGGCAAGGCGGCAGGGGATGCAATTGCACTCCCCCAAGACGCGATCGTCGTGCCGGGTTTTATCGATCAGCACGTACACGGTGCAGGCGGAGCGGAAGCGGGCGATTGCTCCCTTTCGGCGTTGGAACAAATTGCGGAAACGTTGGCAAAAAGCGGTACAAGCGCGTTTTTGGCAACGACCGTCACGCAAAAAGAAGAAGATATTTTATCGGCTTGTTCGTGCATTGCCGAATATATGGAACAAGAGAACGGCACGGGGGCGGAAATACTCGGTGCGCATTTGGAAGGTCCGTTTTTGTCTTCTAAATACAAAGGCGCGATGAAAGAAGAATATCTTTTATCTCCCGACGTTGCGACGTTTGACAAAATGTATCGGGCAAGCAACGGAACGATTAAAATGATAACGCTTGCGCCCGAAAAGGACGGCAGTGAAGCGTTGATCGCCTATTTAAAGGAAAAAGGCATAGTCGTTTCCTTGGGGCATACAGCGGCAACGCATACCGATATCATAAACGCCGTAAACGCAGGCGCGCAATGTATTACGCATACGTATAACGCGCAAAGCCCGTTGCATCATCGGGAAATAGGAACGCTTGGCAGCGCGCTTTTATTAGATGAGCTGTATTGCGAATTGATCGCGGATACGGTACACGTTTCCATTCCCGCAATGAAATTGCTTGTAAAAAACAAGCCGAAAGACAAGTTGATATTGATTACGGACGCATTACGCGCGCAAGGTTTGCCCGAAGGGTTAAGCGATACGGGCGGTTTGCCCGTTACGATCACGAAAGATTGTGTAAGACTTTTAGACGGAACGCTTGCAGGGACGGTGATCCCGATGAACGGTATGGTGCGAAATATGGTGGAAAAAATCGGTGTTCCGTTTGAAACGGCAATCGATTATGCAACCATCAATCCGGCTCGAAATCTCGGGCTTGAAAAGACAAAGGGCAGTATTGCCGTAGGAAAGGACGCCGATCTCACTGTGTTGAGCGCCGATTTTAAAGTGTATATGACCATTCGTGGCGGAAAAATAATTTATGATGGCAGGAGTGAATGATTTATTATGAGAACACCGAAATTAGATAAAGCTTTTCAACCGATGATAAAGGTTTTGGACGCTTATGAAAAAGACGTAAACAACAGCGGAAACGCCGCAAAAGTAACGTTGGTGGTAGAACGTAACGGCGGTTATAATTATGTGTATACATACAATGCTTTTAAAGACGGCGTAAACGACGTGCTCAATTTCCGTATTGCGGAACGTATAGCCAAAACCATTCTTTGGGTGATCGGCGGATTTAAAATTTCCGTTGCCGGCAGTAAATCGATTTATGAATATTTAAAACAAGCGTATACGCTTGACGGACTTCGCGCATTCGACGTGAAAATGATGAGTGAAATTTACGGAAAAGAATTTGAGGTGGAATGGCTGGAAGAAAGCGAAATTCCTCAACAGAAAAACGCTTCTATTCGCGTAGGCGGATATTTAGACGGTTGCCGTATCGGTTTTGACGCAGGCGGTTCGGACAGAAAAGTGAGCGCGGTGATCGACGGCGAAGTGGTGTACAGCGAAGAAGTGGTTTGGAATCCGAAAACGACGGAAGATCCCACCTATCATCATAACGAAATTTTGACGGCGATGAAGACGGCGGCAAGCAAAATGCCCACCGTTGACGCGATCGGCGTTTCTTCCGCGGGCACGTATATAGACAATCAAATTATGGTGGCGTCGCTGTTTATCAAGGTGGACAGGGAAAAACACGGCGATTACGTAAAAAATATGTATATCAACGCGGCGAAGGAAATCAGCAAGGCTTACGGCAAAGACATTCCTTTGGAAGTGGCAAACGACGGCGACGTAACGGCGTTGGCAGGTGCGATCGATCTCGATGACAACGGCGTTTTGGGTATCGCGATGGGTACAAGCGAAGCGG
>JAFTPQ010000034.1 GCA_017463205.1 Clostridia bacterium
AGACCCCCGAAGCGTAGTAGAGTTTAATCAGGAGGCAGTTAAAAAGTTATGGCTAGATATAGAGAAGCTAAATGTAAACTTTGTAGACGAGAAGGCGGCAAGTTGTTCCTTAAAGGTGACAAATGCTATATGGAAAAATGCCCGTTCAATAAGCGTCCGGTTGCTCCCGGTCAGCACGGTGCGGACAGAAAGAAGGTTTCCGAATACGGCTTGCAGCTTCGTGAAAAGCAAAAGACCAAGAGAATTTACGGTGTGCAAGAAGGTCAATTCCGTAAGTATTACGAAATGGCAGACCGTATGAAAGGCGTAACGGGTGAAAACATGTTGTCCCTTTTGGAAAGAAGATTGGATAACGTTGTGTTCAGAATGGGGATCGCTCCTTCCAGAACGCTTGCTCGTCAAATCGTAAGCCACGCACACTTGATGGTAAACGGTCAGACGGTTACCGTTCCTTCCTACATTGTAAAAGCAGGGGACGTTATCGTTGTAAAAGAAAACAGAAAGGGCAACAAATATTTTACTGAATTGAAAGAAACCAAAGCAAACAACAGCCTTGTAAAATGGGTTGAGTTTGATAGAGAAAAACTTGAAGGAAAGGTATTGGCTCTTCCTACCAGAGAAGATATCGACAGCCAGATTGCGGAGCATATGATTGTCGAATTGTACTCCAAATAATTGAAAAATATAAGGAGGTAACCTATGATCGAAATGGATATGCCCAAACTCGAGGTGCTTGAAAACGACGACTTTTATGCGAAAGTGGTGTGCGAGCCCTTAGAGAAAGGTTTCGGTCTTACTATTGGAAACTGCCTCAGAAGAATTCTGCTTTCTGCATTACCCGGCGCGGCTGTGGAAGGCATCAAGTTCCTTGATGGTAGCGTAAAACACGAGTTTTCCGCTGTAGCGGGCGTCAAAGAAGACGTTACGGAAATTATTCTCAACCTTAAAACATTGGCGATCAAGACGAAGATCATCGATAAAGATTATGAAAAAGTGTTGCACATTTGCAAGGAAGGTCCTGCCGTATTGACGGGGAAAGACTTGAATATCGACGCTGAAATCGAAGTGATCAACGCGGATCAATATATTTGCACGATCGACGAAGGCGCAAAACTTGACGTCGAACTTACGATCGGCAGAGGTAGAGGATATAAACCCGCAAAAGAAAACAAAAAGCCTGTGATCGATTATATTGCAGTCGATTCGATCTACACGCCCGTGCAGAAAGTGAATTATTCCGTAGAACCTACCCGTGTAGGTCAAGCGGTGGATTACGACAAGTTGACGTTGGAAGTGTGGACGGACGGTACGTTTTCGGGGAAAGAAATTATTTCCTTGGCTGCGAAGATCATGCAAGATCATATCGGATTGTTTGTAAATCTTAGCGAAACGATCAAGGGTATGGATATCCTTGTGAAGACGGAAGACGATAAGCAACAACAGATTCTCAAGATGGCGATTGAAGAAATGGACCTTTCCGTCCGTTCGTACAACTGCTTGAAGAGAGCAAACATTCATACAGTCGAAGACCTTACGAAGAAGACGGAAGACGATATGTTGAAGGTGAGAAACCTCGGCAGAAAGTCGCTTGAAGAAGTGATCAACAAATTGGATTCTTACGGTCTCGCATTAAAACAACAGGAGGATTAAAATTATGCCCAGAAAATTGGGAAGAACGTCCAAAGAAAGAAATGCTCTTTTGAGAAACTTGGCATCGCAACTTCTTTGGTACGGTAAAATCGAAACGACCGCTGAAAAAGCGAAAGAATTGAGATCTTACGTTGAAAAACTCATCACGAAAGCGGTTAATACCTACGATGACAACATCGAATTCGAAGTTACGAAAAAAGACAGCAAGGGTAAGGACGTTACCGTTACCGGCGTAAAAGACGGGGCAAAGAAATTGGCAGCTCGTCGTGCTATTATGGCAAAAACGTATGATTTGCAAGAAGTGAAGGGCTTCAACGAAAAGAAGAGCGACTTCAAAGCAAGAACGGCTGACGTGCAACATCCTTTGATGGACAAACTTTTCAACGAAATCGCACCTAAATATGCGGCTCGTAAAGAAGAGCTTGGTCAAGGTGGCGGCTATACGAGAATTTACCTTCTCGGCGAACGTCGTGGTGACGGCGCAGAAACCGCTATTATCGAATTGGTTTAATCAACCGAAAATAGAAATACGCCTGTGAGAAACACTCTCGCAGGTGTTTTTTTGTAGGGAAATGGAAGGGAGAGTGATTGAAGATTGCGTTTGGTAAGTTAAGTTTGTCTTGCGACAAGTGAAGTTTGACAAAAGTCAAGTGAAGTTTTGCCTAACGGCAAAGTTTTGGCTGGAATTTAAACTAGATACACTCGACTGCGGCTACGCTTCCTTATGGTATGACCAACGGAACGTTGGTCATACCATAAGGAAGGAAGTGACGGAATAGCGAGCGTCCCAAGGGCGTGAAACGACTACCACACTGTCATACCGACCGAGCAAAGCGAGTGGAGTGTATCTAAAAAAAGTGAATAAGTGCGGCTGGGATTAAAAACGAGATACAATACTCGTAAAAACTCGTAGTGTCGTAGAGCCAAGCTCTGCTCGCGCGACTACGCAATAAATTGCTCCGCTCAGTATGACAAGATGGGAAACGATACGCGTTGCCCTAACTGCTTCGCAGTAGTGGCGCAAGCAAAGCTTGCTTAATAGGGGCTTTACTTTGCAAGGGCTTCCGCCCCTGCACCCTGACAGGAAACTCAGTTTCTTGACTTCCTGTTGGGAAACATAAGGTTATTAATATCGATAAAGAAGGATAGAAAAATATGATGAAACGGAACGGTGCTCCAACGGAACGTTGATGACTGCTTCGCAGTAGTGGCGCAAGCAAAGCTTGCTTAATGGTGGGCTTGACTTCGCAAGGGCTTCCGCCCCTGTACCCTGACAAGAAACTGAGTTTCTTGACTTCCTGTTGGGCAACGACACAGTTACAAGCTTCAGTAACGAAAGATAGAAAGACAAGGTCAAGCGGAACGCTTGCGGAACGTTGGCGAAAAATATGTAAACGAAAACGTGGGGGGGGGGCGTATTATAGGCCTCACGTTTTTTTGCGGTAAAAATTGGAAGAACAAATTGTTCGTTGAAAGAGCGGGAAAAGTGATAATTTTTTCCAAAATGAAAAAAAATATGGCAGTGCACTCTTGACAGAAATTCAGTTTGGTGTTATAATATAAAGTGCAGGAGAATGGTCGAAAACTATAAAAATTGATCGTTTTCGGAGAAAAAACAGATGGAGCATCGGGGAGAAAGCACAAGCAAGCGATAAGGTTACAAACGGAAGTTTGCGTACGGGAAAGGCTTGCGGAACTGTAATTCTTTTTAGAGGTTATCATGACGGAAGAAATTATCAAATCCATTACCGAAGCGGAAGGACAAGCGGCGGAAATAAGACGCGTGGCAAACGAACGCGCAGAACAGATCGTTGCGGAGGCGCAAATGCGCGCGGCTCGGTCGATGCAGTCGTCGGAAGAAGTAAGCCGCGCTTATAAGGAAACGCAGATAAAAACTGCGCACAAAGAGGCGCAAAATGCGTATGACACGACGATTGCGGAAAAGACTCGGGCGGCGCAGGAATATTGCGCGCAGGTGTTTAAAGCGGGCGCGCCGGAAGTTGTCGGAAATATCGTAGGGAGGATCACCAGTGGCAATTGTTAAAATGCGGCGGCTGAACCTCGTTGCGATGGCGTACGATAAAGACGCAGTGTTAAATGCGTTGCATCGAACGGGCGCAGTGGAAGTGGTTGAACACGCAGATACGGAAAATACCGTCACGATCGCCGTGGACACGGAAGAACAACGCGCTTATTTGGCGTCGGTGGAAACGGCTTTGTCGGCGCTTTGTGGGGCACTGGAAACGGCTCAAAAAGAAAGCGGGGAGACGGTGGACGCGCTTGCGAACGGTTTTGACGTGACGTATTCGGAGTTTTCAGCGGCGAAAGAAAAGAAGGACGAAGCTGACGAGTTGGTGCGGACGGTAAACGGATTGACCGACGAGAAAAACGCGTTGCTTGCGGAATTATACAAAACGGAGAAAGAAAAACAACAAGCGGCGATTTATGCTAAATTGACGTTGCCTTTCTCGGCGTTTATGGGAACGGCGCATACGAACGCTCGTCTGGGGTTGATTTCCGTTTCTGCACAGGAGAAATTGCAAACGGCGTTTGCAGAACAATCCTTGTGTGCATATCAAACGTTGGCGACGGATGCAGATAATGCGTTGGTGTACGTTGTAGCGCATAAGAGCGTATCTGCGGAAACGGACGGGATATTGTCGGGCGTTGGATTTTTCGATTGCCCGTATGAAGGGACGCAAACGGGCGTGGGAATCTATCGCACTTTGTGTGAAAAGGAAGCAACATTAAAAGAGCAATTGACAGAAAACGGGCATACCATGTATGTGTTGAAGGATAAAATTCGCTTTTTGAAAGTGTATTGCGACGCGTTGACGTTCGGCGTGGAAAAAGCGGACGTTTCAGGGAAATTGCGTGCGACGGAAAGTACGTTTTTGTTGCAGGCATACGTGCCGGAAGATGCGGAAGAAGCGGTGAAAGCGGAGATCAAAGAAACCACGCAAGTGGCTTATATGGAGTTTGTCGATCCGACAGATGAAGAAACGCCGCCTACGTTGTTGCGCAACAATTCGCTTGTTTCCAATTTCGAACCGATCACCAACACGTATTCTGCGCCCAATTATCGGGAATTCGACCCCAATGCGGTGATGGCGTTTTTTTACAGCTTGTTTATGGGCTTTATCATCGGGGATGCAGGGTATGGATTTTTGATGGCGGCAGTTGGCGGATTTCTTTGGTGGAAACACCGCGCAAAGCCTACGGGTATGTCGAAACTGGCAGGAGCGTTTGCTGTTGGCGGGGTGTTTGCAATGATTTGGGGGCTGCTATTTAACTCTGTGTTCGGGTTATCGTTGCTGTCTGCGACGTTGATGCCCAATCCGCAAAAGGATATGTGGACGTTGGCGGGAATATCCGTTCCGAGCGTGCTGATCATCAGTATGGAGATCGGCGTATCGCAGATCATCGTCGGATATATATGCAAAGCCGTACAGGAATGGCGGAGAGGAAATATAGCGGACGGAATATGCGACGGCGTGATTTGGGTGTTGTTTTCGATCGGCGTCGGGTTGGCGATCGTAGGATTTGTAGACGAGGCGCAGTTGCCGATATTGGCGACGGTTGGCGGTATAACGGCGGGCGGTTCGTTGTTGTTGGCAATGCTGACGGCGGGCAGAAAAGAAAAGTTTTTCGGAAAATTTACCAAAGGCTTTGGCGCGGCGTACGGCGTGATCAATTTTGCATCGGACATTTTGAGTTATGCGCGTTTGTACGGTTTGATGTTGTCGGGTGCAGTCATCGCGCAGATCATCGCACAATACGGCGGACAATTTTTGCTCAGCGGAAACGCACTGCTTATCGTGTTGGGCGTCGTTATCTTATTGGTGGGGCACGGCTTTAACCTTGTGATGAATTTATTGGGCGCATATATCCACGACGCGCGGTTGCAATACGTAGAATTTTACGGCAGATTTTTTGAAGGCGAAGGCGAGTTGTTTAAACCGCTTGGCTCGGAAAACAAATATATCCGCTTGCAACCGTCAGGGAAAAGCGCGGAAAAAGCAAAACGTTGAAAACAAAAGGACAGAAAAACAAGCGGAAACGCTTAAAAATAAAAAACAAAAAGAAAAAAATCGGAGGATTTTAATTATGTATGGTCAAACAATCGCTATGTTAGCAATTGCTGCGTGTGTGCTGCTGTGCGGCATTGGTTCGTGTGTCGGCTTGTATAAAACAAGTACGGCAGCGGCGGGTGTATTGGGGGAAGATCCCAAGAAGTTCGGTAAAGTGATGGTGCTTGTGCTGTTGCCTGCAACGCAGGGTATTTACGGCTTTATTATCGGCATTATCGCATCCAGCTCGATCGCAAGTATCACGACGAACGCACAAGGCTGGTTGATGGCGGGCGCAGTGTTGCCGATGATGGTTTCCGGCTTCGTTTCGGCGTTGTACCAAGGGAAATCCGCAGTGAACTGTATTTACACGGTCGGTAAACAGGAAAGCCTTTCCGGTAAATTGATCGTGTATCCCGGTATGATCGAGTTCTATGCGATTTTGGGCTTGATCATTTCGATCATGCTTGTGGCGCTGGTTTAATATGGGTACGCAAGAAATAACGGCGCGCATTATTTCCGATGCGGAAGCGGACGCAAAAGCTCTGGTGGAAAACGCAGAGGCGAAAGCGGCTGAAATTTTGGCGGAAGCGGCGAAAACTGCCGAACAGGGCAGGCGAGCCGTGGAAGCGGACGTAGCGGAAAAGCGTGAAAGTATTTTAGAAAAAAAAGCGGCTGCCGCGCGGTTGGAAAGCGCGAAGATTTTGCTTGGAGAAAAGCACCGTGTGATCGACGCGGTGTACCGAATCGCTTTGCAAGATCTGCTTGCGCTTGAAAAGGAAGATTGCTTGCGTTTGGTGGGCGGTTTGCTTGAAAAGTATGCAGAAGCGGGGGACGAACTCTTTTTTGCGGAAAATTTCGATTATAAAACGGACGTGGCGTTGTTGCCCGTGATTGCGCAAAAGGGATTGAAAATTTCGGCGGAAACGTTGCCTTTGGACGGCGGCTTGGTGCTGAAGGGCGAAAAATCGGATAAAGACCTGTCGTACGGCGCGCTGTTGGCGGCAGACCGTGAAAATCATCAGGCGGAAATTGCCAAAAAACTGTTTTCGTAACGACGGTGGAGATAGGAATGGGATATTTGGATATCACGTATACCAACGGCGTAATTGCCGCGCGGGAAAAAAAATTGTTGCAAGACAAAGTGACTCGCCTTTGCGAACTGAACGCAGAGGACGCTTTTCGCGCACTGTTGGAAACGGGATTCGGCGGCGGCGCGGAAACGACGACCGACGTGTATGCGTATGAAACTCTGATCGCGAAAGAAGAAGAAAGTTTGGACGATTTTATCCGTGAATACGCGCCGTCGGAAGCGGAACGGGCGTATTTACTGTCTTCGCGGGATTTTCACAACGCAAAGGCTTTGTTAAAGGCGGCGTATTTGAATGCGTCTGCGGACAAGATGTTAGCGCCCGAAGGCTTGATATCGGCGGCGTTGTTGCAAGAATGTGTACAGCAGGGCGACTTTTCGGCTTTAAAAGCGGAAAATGAAGCTTTGGCGCAGGCTTGCGAAGACGCGGCGGCTTTGTTGGCGAAAGAGGCGAACGGCGCAAAAGTGGGCGAAATTTTCGAAAAAGCTTTGTATACGTATTTGTATGCGGTGGCGAAGAAAAAGAGCGTTTTGAAGAAGTTGCTGACGGCGAAAGCGGATATGACGAATATATTGACGGCGTTTCGCGCGGGAGATGCGGAGACGGCTACGGATAAATATTTGCCGGTGGGCAGTTTGACGGCTGGCGATTTGGCGCAACTGTTCGATGCAGAGGAAGAAAGAGCGGAAAAGGCATTTTCCGATACGCCGTATGCGGAGTTTGTGAAAGCGTGTTTTGCGGCGAAAAAAAGAGGCGCGCCCTTGACGGCGGCGGAGAGGATCCGGGACGGGTACGACGAAACGTATTTTCAACAGCGCCGTTTCGAGCTGACGAAAAACGAACCGTTTTTATATTACGTATACCGTCGGAGAATGGAGTGCGCAAACGTGCGGATCGTTTTCGTTTGTCTGCTTGCCGGGCTTTCCGAACACGACGTGAAAAATCGGTTGCGGGCGAGATAAGGAGGCGCGGATATGACGGGTAAAATGGCGATCGTCGGGAACGGCGATTCGATTATGGTATTTAAAGCGGCGGGGGTGGCGACGTTTCCCGCAGAAGATGATAAAAAAGCGCGCGACGTATTGCGAAAAATCGCGAAAGAATATCAAATTATTTTTTTGACGGAAGAATTGGCGCGGCCGTTGACGGAATTTTTAAAACGGTTTGACGAAGCGCCCTATCCCGTGGTGGTGAGTATTCCTTCGGGAAGCAGCGACGGGTATGGCATGGAAGTGTTGAAAAACGCGATGGAACGTGCTTTGGGCGTGGATATTTTGTTCCATCAATAAGGGCAACGAAGCGAAAATGCAAAATGGAAAATTGAGGTAAACGTATGGCAGGGAAAACAATTAAAATTTCGGGACCGTTGATCATTGCGGAAGGTATGGCGGACGCAAAGTTATACGACGTGGTGCGCGTATCGGAAAAAGGACTGATCGGGGAAATTATCGAACTTCGCGGGGACAAGGCTTCCGTACAGGTGTACGAAGAAACGTCGGGCTTGGGGCCGGGCGAAGAAGTTTTTTCCACGGGTGAACCCCTTTCGGCGGAACTTGCTCCCGGGTTGATCACGGGGATATTCGACGGCATACAACGTCCGTTGACGTCGTTGTATTTAAAATACGGCGACCGTATTTCGTGCGGCGTATCTGTCAATAATCTCGATCGGGAAAAGAAATGGCTGTTTATTCCGCGTGTGAAGGTCGGCGACGACGTACAGGAAGGGGACGTTTTGGGGATCGTCAACGAAACGGAGATCGTGGAACACAGAATTTTGGTGCCTGCCGGTATGAGCGGCAAAGTGTTAGCGATTTCCGAAGGGGAATACACCATCGAACAGCCGATTGCGACGTTGCAGACGCAAAACGGACAAAAAACCGTTTGTATGTTGCAAAAATGGCCTGTCAGAAAGGGCAGACCTTATAAAGAAAAACTCTCGCCTAACAAGCCGATGGTGACGGGGCAGCGAGTGATCGATACGCTGTTTCCCATCGCGAAGGGGGGCGTTGCGGCGGTTCCCGGGCCTTTCGGCAGCGGAAAAACGGTGGTGCAGCATCAGTTGGCGAAATGGGCGGACGCAGATATTATCGTATACGTAGGCTGCGGCGAACGCGGCAACGAAATGACGGACGTTTTAAACGAATTTCCTGAATTGAAAGACCCGAAAACGGGCGAATCGCTGATGAAACGTACCGTGTTGATCGCAAATACGTCGGATATGCCCGTTGCGGCGCGTGAAGCGTCGATTTATACGGGGATCACGATTGCGGAATATTTCCGTGATATGGGATACAGTGTGGCGATCATGGCGGATTCCACTTCCCGTTGGGCGGAGGCGTTGCGTGAAATGAGCGGTCGTTTGGAAGAAATGCCGGGCGACGAAGGGTATCCCGCATATTTGGCGTCCCGTTTGGCGGAATTTTACGAACGCGCCGGTATCGTACGGTTGTTGGGGCAGGAAGAACGGATCGGCTCGATCACGGCGATCGGGGCGGTTTCCCCTCCCGGCGGCGACTTATCCGAGCCTGTTGCGCAAGCAACGCTGCGTATTGTAAAAGTATTTTGGGGGTTGAGCGCGTCGCTTGCATACAAGCGGCATTTCCCTGCAATCGATTGGCTGATCAGCTATTCGCTGTATGCGGATAAAATGAAAGAATGGTACGATGAAAACATCGGCGCGGACTATTTTAAATACCGTCAATTTATGATGACGATTTTGCAAGAAGAATCGGCGTTGGACGAAATTGTGCGGCTGGTCGGTATGGACGCGTTATCCTCGCGCGATCGGTTGACGATGGAAACGGCGAAGATCGTGCGTGAAGATTATTTGCATCAAAACGCTTTCCACGACGTGGATACGTTTACTTCGATGAACAAGCAATTTTTGATGCTGAAAATGATATACGAATTTAACCGTTTGGCAAGCGAAGCGATTGAAAATTATGCCGATCTGGACGATATTTTGGCTTGTTCGTGCAAGGAAATGATCGGACGGGCGAAGTATATTGAGGAGGCAAACATTTCGCAATTCGACGAGATCTTTGCGACGATGAACAAAGAATTGAAGGCGATCGCCGAAGGAGGAAGCGACGATGTTTAAAGAATATAAAACGATACGCGAAGTCGTAGGGCCTCTGATGGTGGTGGAAGGCGTCGAAGGGGTGAAATATAACGAATTGGTGGATATCGTCAACACCAACGGCGAGATTCGGCAAGGCAAAGTGTTGGAAATCAACCGCGATAAGGCGGTGGTGCAGTTGTTTGAAAATTCGCAAGGCTTGCAAATATCGGGTGCGAAAGCTCGGTTTTTGGGGCACAGTCAAGAATTGTCGGTGTCCGAAGATATGCTGGGCAGGGTGTTTGACGGCATGGGGAATCCCCGTGACGGCGGCGCGCCTATTATCCCCGAAAAGAAGTTGGATATCAACGGCGAACCGATCAATCCTGCGGCGCGCGATTATCCCAACGAGTTTATTCAAACGGGAGTTTCGGCGATCGACGGACTGAATACTTTGGTAAGAGGGCAAAAATTGCCTGTGTTTTCGATGAGCGGTTTGCCGCACGCGGAATTGGCGGCGCAGATCGCGCGGCAGGCGAAAGTGCGTAGCGGCGATTGTAAATTTGCCGTTGTATTTGCGGCGATCGGGATCACGTTTGAAGAAGCGCAATATTTTGTGGACGATTTCAAGCGTACGGGCGCAATCGAGAGAACGGTGCTATTTACAAACCTTGCAAACGATCCTGCGGTGGAACGTATCGCAACGCCGCGTATGGCGTTGACTTGCGCCGAATATTTGGCGTTTGAAAAGGGTATGCACGTGTTGGTCATCATGACGGACATTACCAATTATGCCGAGGCGCTGCGAGAAGTGTCGGCGGCTCGACGGGAAGTGCCCGGACGGCGCGGTTATCCCGGTTATTTGTACACCGACTTGGCGAGTTTGTACGAAAGAGCGGGGCGGATCAGAGGGCGTGAAGGTTCGATTACGCAGATTCCTATTTTGACGATGCCCGAAGATGATAAAACGCATCCGATTCCCGACTTGACGGGGTATATCACGGAAGGGCAGATCATTCTGTCGCGCGATCTGTATAAAAAGGGTATCAATCCGCCGATCGACGTATTGCCGTCGCTGTCCCGTTTGAAGGATAAAGGGATCGGGCGCGGAAAGACGAGGGAAGACCATGCGGATACGATGAACCAATTGTTTGCGGCGTACGCGCGTGGGAAAGAAAGCAAAGAATTGTCGGCAATTTTGGGCGAAGCAGCTCTTTCCGACGTGGATAAATTATACGCAAAATTTGCGGAAGAATTTGAAAAGGCGTACGTGAATCAAGGCTTTGAAACCGAACGTCCCATCGAAGAAACGTTGGCGTTGGGTTGGAAGTTGTTGAAGATATTGCCTAAGAGTGAATTGAAGCGTATTCGCAAAGAATATATTGAAAAATATATGTGAGAGTGTTGTCGCCTGTCGGCGTTGACTGCTGCGCAGTAGGGCGCAACCTGTCGGTTGCTTAATGTGGGCTACTCTTTTCGTGGGCTCTGCCCACACCCGTAAGGGACAATGCCCCTTAACCCCTTATTGGGGAGTGAAATAGTTATTAATATCGATAAAGAAAGATAGAAAGTCAAGGTCAAGCGGAACGCTTGGATAGGAGTAGTATATGGCAAGGTTGAACGTAAACCCGACCCGTATGGAGTTGAAAAAGCTGAAAGGAAGGCTGGCAACTGCGGTGCGGGGGCATAAACTGTTGAAAGATAAATCGGATGAAATGATCCGTCGGTTTACCATTATTTTGCGTGACGCAAAACGGTTGCGCGAGGAAGTGGAAGCCGAACTTTCGGACGTTTTAAAGCAGTTTTCGATCGCGCGGTCGATCACGCCGTCGTTTGAGGCGGAAACGGCGTTTTCGATGCCGTCCGTTGCCGTGCAAGCGGAGTGTTCGACGGAGAGCGTGATGGGCGTGGACGTGCCGAAGGTGGAATTGATCCGTGAAAAGCGTGCGGACGGTTTACCGTACGCCTTCTCCGAAATTACGGGCGAAGCCGATTATTCTGTGCAAAAGGCGTCCGATCTGTTGCCGAAAATGGTGGCGTTGGCGAAAACGGAAAAAGCCGTGCGGATGTTGGCAGAGGAGATCGAACGAAACAAACGACGGGTGAACGCTTTGGAATACGTAATGATTCCGCAGTTGCAGGAAACGATTAAGTATATCAAAGATAAACTGGACGAAAACGAACGCGCGGCGGTTGTGCGGTTGATGAAAGTGAAAGGAAAGGCGCAAGCCGAATAAAACAATAAAATATGCAAACGAAGTGCTGTTTCATAAAAGAAACGGCATTTTTTATTGACTTTAAGACAGTTATGCGATATAATAATATTGCTACATTGAATTGAATCATGCCTTTTTTGCGCCCGTTAGGGGCTTTTTTGCGTTTAAAATTTTGTAAAACGAGCAATATAGGATAGGACCGTGTCTGGATCGCTGTTACAATTTTCTCGTTTTATAATAGGAGCAAAAGGTAATTCAATGTAGCAATTGACGGCGAGACGATATTGTTCTATGGTGTCGTTTTCGCAAGGGAACGGCACTTTTTTTTGCCGAAGAGCTTACAAAATAAACGGAGAAAAACGAGCGATATGGTGGAGATCTTGGATGAAAAAAGCAATAAAAATTGTTGTTTTGCACCACCCGAAAATTTTTATTTGCAAGACGCGTGGTTGATCGGTGCGCATAAATTCTTTTGTTTTCAGGATCAGAATGGCAATGTGAGTATTTTCATCGGGATAGAGGAAATGGCGTCCACCGTGGCGGCGTGGCTGAAAAAAATAAAACAAAATGAAGACGTATGCGATTTGGAAACGTTGGAAATAGAGCGTTGTGGCAAAAAAGGAAAGTCGGCAAGGTATTTCGATCGAATAAACGGAGCGCGGATATATGAGGAGAGGTATACGTTGTCAAAGGACGGAAAACGACAATTTTTCGTTGCGATCGAAGAACGGCTTTGTGGGGATAAAATAGAAAATGAAGGGGGCAGGTATGCGTTGAATGGTTTTAACGCAACTTCTTTTTTAAACAGTATCCGTTTTTTTTGAGCAGGGATGATAGGGGGGATAGGGGTGAAGTTTGCGTTGCAAGTGAAGTTTGACAAATGTCAAGTGAATTTCGCCTACGGCGAGTGAAGTTTTGCCTGACGGCAAAGTTGTGGCTGGGATTTATAATGTCGATATGGTTATTAATATCGATAACGAAGGATAGAAAAGACAAGGTCAAGCGGAACGCTTGCGGAACGTTGGTGACTGCTTCGCAGTAGTGGCGCAAGCAAAGCTTGCTTAATTGGGGCTTAACTTTTGTGGGCTCTGCCCACACCCGTAAGGGACAATGCCCCTTAACCCCTTATTGGATAACAATATGGTTACAAGTTCCAGTAACGAAAGATAGAAAGTCAAGGTCAAGCGGAACGGTGGCGGAACGGTGGTGACT
>JAFTPQ010000035.1 GCA_017463205.1 Clostridia bacterium
CGTGTTTTCTCCGATGACTGCCGTAAACACGATACAATCGACGCCAGTCCTCGCCGCCGCATACGCGCCTACGTACTTTTTGCAAGCATACGAGAACATATCTAACGCAAGTTGCGCGCGTTCGTTGCCTTGTCCTGCCGCTGCTGTCAAATCGCGGAAATCGCTGGAAACACCCGAAACCCCTGCTACGCCGCATTTTTTATTCAAATACGTCAACGTTTGCGCAACCGACCAATTTTCTTTTGTCGCCAAATATTCAACAACGGCGGGATCGATATCTCCGCTACGCGTTCCCATAGGCACGCCCGCAAGCGGCGTAAAGCCCATCGACGTATCCATGCTCTTGCCGCCGTTTACGGCAGTGATCGAAGAACCGTTGCCAAGGTGGCAAGTGACGATTTTTAATTCTTCCGGTTTTTTACCGAGATATTTTGCCGCTTCCTGCGAAACAAATTTATGACTCGTTCCGTGGAAACCGTAACGGCGAACGGAATATTTTTTATAATCCGCATAATCGATCGCGTACATATACGCATAATCGGGCATGGTAAAATGGAAACTTGTGTCAAATACCAATGCCATCGGCGTATTTGGCATCGCCGCGCGACAAGCGTTTACGCCTACGATCGCCGCAGGATTATGTAAAGGCGCAAGATCGCACAACTCTTTCATTTTTTCCATAACGTCATCGGAAACAAGCGTCGGTTTTGTAAAAACTTCTCCCGACGCAACCGCTCGATGCCCCACTGCGTTGATCTCGTCCATCGACGCGATCACACCCGATTCTTTATCCGTCAAGGCATTTAACACAAGCGATACTGCAACCGTATGATCGGGCATTGCTTGTTCGTAAACGAATTCTTTTCCGTTTGCCTTGTGCGTCAGTTTCGAACCTTCAATGCCGATACGTTCGCAAGTGCCTTTTGCGATTGCGCCTTCCGTTTTCATATCGATCAATTGATATTTAAGGGAAGAACTCCCCGAATTGATAACAAGTACCTTCATATCTATCACCTCATAATTGCGTCTGCAATGCCGTAATCGCAATTGCCGCTACGATATCTTCCGATTTACAACCTCTCGACAAATCGTTTAAAGGCTTTGCGAACCCTTGACAGATCGGACCGACTGCCATAAATCCACCGAGGCGTTCTGCGATCTTATACCCGATATTTCCCGCTTGCAAGTCGGGGAAGATAAATACGTTTGCTTTTCCTGCGACGTCCGATTCAGGCGCTTTTAACGCCGCTACGGAAGGAACGATTGCTGCGTCAAACTGTAATTCGCCGTCCAACTTCAAATCGGGGGCTTTTTCTTTTGCGATTTTCACTGCTTCCGCTACAAGCGTTACGTTATCGTGTTTTGCGCTTCCTTTCGTAGAGAAGGACAGCATCGCCACTTTGGGATCGATCCCCGTGATCGCTTTCGCGGAGTTGGCCGTAGCGATCGCACATTCTGCCAATCCTTCGCTGGTGTAAGTGGGATTCAACCCGCAATCGGCGAAAAATACCATACCGTCGGGGCAATATTGGTTACCCTGCGGAGGACAGATCATCAAATTGAAACTGGAAACCGAAGAAACGCCGGGGGCAGTTTTAATGATCTGCAAACCGGGACGAAGCGTATTTGCCGTCGAATGACAAGCACCGGATACCAAACCGTCTACGTCCCCCATTTTTAACATCATTGCGCCGAAATACGTGCCGTCAGCCAACAATTTTGCCGCCTGTTCGGGCGTCATGCCTTTCGATGCGCGCAATTCGCAAAGTTTTGCGTTATACACATCTAATTTATCGGAAGTAAGCGGATCTACGATCGTAACGCCCGTCAAATCGATTTCGGGATTTGCCGCTTTGATTTCCTGTTCGTTGCCCAATAATACGATTTTTGCCACGCCTTCTTTCGTAGCGTCTGCCGCCGCTTTTACAACGCGCTTGTCTTCGCCTTCACAAAGAACGATCGTCTTTTGCAACTCTTTTGCCTTACTTTTGATTTCTTCAAGAATGTTTCTCATAATTTATCTCCTACGAAACGCAATAAACGCTTTATTTATTTTTTATTTTCGTGTATAATAGATTCATAGGCGAGATTTTACAACCCGTCTTTCTTATTATATCACAGTTTTTCTTTAATGTAAAGGAAATGGACAGGCAATAACATGAAAATTTGTGCAATAATTTGTGAATATAACCCCTTTCATAATGGACATCTTTATCAAATAAGCGAAGCGAAACGGCTTTCCTCCGCCGATGCAGTACTGTGTTTGATGAGTGGAAACTTTGTCCAGCGTGGCGACGCCGCCATCATTAATAAATATACGCGAGCACGCCACGCCGTGCAGGCCGGCGCGGATATTGTTGTGGAATTGCCGACGGTTTTCGCCACCTCTAACGCCGAACTTTTTGCGAAAGGCTCAATTCATTTACTTTCATCGATCCCTGCGGTTTCTGTTCTTTGTTTCGGCTGTGAAAGTGCGGAAAAAGATGCATTTCTAAAAGCGGCAAAACTTTTAAACAACGAACCGAACGAAGTTTCTGAAAAAATAAAAATCGCAACCGCAAACGGAACAAGTTATGTAAAGGCGCGAGCTGACGCTTGGGCGGAAAAAATCCCTTACGATATGCTGTCCTCCCCCAATAATATTCTTGGATTGGAATATACCAAAGCGATCTTATTGAACAATGCCGATATCGATATTTTGCCCATCGCGCGAATCGGGGCAAATTATAACGATGCACAATTAAAAAATAATTATTCTTCTGCGTCGGCGATCCGCGCGGCGATTGCAAACAAGACAGATTTTGGCAACAATCTACCCGATTTTGCAGCAAAAGATCTTCCGTCCCAATTACAAAACTGTTTGGACGTTTTGGAAAAGTATGCGATATTATCTTGTGTTCCTGAAAAAATCGCCGCTGTTTGTGATTGCAAGGAAGGTTTGGAACACGCATTTAAAAAAGCTGCTACGCAAAGCTTACCTCTTGTCAAAGCGTTGACTTCCCCAAGATATACCTCGGCGCGTATCAATCGGATCGCTTTACAAAATCTTTTGGGAATCGAAGAAAGATTTATTCGCGCTTGCTTGTCTAATCCTTTGTATTATTCGGTGTTGTCGGCTAATAAAGCTCGAAGCGACGTCTTATCTGCCTTGGGAGAGGCGAAATTCCCTTTGATCATTCGAGCACACGACGAAAACGCATTGAGCGATATCGCAAAAGAATGTTTTGAAAAAGATTTATTTGCATCTGCAGTTCACAATCTGTTATACCCCTATTTTGCCCTAAAGAATATCTTTATATAATTTTTACTTTTTTCCTTGCAAAAATGTTATAAAAATAAATTTTAAAAAATTTTGAAAATTTTTTGAAAAAAGCCCTTTAAAACGCTTGCTTTTTTCTTTTTGATTAGGTATAATGATTAAGCTGTCGTTGAGAGAGTGAAACAGAATAAATGCTACTGTGGCTCAGTCGGTAGAGCAGCTGATTCGTAATCAGCAGGTCGCCGGTTCAAGTCCGGCCAGTAGCTCCAAAAACAAGAGATTTTGTGAATAGCTCACAAAATCTCTTGTTTTTTGTTTTAATTCCATCAAGAATCCCCATTATTTTGTGAATATCTCCCACTTTTAAAATGTTATTTTGTGAAATAGGCATAGTATGGAGCCAATTTTGGTGCCAAATTATGCCTATTTTATTTATTGTACGCGCGCGTGCGCATATAATTACATATATATGCATTTTCAATAATAAAAAAGGACATCATAGGTCAAATCCAAGCTGTTACTACAAATTTTGCACAAAAAATTATATAAAACAAAGACTAATCTTGCTATTAATACTCAAAATCCCTCGTCCAATTCTCATCATTTTAGGGAAATTAAATGTAAGGATTAACAGCCAGTTTCCTTGAAATTTTGAAATCTCTACAGTTCTTTATTTTAAAGGGATTGCGCGTTTTTCAAAAAATCAAGTTACCATTTAGTTACCACTTTTTTAAGGCTTTTTCGACACAGATTAACAGCTCCGCCACTTGAATTTTAAAAATCGCTACAACCCTTTATTTATAAGGGTTTGCGTAATCGATAAAAATTTTACGCTTCATCTACGCTTCACTTTTTAAAAACTTTAATTTTTATTAAATTTAGCTATACGTATAGAAAAACTCTGACCATATTGAAAAGGTTTTATGTCAAATTTCCCGTTTTCAACCTCTATCTCTTCGCCGTTATCTAACCACTCTGCGCGCTCAATTTCCATTTCAATGCACACCTGCCCTTCACATTCTGCTCTTTGCACGTTTGGATCCGCACTCATAGGAACGTTTTTAATCACGGCATAATAACAGCTTTTTCCTTGCAATATGTCGGCATTTTTTGCTTTGATATCACACGCCTTCGCTTCGTAAATAAATTCTTTATTTGCTTTTACCCACTTGCCGATTTCTTTTAATATGCAAGCATCCATCGAATTTACGCTACCGTTTCCTTTCAATCCCGTATTCAAAAGAAAATTACAATTACATTTCCGACAATCCAGAAGGTTTTCTATCAG
>JAFTPQ010000036.1 GCA_017463205.1 Clostridia bacterium
AGAAAATTAGCAAAAGTGCTGGCTTTGTTTTTTGCAAGCGTAGTATGTTTTTGTTGTTTTTGCGGTTGTGAAAAAACAGGTCCGATTCCTGATGGAAAATATGAGTGTATATATCCCATCAAGGATGAAACAAGAAAAGAATATAGTTATACGGAAGGTAAACTAAAGACAGATTATTATTGGGAAATTAAAGGAGATGAGGCTTGGGGTTATGCTAGCAATGATCTCTATTTTAAAGGCTAAATTGTTGAAAAAGACGGTAAAATTTATTTTGAAGGATATAAATGGCTTTCTGTTTTCGATTTGCTGTTAGGAGAGTGGGAGATGATTGGCTCTACAACAATTTATCTTATAGAATACAATGCGGAAGAAAAAATTTTTACTAGAGAACTTTATAAAAGAGGAGATTAGTTATGAGAATTACAATGAAAAGAAAAAAACGAAGATTTTTATATGTGTTTATAAAACAAAGCCGAGGACGTAAGGGAACGTCTTCGGCTTTGTTTTTTGAAAATGGTATTGACAAATATAGTATGGATAGAGGGAATCCAAGTGAAATAATAGAGCAACGGAAAACGGACGGCGAAAACCGTCCGTTTCATACCTTAAAAGGGAGATTTTTAAAATAAATCCGCCTGTGCCGCACCTCAACGATGGGTGAACCCGCTTTAAGCAGGTGGGTGCCGCATCTTGACGCATCAGTCTTCCCGTATCACAGGCCTTGCCTATCGCCACGAATGTCCGCTCCCGAATATATAATGTGGATTCCGCAAAAACGTCGAACTCCGTACACCGCAGATCTTGTCTTTATTATAACGCTTTTTACGCCGTTTGTCAACGGAATGAAAGGGGAAAAATTCAATCGTTCAATTTTTGAAGGAAGGGAAATATTTCCGCTTCAAAATTTAATCCGTAACGCTTATCGGGGACTTCCCATGCGGAGCGTTTGATCGCGGCGGTGGCGAACGATGCGGCAAGTTCGATCGCTTTTCGTTCGTTTTTTCCGTTTGCAAGAGCTCCGACGAATGCAGACGCGAATACGTCGCCTGCGCCGCAGAAAAAGCCTTCTACGTTTTCGGAAGAATAAGTTTGCAGGGTTTTGTTTTCATCCAAATACGAAACCAAAATATCGTTGCCCTCGTGTATACCCGTAACGATGGGGCGGGGACAAACGTTTGCCAACGCATACAAAGCCGTTTGCGAATAATCTGTATACGGTATGCCCAAAAGATAGCACGCCTCGGTGACGTTGGGGAGGATATAATCAGCCTCGCGGCAAAGTTCGCGCATTTTTTCTACGTATGCATCGGTAAAACCTGCGTATAATTTCCCCGAATCTCCCATAACGGGATCGACGATGAACGTGCCGTTTTCGGCAAGAAATTCTCGCTTGATCGACTTCACCATTTCAATTTGTTGGATATTGCCGAGATAGCCGCTGCAAATAAAATCGAATTTCAATCCCAGCGTTTTCCAATGGCGTAAGATGGCAGGGATATCGTCGGTGAGGTCGCGAAAAGTGTAGCCGTCAAACCCTCCCGTATGTGTGGAGAGCACTGCGGTGGGCAGCACGTCGCACGTAACTCCGCAAGCGGATAAAATGGGCAACGTGACGGTGAGAGAACATTTTCCGACGCAAGAAACGTCGTTGATCGCCAATACACGCATAGATTTTTAACCTCCGAGCAAAGAAATTTTCATATTTCTATTATAAATTTCTTGCTTTTTTTTGTCAAACGGATTAAAATGGTGTTATAGTGAAAATTAACGAAAAGAAAAAAATTTTTAAAGAGGTTATGATATGTTTATTACGGGTGAGATCAACTCGAACACGGTGGCGTATGCCGATTTTGAAAAGTATGAAAACCAGATCGTGACGATCAAAGGTACGATCCACAACATTCGTATGATGTCCGATTTCGCATTTGTTATTTTGCGGACGGCGCGCGAAACGATCCAATGCGTGTATGCGGAAAGTTTTTCCGATTACCGTATGGGGGAAGACGTGAAGGAAGAATGTGCGGCGAAGATCACGGGTAAGATCGTGGCAGGGGAAACGAAGGACGGAAGCAAGCGTTATGAATTGCAGATCCATAATATCGATTTGTTGTCCCATCCTGCGGAGATCCCTCCTGTCGTTATCACGAAAAAACAGGTGAATTGCGATCTTTCGACGAAACTCGATTACCGTCCCGTTACGTTGCGCAATCCCAAAGAACGCGCTATTTTTAAATTGCAAGAGGGGATTCAGCGCGGTTTCCGCGAATACCTGACGCAACAGGGCTTCACCGAGATCCATTCTCCGAAAATCAACTTTGCGGGCGCGGAAGGCGGTACGAACGTATTTAAGTTGGATTATTTCGGGAAGCAAGTGTATTTGGCGCAATCGCCGCAGCTTTATAAACAAGCGATGGTGGCTGTTTACGAACGGGTGTTTGAAATTGCGCCCGTGTTCCGCGCGGAACATCACGACACCAGCCGTCACTTAAACGAATATATTTCCATGGACTTCGAAATGGGCTTTATCGATTCGTTTGAAGATATTATGAATATGGAAGCGGGCGTTTTGAAATATATCATGAACCTGTTGAAGACGGAATATCAACAGGAAGTGGAACTTTTGCATATTGAAATTCCCGAAATTAAAGAAATTCCCGTGTTGAAATTTATGGATGCGAAAGAAATTATCATGAAGACGTTTAAATACAAGCCGACGGACATGAAAGATTTCGACCCCGAAGAAGAACAGCTTTTGGGTAAATATGCAAAGAAACAGTTTAATTCCGATTTTATTTTCATTACGCATTATCCGTCGAAAAAACGTCCGTTCTATACGATGGACGACCCCGAAGACCCCGAATATACGTTGTCGTTCGACCTTCTTTTCAGAGGTTTGGAAATCACGTCGGGCGGTCAGCGTGTACACGATTACAACGAACAAGTTGCCAAGATGCAAAAATTGGGTATGAACCCCGAGGAATTTGCGACCTATTTGATGTTGCATAAATACGGCGCGCCTCCTCACGGCGGTTTGGGGCTTGGGTTAGAACGTTTGACGATGCATCTCTTGGGTGCGAAAAACGTGCGCGAAGCGACAATGTTCCCTCGCGACATCAACCGCGTTACGCCTTGATGGAAAAATGAATATTTTATTGATTGTAATGACGGCGTTTGCCGTCTTGGGTGCAGTCGATTTGATTATCGGCAACCGCATTGGTATCGGCGAGGAATTTGAACGAGGCATGAAAATGTTCGGTCCACTCGCTTTGTCAATGTTGGGTATGATCGTGCTGTCGCCATTGATTGCACATTTCTTATTGCCGGTTTTTAACGCGATTGCAAAAGTGTTGCCGTTCGAGCCTTCGGTGGGAATAGCCTCGTTGCTTGCCAACGATATGGGCGGGGCGACGCTTGCTTTGCAGTTTGCAACCACGCCCGAACTGGGGTATTTCAACGGTTTGGTCGTAGGTTCTATGATGGGGGCGACGATTTCGTTCACGTTGCCGTTTGCGCTTTGTTCGACGGAACAATCGCAAAGAAAGAGTTTGTCTTTGGGGTTGATGTGCGGTATTTGCGCGATTCCCGTGGGATGTTTTGTCGCAGGATTGGTTGCAAAGTTGCCGATTTTGACTCTGCTTATGGATTTGATTCCATTGCTGTTATTTTCGGCGTTGCTGTCGTTTGGCTTGTTAAAATTCCCCGACCAAAGCGTGGAAATTTTCAACGTTGTCGGTTTGATAATAAAAGCGTTGGTTACGGTGGGGCTTGCGGCCGGACTCGTGCAATATCTGTTAGGGGTGGACGTGCCTTACGTTGCGCCGATAGAAGAGGGCGTTGCGATTGTTTTCAACGTTTGCGCTGTGCTTGCAGGCGCGTTTCCTTTGGTATGCTTGTTTTCAAAAGCATTGAAAAAGCCTTTGAAAGCCTTGGGGGATAAATGGCGGATAAACGAAACTTCCGCGCTTGGATTGTTGTCAACGCTCGCTACCAGCGTTACGGCGTTTGGAATGATGAAAGATATGGACGAAAAAGGCGTCGTGTTCAATTCGGCGTTCGCCGTATCGGCAGCGTTTACGTTTGCCGACCATATGGCGTTTACAATGTCCTTTCAGCCCAATTATTTGCCGTGCGTAATCGTGGGGAAACTTGCGGCAGGGGTTGCGGCACTCGTGGTGGCGCAATTCGTGTACGGTAAACGAAAAATCGAAAAAGAGAAACAGGAATAAACAATTATGTGGAATGGAAAAAAGAAAGCGATAACGTTTAGTTTTGACGACGGCGTGAAACAGGATATTCGCGCTATCGAAATTATGAACGCATATGGTTTGAAAGGTACGTTTAACCTCAATTCGGGATATTTCGGTACGCTGAGCAGTTTGGAAAGAAATGGACGGATGGTATCCCACGATAAAGTGATGCCGTCAGAGGTGAAACGGATTTATCAAGGACATGAAGTTGCCGTACATACGATAACGCACCCCAATCTTACGACGTTGGAAGAAGACGCTATTGTATATCAAGTGGAAACGGA
>JAFTPQ010000037.1 GCA_017463205.1 Clostridia bacterium
AGATCCAACGGAACGTTGGCTGCCCACACCCGTAAGGGACAATGCCCCCTAACCCCTTATTGGGTAACGATATGGTTACAAGCTTCAGTAACGAAAGATAGAAAAGATATGATCCAACGGAACGTTGGTTTCTTGACTTCCTGTTGGGTGTCGATACGGTTACAAGCTTCAGTAACGAAAGATAGAAAGATATGATCCAACGGTACATTGGGGAACGCTTGAACAATTTTTTTTCGGTATTTCATATATTGAATAATGGGAGATAGCCACCGAGTCGGCAAAAAAAATCGGGCGGCGATTTCTTGGAAAATTCATAAGAAATACGGAGAAAGTGATATGACGCAAGAAGAAATGACCGTTTTGGGAATGGGATTCACCTTTTTTGCGACGGCTTTGGGCGCGGCGACGGTTTTTTGTTTTAAAAAAGAAGTGTCGGCACGTTGGAATGCCGTTTTGATGGGTTTTGCGGCAGGCGTGATGACGGCTGCGGCGATTTGGTCGTTGTTGCTGCCTGCGTTAAACGAAGCGGCAACGGATTGGGGAAAATCGGCGTGTATTCCCGTGATCGTCGGAATGTTGAGCGGCGGTCTTTTTCTGGCTGTTTTGGATAAACTCGCGCGGGCATTAAAACAAAAAAGCGTACAAGACGTTTCTGCATTGAGTAAGGCGACAAAACTGTTTCTTGCCGTTACGCTGCATAATATCCCCGAAGGATTGGCGGTGGGATTCGCGTTTGGTTCGGCGTATGCGCTGGGGACGAGAGAGGCGTTTTTGTCGGCGGTAGCATTGGCGATCGGGATCGGTGTGCAAAACTTTCCCGAAGGCGCGGCGGTGGCGTTGCCTCTGCGGACGGGCAAGGAAACGCGCGGCAAAGCGTTTGTATACGGCGCGTTGAGCGGCATTGTCGAGCCGATATTCGCCGTCGTCGGTTTTCTATTGGTTGCACAGTTGCGCACATTACAGCCTTGGCTGTTGGCGTTTGCCGCAGGGGCGATGTTATTGGTGGTGGCGGAAGACCTGTTGCCTGATTTGGGCGAAGGCAAAGAAACCGACCGCAAGGCAGGCGCGTGGAGTATGTTGCTGGGGTTTGTGGTGATGATGACCTTGGACGTTGTGTTGGGATAATTAGGCAGTATTGGAATATATTGTGTATATTTGATGAAAAAGAGCGTAAAGGCTCTTTTTTATTGCGTTATTTCAAAAAAAAGGCTTGACAAAGCAAAAAGGATATGATATGATATATTAAGCGAATGTTATGGCTTTTTTTTGCCTTTTGAGATCAAGCCGAATAAAAAATAAAAAGGGAGTAAAAGGAAAATGAAGAAATTTATGTTATTGATCGTCGCGCTTTGCGGCGTAATGGTGTTTAGCGCGTGTGGCGGCGGTGGTACGTCGAACGAATCGGGTGGGATCCCTACGCACAGTTCGGGACAGGTGCAAGACAAAAAATGTACCGTTACGTTTAAGCAATTGGGACAAAACGATATCGTTAAAGAAGTGAAAGAAGGCGAAACGTTGACGGATATCCCTACGCCTGCGGAAAAAGTCGGTTACGACGTGGTTTGGGATACGAACAGTTTTGCGAATATCACCGAAAATATGGTGGTGACGGCGGTTGAAACGGCGAAAAAATATACGGTGACGTATGACGCAGGGGAAGGCACGGTGACGTCTGCAACGCAAGAAGTTACCTTTGACAGCGAGCCTACGTTGGCAACGCCGACGCGTGAAGGATACGTGTTTACGGGTTGGACGTACGAAGGAAAAGCCGTGACGGGTAAATGGACGATCGCGCAAAGCGTTACGTTGGTGGCTACTTGGGAAGAAGAAACCAAATATACCGTCATTTTCAAACAAGCAGGGCAAGCGGATAAGAGTTTTGAAGTGGCAGAAGACGGTTTGTTTGATAAAACGAATATTCCTGCGCCCATAGCAAAAACAGGTTATACAATCGTTTGGAAAGCAGAAGATTTGGCGAAGCTTGACAGCGCGATTACAGGGCCTGTTGTGATCAACGCAGTGGAAACGGCAAAAACGTATACCGTAACGTTGAAATTAGACGGCGGAACGCTCGGCGACGCTACGGGGGAAACCACTGTTGAAGTGACGTACGACGAGGCTTACGATTTAACGCCCACGAAAGCAGAAGACGATCAATATACGTATACGTTTGCAGGTTGGAAATACGGCGAAACGACGCTTACGGCAACAGGTACGTGGAATATCGACGCGGAAACGATCGAATTGACAGCAGTGTGGACAAAAACAGCAAAACCCAGCGTCAACGATGATGAAAACTGGACGAAAAATTATTAATAACGGATAATCATAAAGAAACAACTCTTTTGCAGTGCGCAAAAGAGTTGTTTTTGCGTATCTGTATTTTGATAGAAAGCAATATTCGGTTAAAAAATAAAAACGGTCGAAATGAGTCGTGCGTAAAAATGCGCGGCTCGTTTTTTACGGAAATTTTTTATTTGCGATACTAAAACGTAACGGAAACGCAAACACTAACGTTGTATCGTATAGGGACAAAATCGAAAAGGAGAAAACGATGAAAACAAATTGGAAACGGGCGGTGATGGTTGGGTTAGCGGCGGCGATGATGGGAACGGTGGGCTGTAAAGGCGAAAAAAATATTTTGGTGATCGGCAGACAAGCGGGGAGCGGCACTCGTTCGGCATTTGAGGAGATGGTGTCGAAAAACGGCGCAACGTTGCAGTCTGCGGTTTTGACGGAGTATATAGAAGAATACGGGGATACGGGCGCGGTGATCGGGAAAGTGGAAACCAATAAAACGGCGATCGGTTACATTTCTTTGTCCGAATTAAACGATCGGGTGAAAGCGATCGGGGTGGACGGAGCGGCGGCGACGGTGGAAAACGTACAAAGCGGCAGGTATCAAATGAAACGTCCGTTTTTGTTGTTGACGCCGACCAAACACACGTTGACCGCGGCTGCGCAAGATTTTTTCGATTTTTGTATGAGCGAACAGGGAAAAGAGCAGGTGATAAAAGGCGGTTGCGTGGCGGCAGACAGGGAATATGCGGTATACGACGGCGCAACGGCGATCAGCGGCGAGATCGTGGTGCAGGGCTCTACGTCGATGCGCGATATTATGACGGGGTTTATCGGAGCATATGCAAAACGGCAACCCGACGTAAAGGTGACGGCGACGTATGACGGTTCTTCGGGCGGACGAAAAGCCGTACAAAACGACCGTATCGGAAAGGTCATTGGGTTGGCGAGCGCGTTGAAAGAGGCGGACGGATATGAAGAACATACGCTGTGTTTTGACGCGATCGCGGTGATCGTGAATAAGAACAATCAGATCGAAAACGTTACGGTGGAGCAGTTGTTCGACGTGTACACGGGCGAGATAGAAAAATTCAGTCAAATGGCAGGGAACGAATGATAAAGACGAAGATAAAAGAGGGGATAAGTAAGGCTTTGTTTGCGATCGCCGCCGTCTTGTGCATTGTGGCGGTGGCGGCAATTTTTCTGTTTCTCATCACCGAGAGTTTCCCTGCCTTTCGCAAGATCGGATTTTTTCGATTTCTTTTCGGGGAAACGTGGAAACCGAACGTGGACGATCGGTTGACGGAAACGCCTACGGGGCAATACGGAATATGGAAAATGTTGGCGGGGACGCTTGTTTCCACCGTGGGCGCGGTGGGGATCGGCGGAACGCTGGGTTTTTTTACGGCGGTGTTCTTATCCCGTTTTTGCCCTGTGAAATTGAAAGGCGCATTTTATGCCGTCATCAATCTGTTGGCGGGGATCCCGTCCGTCATTTACGGTTTTTTCGGTATTTACGTACTATCGCCTATGCTCGGTTTTTTATCGCCGAATGGCAGCGGCAGCGGCGTGCTGGCAACGTCGATCGTTTTAGGTATTATGATTTTACCAACCGTAACGTCGTTGTCGAAAATCGCGTTAGACACCGTACCGAAAGGATATTACGAAGGGGCAAGGGCGATCGGAGCAACGCACGAACAGGCTGTATATCGGGCGGTCGTTCCTGCGGCAAGATCGGGGATCGCCGCGTCGTTGATCTTGGCGGTGGGCAGAGCATTGGGGGAAACGATGGCGGTGACGATGGTTGCGGGAAACGCCGTCAATTATCCTACGTCGTTATTTAAAAGTTTTCGCACGTTGACGGCGAATATCGTGATGGAAATGGGCTACGCAGGCGAATTGCAAATGGGCGCGTTGGTAGCTTCGGGCGTGGTGTTATTGCTGTTTGTATTGTTGATCGTGTTGGCAGGTCAGGTTTTACGTGGAAAAAACGGTCGGCAAAGAAACGGAAAAAAACGGGGGATCGCAGCCGTGGAAAGATGGTTGTATCAGCTCAAAATAGAAAAGATAGGAAAAACCGTTTGTTGGGCAAGCGCAATTTTTACGGGCGGCGTTTTGTTTTTTCTCATCGGTTGGATCGTCGTCAACGGAGCGCCGCACTTGTCTTGGAAATTCGTGTTTGGAAATTATTCGATCGTCGATCATGCAAGCTATACGATCGCGCCTTCGCTTGCGGCGACGTTGATGACGGTGGCGGTGTCGATTGCGATCAGCGTGCCCCTCGGCGTGGCAACCGCCGTTTATTTACAAGAATACGCCAAAAAGAACAGCAAGGCGGTGAAAATCATTCGCGCAAGCATCGATATTTTAAGCGGCGTGCCGTCCATCGTATACGCGCTGTTCGGAGCGATCACTTTCAAAATGTGGCTTGGGGGGAACGTTTCGATTTTAGCAGGTTCGTTTACCGTAACGTTGATGTTGTTGCCGATCGTGGTGCGTTCGACGGAGGAAAGTCTGCTCACTGTGTCCGACGCCCTTCGCGCGGGCAGTTTTGCGCTGGGGGCAGGGAAAGTTCGGACGATTTTTAAAATTGTATTGCCGAGCGCGTTGCCGGGGATCTTGACCGCCGTGATCCTTGCCGTAGGGCGTGTGGTAAGCGAATCCGCGCCGTTTATCTACACGATGGGGAGTTCGATCCAACCGATGCCAAACGGTTATCGAAGCAGTGGGACGACGCTTGCGGTGGCGTTATACTGTTTTGCGGGCGAAGGGCGGTATATGAACGAAGCGTTTGCAACGGCTTTTGTATTGATATTGCTGGTGTTTTGTTTAAACGTATTGGCGCAAATATTGGGGAAAGCGTTGACGAAAAAATGGAAAGGAGAGGAAAATGGAGTACGGAAAAAACATCAGCGTGCAAAACGCTAAACTTTGGTATGGCGATTTTCAGGCGTTGAAAGGGATCGATATGGAGATCTCCGAACACAGCGTAACGGCGTTTATCGGGCCGTCGGGGTGTGGAAAATCCACCTTTTTAAAATGTTTCAACCGTATGAACGATCTGGTAAACGGTTGCAAGATAGAAGGAAATTTCAAGATAGGGGAAGTGGATATTTACGACAAGGCGACGGACGTAAACGAATTGCGGAAAAACGTCGGTATGGTGTTTCAAAAGCCCAATCCTTTTCCGATGAGCGTCTATGACAATATTGCTTACGGGCCGCGGACGTTTGGGATAAAAAAACGAAAACAACTGGACGAGATCGTGGAAAATTCTTTGCGCGCGGCGGCGATGTGGGAAGAATTGAAAGACCGTTTAAGCAAATCGGCATTGGGCTTGTCGGGGGGACAGCAACAGAGGCTTTGTATCGCGCGGGCGTTGGCGGTGAAACCGAAAATTATTTTGATGGACGAGCCGACTTCTGCGCTCGATCCCATTTCGACGGGGAAGATCGAGGAATTGTGCGAGGAGCTGAAAAGTACGACGACTATCGTCATTGTGACGCACAATATGCAACAGGCGACGCGCATATCGGACAAGACGGGCTTTTTTCTGATGGGCGAATTGGTGGAATACGGGGATACGGACGATATTTTTAACGCTCCGAAACGGACGGAAACCGAGCGTTATATCACAGGACGGTTCGGATAAGGTTTTGCTGTGATAAATTGATAAAAACAAATAAAATGGGGGGAAGTATGTCGATACGAAAAATTTTTGAAGCAGAGCTTGCCGATTTGAAAACGGAACTTGTCGAAATGTGCCGTTTGACGGAAACGATGATCGAAAATTCGATCGAGGCGCTTGTAAAGCGGGATCGGGAGCTGGGAAAAAGCGTCGGGGAGATGGACAAACGTGTGGACGAATATGAAATGGATATTGAAAAGCGGTGTATGCGGATATTGTTAAAACAGCAACCCGTGGCAAAAGATTTTCGCGAAGTGTCCACGGCGTTGAAAATGATTACGGATATCGAACGCTTTGGCGATCAGGCAAGCGATATCGGCGATCTGGTGTATACGATGCCGGGAGAACGGTATATCAAAGAACTGCATTATATCCGCAAAATGGGGGATTTGGCAGTGAAGATGGTACACGACAGCGTCAATTCGTTTGTGCAAAACGACGAGGCGTTGGCGGATGCGGTGATCGCAGCGGACGATATTATGGACGAGCTGTTTTTGACGGTGAAAAATGAACTGATCTTATTGATCAAACAAGACGTTAAAAACGGCGATCAGGCGATCGAGTTGATGATGGTGGCGAAGTATTTGGAACGGATCGGGGATCACGCCGTCAACGTTGCCGAATGGACAAAATATTATGAAACGGGCGTGCATTTAAAATTTTAACAAAGAAATTTTTATAAAAGCACAGTCTGTTAAAAAAAGAGTTTCTTCACGCTTCGAGTTGACAAAATAAAAAAAATGTTGTAGAATATAGCAGATGATCGAAAGGTGGTCGGCTATGTTGACGAATGAAAAGAAAAACAATTTAAAAGGGCAGGGCTTGTTGTTGCTTTCCACGTTGATTTGGGGCACGACGTTTTTACTGTTGAAAAACACGATCGATTCGATCCCCGTAATGTTTGTGCTGTTTGTACGTTTCTTTACGTCGGCGGCGATCGTATTCGCTTTGTTTTTCAAGAAAATTATAAAAATGCCCAAACGAACGTTGGCGGTGGGGCTTGCCCTTGGCGGAGTGCTTTCCGCAGCATATTTGTTTCAAACGTATGGTTTAAAAGGGGTGTCGCCGGGAGAAAACGCTTTTTTAACGTCTACGTACACGGTGATGGTGCCGTTTATGGCGTGGGCGGTGTTTCGCAAAAAGCCCAATCGTTACAGCTTTATTGCCGCCGCGCTTTGTATTGCGGGGATCGGTTGCGTGGCTTTTTACGACGGCTTTCGTTTTACTGTCGGTTTGGGACAGATCTTAACGCTGGTTTGCGCAGTTTTTTACGGTTTGCAGATCATCATTATTTCCGTCGGGGAGGAGAAGGACGATCCCGTTTGTTTATTGTTTGTACAGCTTGCCGTAGTCGGCGTCGTTTGCGGAGCGGGCAGTTTGATATTTGAAATGGGCAAAGCTCCCATTGTCGTTACGTTAGAAAGCGCATTGTGTTTGGCGTATCTCACGTTATTCGGCACGTTGTTGGCGCAAGGTGGGCAAATGATCGGGCAAAAATACGTGTCCGCGTCGCATGCGTCGCTGTTGCTTTCCTTTGAATCGGTGTTCGGGTTGTTATTCAGCGTTTTATTCGGCGGGGAAGAATTGCAACTTGTATCCTGTATCGGATTTGTTTTGGTGTTTTTATCCGTGATCGTCAGCGAAACGCAATTGCAATTTTTAACCAAGCGGTTTCAAAAAAAGAAGAAATAAAAAATTCCCACGGTGTAAAAAACCGTGGGATAAATTTTTTGATGTGGGTATGTTCGTCAGCCGACGATCAAATTGACAAGGCGACCTTTTACAATAATGCACTTTTTCACCGTTTTGCCTTGCAATTGTTCGGCAATTTCGGGATAAGCGCAAACCGTCGCTTGGATATCTTCATCGGACAATCCTTCGGGGATCATCAGTTTTGCCTTGATTTTACTGTTGATCTGTACGGCGTATTCCGTTTCGTCGCGCACCAACGCTTTTTCGTCAACGAGGGGATAACGTTCTTCGAATACGGAATTTTTATGTCCCGTCATTTCCCACAATTCTTCCGAGAAGTGGGGGGCGAACGGCGCAAGCATACGGATCAGATCGTCGATACAACCCTTATAGAAAGCTACGTTTTTCTCTGCAACGTCCGCGTCGTATTTTTGCAATGCGTTTACATATTCCATCATACGCGCAAGCGAAGTGTTGAAGGAGAAATATTCCATATCCCGCGTGATGTTTTTGATCGCGTGGTTTTTGGCAAAATCCAATTCCTTTTCCGCCGATTTCTTTTCCGTGTTCGCATTTGCGGGCGCAGTGTATTTCAATGAAGCCTGCACAAGCCGTTCGATACGGTCGGTAAATTTGGAAATGGATTTGATTCCGTCGTCGTTCCAAGGTCCGCCCTCGGTGTAGCTGAATCCGAACATTAAATACAAACGGAAGATATCCGATCCGTATTCGTCTACGTATTTATCGGGAGAAACAACGTTGCCCTTCGATTTGGACATACGGTTGCCGTCCGGGCCTAAAATGATCCCTTGATGCACAAGCCGTTTAAACGGTTCGTCGAAATCGAGATAATGCATATCCCGCAATGCTTTGGTGATAAACCGCGCGTAAAGCAGGTGCATACAAGCGTGTTCGGGTCCGCCTACGTATACGTCCACGGGCGCCATTTTGTTGGCGAGTTCTTTCGAGAACGCTTGTTTGTCGTTTTTCGGATCGAGATAACGCAAATAATACCAAGTGGAACATACGAAAGTATCCAACGTATCGGGATCGCGGGAAGCCTTGCCGCCGCATTCGGGACAAGTGCATTTCATAAAGCTTTCGTTCGACGCCAAGGGGGATTTGCCCGTAGAACGGAATTCTACGTCGTAGGGGAGTTTCACAGGCAATTCCTTTTCGGGAACAGGTACGACGCCGCATTTGGGACAATGGATCATCGGGATGGGCGCGCCCCAATAACGCTGACGGGAAACCGACCAATCGCGCAAACGGTAATTCACCTTTTTACCGCCTTTGCCGATCTTGGTAAGGTGTACGGCGATCGCGTTGCGCGCTTCGTCGCCCGAAAGACCGTCGAAACTGCCGCTGTTGACGAGGATACCGTCTTCACAGAAAGGAAGCACCGTTTCGCCGCCTGCCTTTTGGATGACTTGCGTTACTGGTAAGCCGTATTTTTTGGCAAAGGCATAATCCCGTTCGTCGTGCGCGGCAACCGCCATCACAGCTCCCGTGCCGTACGAATACAATACGTAATCGGCAAGATAGATGGGCAATTTTTTGCCGGTTAAGGGATGCGTGGCATAACTGCCTGTAAATACGCCCGTTTTTTCACGCGCGGTGGATAAACGGTCGATATCGTTTGCCTCTGCGGCGTATTGCACGTAGGCGTCGATCGCCGCCGCATTTTCGGGATGACTTTCTTTAAATTTCTCCACGAGGGGATGTTCGGGGGCAAGTACGACGTAATTTACGCCGAATACCGTGTCGGGACGAGTGGTAAATACGGTGATCGTATCTCCCGTTTCACATTCGAAATTGATTTCGCAACCCGTCGATTTGCCGATCCAATTTTTTTGCATCAATTTGGTCTTTTCCGGCCACTCCAAACGGTCGAGCCCGTCCAAAAGTTCTTCCGCATAATCGGTGATCTTGAAAAACCATTGCGTCATATCTTTCCGCAACACGACCGAACCGCAACGTTCGCATTCGCCGTTGATCACTTGTTCGTTGGCAAGTACGGTTTCGCAAGAAGGACACCAATTGACGAGGGCTTCTTTACGGTAAGCCAAGCCCTTTTTGTACAATTGCAAAAACAGCCATTGCGTCCATTTATAATAATTTTCTTCGCACGTTTTGATCTCTGCCGTCCAATCGAACATAGCGCCCATATGTTTTAATTGTTGTTCCATGGTCGCAATATTCTTTTCCGTCGAATCTTTGGGGTGGATACCCGTTTTGATCGCGTAATTTTCCGCGGGCAACCCAAAGGCGTCGAACCCCATCGGTTGGAACACTTCAAAGCCCTGCATTTTCTTGAAACGCGCGTAAGAATCGGTCGGGCCGTAGTTGTACCAATGCCCAACGTGTAAATTTGCGCCGGAAGGATAGGAGAACATTTCCAATACGTACAATTTATTGTCCATATTCTTTTTATTGAAAACGTTGAGTTTCGTTTTCTCCCATTTAGCCTGCCATTTACGCTCTACCGATTTCATATCCATATTATAAGACCTCCGCTGAAAAACACCGCCCGTGCGGCGTCGATTTATCACTTTGCTATTTTCGTATTCAATATTATAAAACATTTTTTTCGACAAGTCAAGCAATTATAGGCGGACAATTGGAAAGGAAATCGCGTTTTCCGATAAATAATTTTTGTTTTGGCGCATACAATAATGATGTGGAAGAAATAACGATAACGCAAAACGGCATCGATTGCCTATATATGTCTTATTTATATGGAAAAGTGCGCGAACGCTTTTCTTTTTTGCCGTCTAAGTGTGATCTTCGTCGGATGGGGGACACGACGGAAATCGCTTTTGAAACGGAACGGGAATATTGTCCCTACGTCCGAAAATTTACCGAGGAAAACATAGCCGACGTCATCGCCGTGGGGTATAAATATGCTTTTTTTGAAAAAAGACTAACGTTGCCCCTTTTATCAAAACTGCAAAAACGGTTGCTGATCACGGCGTTGGTGGCGGCGGATTATCGGGACGATCGCACGTTTGTCGCGCGGCGTTTGCGTGGGTATGAAAGTTATTGCGTGGACGGCGTTTTTCATTTCCGTTTACGCGATCTGCAAAAACGTTGGGAAGGGATCGCGGAATATATCCCGACGGATATGGGCGCGGCGTCATTGGACGGATTTATCGAGTTTTTAACGGAAGACGGGGAAGGGAAACTCTTTTTAAAAGACGGGAAGGTGTACGGGGAAGACTACCGTTTATTATCGCGCAGCGTATTGACGGGCGTGGAATCTTCGGTGGGGGAAATTTTGCTCGGCGGCGCAGAGCAGGTGTACTGTTTTGGAAAAACGGATGAGGAAACGGCGGCTTTTTTGAAAAAATATTATGGCGAAAAAGCGGTATTTTGTTAAAAAAGGCGTGGAAAATCCTTGACAAACGAAAAAGAAAGGGGTACAATAAATAACGTAAAGACAAGTAGCGTCGTTGTCGTATTTTGCAGAGAGCTTGCCCTTGGCTGTGAGGCAGGCAATACAAAACGAAGGCGAAACCGCTTTGCGTTATAAAAACGAAACATAAAAAAAGAGGTCACGGCAAGGCTGTGGCAATTAAGGTGGAACCGCGCATTATGATTTGCGTCCTTAAACTTTCTATCTGTATAGAGAAAGTTTAGGGTCTTTTTTTACGTAAAAGCAAAAATAAAAACATGATATAACAACGGAGGAATTATTATGAACGTAATTTTGAAAAACGGCGACGCGATCGTTTTGGAAGAAAACGCAACGGCGCTGCAAGCGGCAACGGCGATTTCCGAAGGATTGGCGAGAAACGCCGTTTGCGCGAAAGTGAACGGAGAATTGGTGGATCTTTCTCACGTTTTGAAAGAAGGGGACAACCTCGAGATCGTCACACTGAAAGACAAAGAAGGTTTGCAGGTATATCGCCACACTTGCGCGCACGTTTTGGCGCAAGCGTTAAAAACGGTGTATCCCACTTGTAAACTTTCCATCGGCCCTGTGATCGAAAACGGTTTTTATTACGACATCGATTTCGTGACGCCCATTACGCAGGCAGACCTTGCGAAAGTGGAAACGGAAATGCAAAAGATCATTAAAAGCAATTTGCCCATCGAACGTTTCGAACTTCCCAGAAAAGAAGCGATCGCGTTGATGGAAAGCTACAGCGAAAATTATAAAGTGGAACTGATCGAGGATTTGCCCGAAGATTCGGTAATTTCTTTCTATAAACAGGGCAATTTCACCGATCTTTGCCGCGGCCCGCACCTTCCTTCGACGGGGAAGATCAAGGCGTTTAAACTCACCAGCATTGCAGGCGCGTATTGGAGAGGGGACGAACACAACAAGATGCTCACCCGTATTTACGGTACGGCTTTTGCGAAAAAAGACGAAATGGAAGCTTATTTCACAATGTTGGAAGAAGCGAAAAAACGCGATCATACAAAACTCGGAAAAGAATTGAAATTGTTTGCGATCATGAACGAGGGAAAAGGTTTGCCCTTCTTCCTTCCCAACGGTATGGTCTTGAAAAATGCGTTGATCGAATATTGGAGACAGATCCATACGAGAGAGGGCTATGTAGAAGTGCAAACGCCGATTATGCTCAACCGCACTCTTTGGGAAACGTCCGGGCATTGGTTCCATTATCGCGATAATATGTACACGACCAAAGTGGACGAAGAAGATTTTGCGATCAAACCCATGAACTGCCCCGGCGGGATCCTCGTATATAAAAACGAACCGCACAGCTATAAAGATCTGCCGATTCGTATGGGTGAATTGGGGTTGGTACACCGTCACGAAAAATCGGGGCAATTACACGGCTTGTTCCGCGTGCGTTGCTTCACGCAAGACGACGCGCATATCTTTATGACGCGCGAACAGATCAAAGACGAAATTAAGGGCGTTGTGCGTTTGATCAACGAAGTGTACACCTTGTTCGGGTTTAAATATCACGTGGAACTGTCCACTCGTCCCGAAAACAGTATGGGTAGCGACGAAGATTGGGATATCGCAACCGAATCGTTGCGCAGCGCGCTCAACGATCTGGGCTTGGAATACGTGGTAAACGAAGGAGACGGCGCATTTTACGGACCGAAGATCGACTTCCATCTCGAAGATTCGATCGGCAGAACGTGGCAATGCGGTACGATCCAACTCGATTTCCAACTTCCTCAACGTTTTGAAATGGAATACGTGGGCGAAGACGGCGAAAAGCACCGTCCGATCATGGTACACCGCGTAGCGTTTGGCTCGATCGAACGTTTCATCGGTATTTTGATCGAACATTTCGCAGGGAAATTCCCCGTATGGCTTTCGCCCGTACAAGTTAAAATTTTGCCTATTACCGACAGACAGATCGAATACGCAAACGAACTTTGCGCGAAGATGAAAGCGGTAGGCGTTCGCGTGGAAGTGGATGACAGAAGCGAAAAGATCGGGTATAAGATCCGTGAGGCGCAACTTGAAAAAGTGCCGTATATGCTTGTTTTGGGCGATAAAGAAATGGAAGCGGGGCAGGTTGCCGTGCGCCGTCGCGACGGGGAACAATCGGTTGTACCCGCGGACGAATTTATCGCAACCGTTTGCAAAGACATCGAGGATAAAACGGCGTTTTAAAGCGGAAAGGACGATAGAGGCATAAGATATATTTCCGTGGATATAGCGAGCTTTCGGCAATACGGTAACGCGCGCGACATTATAAAAATGTTGAAAGAAGCAGGTTTTACGGCTTATGACGCGAGTATGTTTACAAACGGCGTTTTGGATTGGATGTTGTTTGACGAGCATTGGGAAGAAAAGTCGAAAGAGTTTCGCGCATATGCCGACGGGTTGGCGGCTTGTTCTCACCACGACGATTTTAAAGCGCATCTTGAGCTGTTGCCCGCCGACGTGTTTGTGGCTTGCGTGGATATCGGGCATGCGGAAATGGCGGGTTTGAGTACGTCTGCTGCGCAAATGATCGAAACGCTCGGCGATCGAGTGCTTGCGTTGCACGTCCACGACGTAGATCTCGTTCACGACAACCATCAAGTTCCTTTTACGCAAAAGTTGATTTCGTAAAAGTGATCGAGGTGTTGAAGAAGGCGAAATATCAAGGGGATATCACGTCGGAAACTTCTTACGGCCCTTTGCGCGCGCCGAAAGAATTGCAAAAGCCGATCGCGCAGTATTTGGCGGCGGTTGCCGATTATTTAAAAAATCAATTGGAAAAAGAATAAAAAATTTTAAAAAAATTGTTAAAATTTGCTTGACAGAGGGGATCGCTTTGTGATAATATTATAAAGCTAAGCAGAAGCAGACCCTTCTCGCCGTGCAATATCGATTGGTACGGCTCAATAATTTTTCTTATCGCAAACGCGAGGATTATTATGTAGAAAAAGGGTGGCTTATGTGTAAGCGACCCTTTAAAATTTGTCGTGAGGTACACTATCATTAAAGATCAACATCAGGTCAACGAAGATATTCGTGACAGAGAAGTGAGAGTCATTTCCGCCGAGGGCGAACAACTTGGGATCATGAGCGCGTCTGCCGCATTGCGTATGGCAGAGGAAGCCGATTTGGATTTGGTGAAAATTTCACCCAATGCCGTTCCCCCCGTATGCAAGATTATGAATTACGGAAAGTTCAAATTCGAACAAGCGAAGCGGGAA
>JAFTPQ010000038.1 GCA_017463205.1 Clostridia bacterium
TAACGACGGGTTAGTACAAAAATAAGGCGGAAACGCCTGAAAAAACAAAAAAGAAAAATAATAAAAATCTTAGGAGGATTTAAACAATGGAAGCATTAGGTATGGTAGAAACCAGAGGTTTGGTAGCAGCGATCGAAGCAGCAGATGCTATGGTTAAGGCGGCAAACGTAGTTCTTATCGGCAGCGAAAAGATCGGTAGCGGCTTGGTAAGCGTTATGGTACGCGGCGACGTAGGGGCAGTGAAAGCAGCGGTAGAAGCAGGTACGGCAGCAGCTACGGCACTTGGCGAAGTGATCGCTACGCACGTAATTCCTCGTCCCCACGCAGACGTTGAAAAACTTCTTCCCTCCATTAAATAAGTTAAGTTTATCTAAAGTTTATCGAAGATAAAACTTCACACAAGAGGAATATCGCGCCGCCCGTCAAAACGGGCGGACGGCGCGGAAGTTTTTCAAAACAGGGAAGATCGTTAAACGGGAATTTCCAAAACAGGAAGTTTTTCGATCGGGAATTTTTCCCAAACAACAAAATCGGCGTTTATGCGCGCGTGCGCGCGTCTTTCAGCGTACCGATTTTTAACAAAAAACAAACAAGAAAGGAAAGAATATGGAATTTTCAAGCGCGCAAATTGCGGAATTGGTTAAAAAAGTGTTGGCAGATATGGATGGAACGGAAAGCGTTGTATCGGCAAACAGCAACGGCGAAGTGCCTGTCGGCGTATCCAACAGACATATCCATTTGAATAAAGCCGATCTTGAAACGTTGTTCGGCGAGGGATACGAGCTGACGCCGATGAAAGATCTGTCGCAACCGGGACAGTATGCTTGTAAGGAAACGCTGACGTTGATCGGACCTGCGATGCGGCCGATCGAAAACGTACGCGTATTAGGGCCGTTGAGAAGCAAATCGCAAGTGGAAATTTCCGCGACGGATTCGTACGTGTTAAAGGTGAAACCGCCTGTTCGGGAATCGGGGAATATCGCAGGTTCTGCGCCCGTGACCATCGTAGGGCCGAAAGGAATCGTACAATTAAAAGAAGGTTGTATCGTTGCCAATAGACACATTCATATGTCGCCTGCGGACGGCGCGGCTTTCGGCGTGAAAGACGGCGATACGGTGACGGTGGACGTAAACGGCAAACGCCGTACGCGTTGGTATGACGTGCAGGTGCGCGTGCATCCTGATTTCAGATTGGAAATGCACATTGACACCGACGACGCAAATGCGGTGGGCATCGGCAACGGCGCAAAAGTAAAGGTCGTGAAGGAGTGAGCAAATGTTAAGAGGAATCATCAGAGGGAACATCGTTTCCACGAGAAAACAAGAATCGTTGATCGGTTCTAAATTTATGGAAGTGGAAATTATGAAAAACGGCGAATTGACGGGGGAATACCTGATCGCCGTAGACAGTGTTGGCGCAGGGATCGGCGAAACGGTGTTGATCACGACGGGAAGTTCGGCAAGATTGGCGTTACACAACGTAAACGCGCCTTGCGACGCTGTGATCGTCGGGATCGTAGACTGACAACCGTCGAGAAAGAGAAAAAGCAGAGAGAGTTATGGAACTGAAAGAACTGATGAAAGAATCGGGGATCGTCGGGGCAGGCGGCGCGGGATTTCCCGCGTACGGAAAGCTGGCGGACGGTGCGGATACGCTGTTGGTGAACGGCGCGGAATGCGAACCGTTGCTGTATACCGATTTGATTCTTTTACAAAAAGAAATGCCGATGGTGATTGCGGGGATCAAAGCTGTGTTGGACGCCGCAAATATTTCGCGCGCGCTGTTGTGCGTGAAAGATCATACGGCGAAGCGATTGAAATTGGCGGACGGGACTCGTCTTGCCGATAAAATTGTGTTAAAAGTGTTGCCCGACGTCTATCCCATGGGGGATGAGATCAGTTTGATCTACGAGGCGACGGGACGGGTGGTAAGGCCCGGAAATTTACCGATCACGGCGGGGGTGATCGTGTACAACGTCGAAACGCTGTACAATATTGCGGCGGCGGTGAAATTTTCGACGAAAGTGACGATGAAATGGGTGACGATCGCAGGAGATATCCCCGAGGCGATCGTGACGCGCGTACCGATCGGGACGCCCGTTGCAGCCCTGTTTGAAAAAAATTCGATAACGATCCCCGAAGGATACGTGGTGGTAGATGGCGGTCCTTCGATGGGTAAAGTGATAGATCCCGAACGGGCAGTGGTGATGAAAACGACGAAGGCGTTGTTGGTGTTGCCGAAAAACATACCCGCGGTAGAATCGATGTTCCTCGATGGGGATAAATCGTTTGCGAGGGCGGAAACGGCTTGTTGTCAATGCACTCGTTGTACCGATATGTGTCCGAGAGCGTTGTTGGGGTATCCGTTAGAACCGCATAAAATGGTGCGGACGGCGAAAGGCGCGGTGACGGTGATGCCGGAAATGGTGATTTCGGCGACGCTGTGTTGTGGTTGCGGTATTTGCGAAACGTTGGCGTGTTGCCAAGGAATATCGCCGCGAGCGGTGATCAGTCAATATAAAGGTTTATTGGCGAAAAATAAGATGCGCTACGTAGCGAAAGCGGACGTGGAAGTTGCGCCCGAGCGGGAATGGCGTATGGTGCCGTCCGAGCGTTGGGCAAACGTCATCGGCGTGGCGAAGTTTGACAAAGTGGCGAAATTCGTCGGAGAACAAACGGATTTTGACAGTGTGGAAATTTATCTGCGGCAGCACATCGGCGCCCCCAGCGTTACGATCGTGGCGGACGGCGAAGAAGTGCAACGTGGACAGAAAATAGCGGAAAGCGCAGAGGGCTTGTCTTTGCCGCAATATGCTTCCATCGCCGGTAGAGTGACGATAGAAGACGGAGTAAAAATCAGGATAGATAAGGTAAATAACAATGTATAAGGCGATAGGCGTAATTGAATTGAAAAGTATTCCCAAAGGCGTGGAGGCGACGGACGCGGCGTTAAAGAGCGCAGGCGTCAACGTGGTTTCGGCGCATCCTGCTTGCCCGGGGAAATATGAAATTATTTTAACCGGTTCGATTTCCAACGTAACGGCGGCGGTGCAACACGTGCAATCGAAATTCGACGGGTATATTATTGATACGTCGACCATGGGACGGATTGACGAACAAGTGATCAAGGCATTGTTCGGCACGCAAACGTGCGAGCGAAAAGGTTCGCTTGGGTTGATCGAAACATATTCGGCGGCGACGACGATCAAGGCGGCGGATATTGCCGTAAAGACGGCGCGCGTGGAGATATTCGATCTTCGCGTATCGCGCGGTATGGGCGGCAAAGGCGTTATTATGATCACGGGCGAAGTGGGTGACGTGACGGCAAGTTGCGAGGCGGCGGCAAATTATGCGATTTCCAGCGGACAACTTTCGTCGCAAGCGGTGATTGCCGCTCCGCACGAAGATCTTTGGGCGCAGTTGTAAGCGGAGATAAGCAAACGAACGGTTTGCACACTTGAAAGGTTTAGGCGTTGTAGACGGCGGATTTTGCCGCGAGAGGGACAGAGAAGTTATGGAAAACATTCAATTTGTAATAGAAAAGAGCGCGAGAATACAAAAATTGATCGACGAGCTGTACGCGAAAATGCCCGAAATCGAATCGGCGCGCGGTTTGCTCGTGACGGAAAGTTATAAAACGACGGAAGCGTTGCCCATCATCAAACGGCGCAGCGCGGCGTTTGCGCATATTTTGCGAAATATTCCCATTGTGATTCGCAATAACGAGTTGGTGGTGGGGAGCGCGACGGTTGCGCCCCGCGGTTGTCAGGTATTCCCCGAATATTCGTACGAATGGTTGGAAGCGGAATTTGAAACGGTGGCGACGCGTGCAGCCGATCCTTTCTATATCAGTGAAAAGACGAAAGAAGAATTGCGCGGCGCATATCCGTATTGGAAGGGGAAGACGTGCAGCGACCTTGCCAAAGAAAATATGGCGCCCGAAGCGTACGAAGCGTTTGTGACGCACGGTATTTATACGCCCGGAAATTATTTTTATAACGGTATTGGGCACGTAAACGTCAGTTATGATAAGATTTTGAAAAAAGGGTATCGCGGGATCATTGCGGAAGCACAAGAGGCGTTGGATAAATTGTACGTTTCCGATCCCGAATACGTACAGCGTACCAACTTTTTGACGGCAGTGATCGAAAGTTGCGAAGCGGTGGTAGACTACGCGCGCAGATACGCAAAATTGGCGAAGGAAATGGCGTTGAAGGAAAAATGCCCCGTTCGCAAGGCGGAACTTGAAAAAATTGCCTCTAATTGTATGCACGTTCCCGAATTCCCCGCGGCGGATTTCCATGAAGCCTGTCAAAGTTTTTGGTTTATTCAATTGTTATTGCAAGTAGAATCGAGCGGACACTCCATTTCCCCCGGCAGATTCGATCAATATATGTATCCTTATTACAAAAAGGATTTGGACGCAGGGAAGATCACCCAAGAACAGGCGCAAGAACTAATCGATTGTATCTGGGTGAAATTGAACGATATCAACAAAGTGCGCGACGCAGGTTCGGCGGACGGTTTTGCGGGATACGGTATGTTCCAAAACTTGATCGTGGGCGGTCAAGACATACATGGGTTAGACGCGACAAACGATTTGTCGTATATGTGTTTGGAAGCGTCGATGCACGTTCCTCTGCCGCAACCTTCTATTTCCATTCGCGTATGGAACGGTACGCCCGATTCGTTGATGATCAAGGCGGCGGCGTTGACGCGGTTGGGTACGGGTTTGCCTGCGTATTATAACGACGAAGTGATGATCCCGTCGATCATGGCGCGCGGATTGACGTTGGAAGACGCAAGAGATTATTGTATCATCGGTTGCGTAGAACCGCAAAAGGGCGGTAAGACGGACGGTTGGCACGACGCGGCGTTCTTTAATATGTGCCGTCCGATGGAATTGGTATTTTCCAACGGCGTAGACAAGGGCGTAAAGATCGGCCCCGATACGGGCGACGTTACGCAAATGCGGACGTTTGAAGAATTTTACGAGGCGTATAAAACACAACAGAGCTATTTTATCAAATTGTTGGTAAACGCAAACAATGCAATCGACGTGGCGCACGCCACCCGTTGTCCGTTGCCTTTCCAATCGTGTATGGTGGAAGATTGCATCGGCAGAGGCAAGTCGTTGCAGGAAGGCGGCGCAATTTATAATTTTACAGGGCCGCAAGGTTTTGGTATCGCAAACAATACCGACGGGTTGTTGGCGATCAGAAAATTGGTGTTTGAAGACAAAACCGTGACGATGACGGAACTTCGCGACGCTATCAATGCAAACTTTGGCTATGGTTTGCAAGGCAAAGCCGCGGAACGGGTCACGAGCGAGATCGCTTGCGAATTGGCGAAAGAGGGCGTGGAGATCAACGAAACGGCGATCCGTATGATCTACGACGAGGTGACGACGGCGAACGCATTAGAGCCGACGCTTCGCGCAAGATATCGCGAAATCAAGCGTTTGATCGACGAAACTTGCCCGAAATACGGCAACGATATTTACGAAGCGGATATGTTTGCGCGCGACGTTGCAAACACGTATACGAAAGAAGTGGAAAAATATAAAAATCCTCGTGGGGGCATTTTCCAAGCCGGGTTATATCCCGTGTCGGCAAACGTGCCTTTGGGGGCGCAAACGGGCGCTACGCCTGACGGCAGATTGGCGTTTACCCCGATTGCGGACGGTATTGGCCCTGCGTCGGGCAGAGATAAAAAAGGCCCTACGGCAACGGCAAATTCCGTGGCGAAGTTGGAACAGGGTATTGCGTCGAACGGTACGTTGTTGAACCAAAAATTTCATCCTTCCGCGCTTGCAGGGATGTCGGGATTGACGAAATTTGTGGCGCTCATTCGCTCATATTTCGATCAGAAGGGTATGCATATGCAATTCAACGTTGTGACACGCGAAACATTGTTGGATGCGCAGAAGAACCCCGAAAAATATAAGACTTTGGTGGTGCGCGTGGCAGGTTACAGCGCATTGTTTACAACGCTTTCCCGTTCGTTGCAAGACGATATCATCAACCGTACCGAGCAAGGTTTTTAATTTTTAATAACATTAAAAGGGACAAGACAATGAGTTATTACAACACAAAGGGCAGAATATTTAATATCCAGCGCTTTTCGATACACGACGGACCGGGTATCCGCACTATCGTGTTCTTTAAAGGCTGTTTTATGCGTTGCGCTTGGTGTTGTAATCCCGAATCGCAATCGTACGATATCCAGCAGATGACGGAAAAAGGAACGGTGAAAACGGTGGGGCAGGACGTGACGGTGGCGGAATTGTTGCCCGAACTGCTTGCCGATACGGCTTATTATCGTCGCAGTGGCGGCGGCATTACGTTATCGGGTGGGGAAATTCTCGGTCAGCCCGATTTCGCGCGGGATTTGTTGCGCGCTTGTAAAGAAAACGGTTTGCATACGGCGGTGGAATCGACGGGAAACGCGCCGTATGAAAACATTGAAAAAATATTGCCCTATCTCGATCTGTATTTGATGGATATTAAGCATATGGATTCGGAAAAGCATAAAGAATACACTGCCGCGCCCAACGGTTTGATTTTGGAAAATGCGAAAAAATTAGCAAACAGCGGCGTGGAATTGGTGATTCGCACTCCCGTCGTGCCGGGATTTAACGATACGGCGGAAGAGATAAAAGCGATTGCGAAATTTGCGGCAAGTTTGCCGGGCGTGAAAGAGCATCATTTGTTGCCCTACCATCGTTTGGGGCAAGATAAATACGACGGATTAAACAGAAATTATGCCTTAAAGGGCATCGAACCGCCGACGAAAGAAAGAATGGAATATTTGCTGAGCGTGGCGGAAGAAAGCGGATTGAAATGTCAAATCGGAGGATAAAGGCGTGAATATTTACGAATATATATCTGTACAAGAAAACGAAAAACCTTTGGATCGGATCGTAACGGACGGCGGATTTTGTTCTATTTTCCGCAGGATCGCTTGCATTGGCGACAGCCTTTCATCGGGGGAATTTGAATCGACGAGAGAGGACGGAACGAAAGGTTATCACGATTTTTACGAATATTCGTGGGGACAACATATTGCCAGAAGTGCGGGTTGTAAAGTGTACAATTTCTCCAGAGGCGGTATGACGGCGAAAGAATATATGGAAACGTTTGCCGATCAAAAAGGTTTTTGGGGCGACGATAAATTATGTGAAGCATATATCATTGCTCTGGGCGTAAACGATTTGTACGGCAGACAGATGGAGCTTGGCTCTACGGCGGATATCAATAAAGAAGATTATAAGAAAAATGCGGAAACGTTTACGGGATATTACGCGCAGATCATTCAGCGGATCAAAACGATGCAGCCGCGCGCAAAGTTTTTCTTGGCGAGTATTCCCCGTTACGGCGAAGAAGCGCATGACGAAAAAGCCAAAGCACATCGTGATTTGTTGGAAGAATTGACGAGCTTTTTCGACCGTACGTATTTGATCGATCTGTACACCTACGCGCCCGTATACGACGAGGCGTTTAGAGAGAAGTTTTTCTTGGGACATATGACGCCGACAGGGTACGTTTTGACGGCGCGTATGATCGAAAGTTATATCGATTATATCATTCGTAAAAAACCCGAAGATTTTGCGCAAGTAGGATTTATTGGGACGGATCTGTATTATCAGCCCGAAGAATAAGAGAAAAAAATAGGAGAAGAATATGGATATACATGAAAAAATGCCGCCGAGGATCATACAAGAATTTGTTCCCGGTAAGCAAATTACCCTTTGTCATATCATTGCGAATCCCGGCGAAGTTTTATACACCAAGTTGGGGTTAGATCCGCAGGCGGATTATACGAGAAGCGCAATCGGCGTATTGACGGTGATCCCGTACGAAAGCGCGGTGATCGCGGCGGATATCGCTATGAAATCGTCGGGTGCGGAAATCGGTTTTGTAGACAGATTTACGGGAACGTTGATCATTACGGGTTCGGTTTCGTCCGTAGAAGCGGCGTTTACCGCCATTCGCGAATATTTCGTGAAGAAATTGGATTATATTTGTTGCGAAGTGACGAAAACCTAATAAACGGGTTGGTTGCAGGTTATGAAAAAAATTATGTTATTCGGCAGAGTTGCAGCGGGGAAAACGACCTTGACGCAGGCTTTGCGGGGCGAAGAGATCAAATATTATAAAACGCAGTACGTCAATTATTTAGACACGGTGATCGATACGCCGGGGGAATATACCGAGCGGCGCGAAACCAGCGGAGCGTTGGCATTGTACGCCTATGAAGCGGATATTGTGGGGTTGGTGCTTTCCGCCAACGAACCGTATTCTATTTTTTCGCCTTGTTTGACGAGTATGGTCAACCGTGAGGCGATCGGGATCATCACGGGGATCGATAAGCCGGACGCAAACGTGGAACGGGTGCGGAGATGGCTGCAGTTGGCGGGGTGTAAAAAAATTTTCCCCGTCAGTTCGATCACAGGCGAGGGGATTGCGGAGCTTGCAGAGTATTTGGAAGACGACGAAGATAAAAAACGTCGCGAAGAA
>JAFTPQ010000039.1 GCA_017463205.1 Clostridia bacterium
CGAGGGGGCGCAAACAGGAGTTTCGGTATCGAAGTTGCCGCATTGGCGGGTGTTCCCAAAGAAGTGACGACGCGTGCGAAAGGGATTTTGAAGTCTTTGGAAAAAAATGACATCGCAAGAGGAAAAATACAGATCGAAGGCGATGCGGAGGTGGAAGAACAGCCGCGGGAATGGACGGAAGTGGAGCAAATTCTTGCGGATACGGACATCAATACGCTGTCGCCTATGCAAGCGTTGTTGCTGTTGGGGGATTTAAAAGAAAAATTAAACGTGGAGAAATAATATGGCAAAAATCAATATATTGCCTGCAAAAGTTTACAATCGCATCGCAGCGGGGGAAGTGGTCGATCGGCCGTATTCCGTCGTAAAAGAACTTGTGGAGAATGCCATTGACGCTGGCGCGACGGAAATCGAAATTTTTATAGAAAAAGGCGGAAAGCAGTTGATCCGCGTTGTGGATAACGGTTCGGGGATCGAGCGCGACGATTTGCAATCGGCTTTTTTACCGCACGCGACCAGCAAGATCGAAAAGGCGGAAGACCTCGATACGATCATGACGCTCGGTTTCAGAGGGGAGGCAGTGGCGTCGATCGCGGCGGTTTCTAAAATGACGATCACCTCGAAAACGGTTGGCGGTAAATGTTACAGCCTTTGTTCGGATGGGGGCGAATTGGGAGAAATTTTGGAAACGGCAGGCGCAAACGGCACGGACGTTTCCGTGGAGATGCTGTTTTTTAACGCGCCCGTTCGTTTGAAGTTTTTAAAGACGGATAAGGGCGAAGAAACGGATATCACCAATTTTGTTTCCCGTTTTATCTTAAATCGTTCGGATATTTCTTTCACTTATTACGTCAACGGCAAAAAAGTGTTGCAATCGTTTGGCGGCGGTGATGAAGAAGCTTTGATCAGTGTTTACGGGGCGGCGGTGTTGCCCAATTGTTTTTTGCTCGATGCGGAAAAACACGGTATTCGTATCCGCGGTTATATCGGCAATCAAAATTATTCAAAAGCCAATAAAAGCTATCAAAGCGTGTTTTTAAACGGGCGTTATATCGTCAATACGACGGTTGCGGCGGCGATCACCAATGCGTACAGCAGTTATTTGATGAAGCGGCAATATCCTTTTTACGTATTGCATATCGACGTTCCGCCCGAAATTGTAGACGTAAACGTTCACCCCAACAAAGCAGATGTTCGTTTTGCGGATAATCAAATTATTTACGGGTGTATTTATTCCGTGATTGCAGCCGTTTTAGACGGTCAGACAAAAGCGTTGGAATATATCGTGCAAGACGGCGGAAAACAAGAAACGTTTTCATCTGTATCAACGCCTGAATATACGGCTTTGCGCCCGTCGGTAGAGGTTGAAAACGAAGATAAAAAACAAAGCGATCGTACGGAAAAGAAAGCCGAGCAAGTATCCACCAAAAATACGTTTGGTATTGCAACGCTGACGTATGAGGAGGCTCAAAAAGAATTGGAAATGAGTTCTCCTGCGTTCGTTGCCAAAAAACAAGGGACGGAACTGCCGTTTTCCGATGTAGAGAAAGAGGAAAGGAAGGGATTTATACCGGCAGATCAAATCGCGCCGTTTACGGGAAAATTGTGTACGGGCAATAAGAAGAAAAAGATACGGATAAAGCCCGACGACGGGCCGGAACGTTTGCATAAAAAGTTCCCCGATCTGTTTTTCCAACGAAACGTATTGGAAGTAAACGATTCGACGGCGCAAACGACAAACGCCGAGATGATCGATCAAATGCCGATGCCACCGCTTGCAGAGTCGAAATCCGACGTAAAAAAAGAGGAAGAAATCGATTATTTTGCCGAAAATAAACGTTTTTTGGAAGAGTTGGACGCAAAGGCGAAGCAAAACAAAATCGACGTTTCCACCTGTGTTTATGCGGGAAAACTGTTCAATACCTATTTGCTGTACGAACGGCAAGACGACGTATATATCATCGACCAACACGCCGCGCACGAGCGTTTGATTTTCAATCGGTTAAAAGAAAAAATGCAAAACCGTGCAATTGCGCAACAACCTATGCTGTTTCCTTACGTATTGGAATTGAATGCGTTTGAACACGCATTTATTTGCGAACGTGTGGACGATATCCGCGAAATGGGTTTCGATATCGAAGATGCGGGGAACAACAAATTTAAAGTTTCCGCAATTCCGTTAGATTTGCAATATATAGATCTTGGCGTGTTTTTTAATGATATTTTAGGGGATATCAGCGGTTATCGTTCGATCAAGTTGGTGGATATTCTCAAAGACAAAATTGCGTCGGCGGCTTGTAAAGCTGCGGTAAAGGGCGGCATGGATCTTACGCGTGAGGAAATCGATTCTCTGTTCCAATTGATGGATGGGGATATGGGGTTGAAATGCCCGCACGGCAGACCGGTTGTAGTGAAAATGTCGCGTACGCAACTTGAAAAAATGTTTAAGAGGATCGTGTAATGCCGAAAGTATTGGTGATTTGCGGCGCTACAGCGTCGGGGAAAACGGCATTGTCGGTTGCTTGCGCAAAAGCGTTTAACGGCGAAGTGATTTCGGCTGATTCGATGTTGGTTTATAAAGGATTGGATATCGGCACGGCAAAGCCTGCGATGGAAGAACGGTGCGGTGTTGTGCATCATATGATCGACGTCGTTTCCCCGTTGCAAAGTTTTTCCGTCAGTGACTACGAGGATATGGCGTTGCCCATCGTAGAAAAATTGCTTGCCGAGGGAAAAACGCCCATCATTTGCGGCGGCACGGGATTTTATATCAACGCGTTGCTGTATAAAAGTCAGTTTGGAAACGCGGGCGCGGACGAAAAGGTGCGGTTAAAATATGAACGCCTTGCGGAGGAATACGGAAAAGAGTATGTACATGCGATTTTACGGGAAAAAGACCCTGCAAGCGCAGAAAAACTCCATTATAACGATTTAAAACGAGTGATCCGAGCGATTGAAATTTTCGATGTTACAGGCAAGGCGAAATCGGAACAGCAAGACAAGCCGATTCCACGTTTTGATTTTACGGCGGTATCGATCGATTATCCGAGAGAAACGCTGTACGCGCGTATCGAACAGCGAGTGGACGCAATGTTTTCGCAAGGCTTATTGCAAGAAGTGCAAAATTTGTTGCAAAGCGGCGTAACGGAACAAATGCAATGTATGCAAGGCATTGGCTATAAAGAAGTGGCGGAAGGCTTGCGTATGGGGGCAAATGAAGAAGAAATAAAAGAATTGATCAAAAAAAATACGCGGAATTACGCAAAACGGCAGCTTACGTTTTTCAAACGAATGGAAAATCACGTACGTTTTTTGCCGGAAAACGCAACTGCAGAGAACGTTGCGGCGTATTTATAAGCGTGTACTATGTCAAACATAATACCTATGCGTGACATAGTAAAGGAGAAAAGTATGACGGTAGAAAATCTTATTAAACAAAGCGAAGAACAATTAATAAAACAATTTGCATTAGCGGATGAAATCAGCGAATACAACCAAGAAAAAGTATTGCGTGCCTTTAACAAACATTCGATTGCGCTCCGCCATTTTAATCCGACGACGGGATACGGTTACGGAGATGAGGGACGGTTTGTATTGGGCGACGTTTTTGCCGAATCTCTCGGTGCAGGATCGGGCATTGTTTCGGCGGCGCTTTTAAGTGGTACGCACGCATTGACGGTTGCTTTGTTTGGCGTACTTCGTACGGGAGACGCAGTGTTATCTGTTTCGGGGATGCCGTATGATACGATACGCGGAGTTATTTACGGAGAGGGAAACGGCTCTTTAAAGGATTTTGGGATATCCTTCGATTGTACAAATCTTACGCAAGCCGGAAAATTTGACAAAGACGCGATAAAAAAAGACGTAATGCGGCTTGGCGATCGATTGAAAATGATTTATATTCAACGTTCTCGCGGGTATGAACTGCGCGATGCGTTTACAGTTGAGGAAATCGGCGATATTTGCGGTTTTGTGCGTGATTTGGGATTTGAGGGTTGTATTTTTGTGGACAATTGCTACGGCGAATTTGTTGAAAAACAAGAACCGTGCGACGTTGGGGCGGACGTAGCCGTAGGGTCGTTGATCAAAAATCCCGGTGGCGGACTTGCGCCTACGGGCGGTTATATCGTTGGGAAAGAGCGGTATATCGATTTGATCGGAAGAAGATTAACAGCGCCCTCGATCGGTAATGAAGTTGGGTCGTATGCATACGGTTGGCGATTGTTTTATCAGGGGCTTTTTATGGCGCCGCACACGGTAAATCAAGCGGTGAAGGGTAGTTTGCTGATCGGAAAGTGTATGGAAAATTTGGGGTATGAAAACTTCCCGAAGTTGGAAACGACGCCGGCGGATATTACGCGTGCGATCCGTTTCGATACGGCGGAGCAATTATGCGCGTTTATTCAATCGGTGCAGGAGGCGTCGCCGATCGACAGCTTTGTTACGTTAGAGCCGTGGGATATGCCCGGATATGACAGCAAGGTGATTATGGCGGCAGGCTGTTTTGTAGAAGGTGCGTCGATTGAATTGTCGGCGGACGCACCTGTAAAAGAACCGTATACGGCGTATTTTCAAGGCGGTTTAACATACGAACATTGTAAGTATGCGTTAAAGAAAATTTTGGCGAAATTGCTTTAATTTCAAAAGTTTGCAAGGAAAAGTCGTTATAACAACGACGCATAAAAAAGACATACGGTGAGAAATCAAACCGTATGTCTTTTCTGTTGCAATGTTTATTTTGTCAAATCCCAATCAATGGGAGGCAGACCGTTTGCCGTCAAATAGGCGTTTGTTTTTGAAAAATGTTTACACCCAAAAAATCCGTTGTATGCAGACAAAGGGGAGGGGTGCGCGCATTCTAAAATAAGGTGCTTTGACGTATCGATCAACGGCTTTTTGCTTCTGGCATTACCACCCCAAAGAATAAATACAACGTGTTCTTTTTGGTCGGAAATCAATTTGATAACGCTGTCTGTAAACCATGCCCAACCGCATTTGGAGTGGGAATTGGCTTGGTGTTCCCGAACGGAAAGAGAGGTGTTCATCAGCAGCACGCCTTCTTTTGCCCACTTGGTCAAATTGCCGCTTTTAGGAAGTTCGCACCCGATATCTGCTTTTAATTCTTTAAAAATATTGTCCAAGGAAGGCGGGTTCGGAATGCCGTCCTGCACAGAGAAACAAAGCCCGTGGGCTTGCCCTTGATTGTGGTAGGGGTCTTGCCCGAGCAGCACCACGCGCAAATTTTCAAATTGCGTATAGCGAAAACAGTTGTATAAATCGTACATATCGGGGTAAACGATATAATGGCGGTATTCATCGATCAAAAATTTGCGAATTTTTAAATACCGCTCATCTTCAAATAACGGCGCAAGTTTCTCATTCCAATCGCCTAAATCAATCATATGTGCACCTCAACAATAAAAAAATCAAAGTTTGTCAAAAATCATAGGCAAGGCATTTTTTAAATTTTGCAACGCTTTGTCTTTATTGACCAAAAATTGCTCGGTTGTGCTGCCGCTGCCGGCTACGTCGGAAATCGCTTTGATCGAATATACGGGCAGTTCAGCCGCGTATGCCGCCTGAACAACGGCTGCGCCTTCCATATCGCGAATGTCGGCGTTTAATTCCTTTGTCAATAATTGATAATCGGCCGCAGAATCGTTAAAACGATCGGCGGTTCCCAACTTTTTTTTGTTAAACGGCAAGTCTAATTGATTTAAAAGCAAATAATTTTCCGTATATTCATTTAACGTGCCGATTTTCGTTCCGTTTAATTGTACCAAATCGAAATCGAATTGCACAGCGGCAAAAATCTGATACACTTCACACAATTTCGTATCGTTGTTCAAACCGCCTGCAACGCCGAAATTCAACAATTTCTCTGCGTCGAATTTGCTTACTAAAATTTGCGTGCCGAGCGCGGCGTTCACTTTACCCACGCCGCAAAGGCATACGGCGACGTCTTTTCCGTAGGCGGTTCCAACAAAAATCTTTTTTCCGCTTACCACCAAAGAGCGGTGGACGTTCATTTCGTTTAATAAGATGTCTGCTTCGCTTTGCATTGCAATCACTGCACCGATCATAATTCACATTCTCCTTTTACGGTTTTATTTTCTTGTTTTTTGTTTAAATGTATGGTATAATAAAAATATATTGAGCCAAGTGTCAACGCACGGCGATCCATTCGGCGTTATTAAAATCTTTTTCACTGCAAATACACACAAGACTTCCTTCAAATTCTTGTATGGTAATGTATACGTGGAGATCAAAAACTCCATAATGGACTTGTCCGTTTACGTAAGCGATTTCTTTTAAATCGTGCGCAATGGAACTTCCCAGCCATTTAACAACACTTTCTTTTACTGCCCAATGCAACAGAAAATCGTGAATATCCCGAATTTCTTGTTGCTCCTCCAAAATAAACCGCCTTACAATAGTCGGATAATGCGGAACTTCTCTTTGGAAGGGCTCGGCGTCAATTCCTACGTTTTCATCGCAAAAGGCGATAAATAAACGTTGTTTGGTATGAGTCACGGAAAAATAAAGCGGAATATCTTCTCCGTTTTTCAAATAAGGTTTTCCGTGTTCGTTGCGCAAGATCGTAGCATTTTGAATATCAAAGAAATCGGATAAAATGCGCTTGATTGCGACCTCGGAGGTCGGAAACGTCGTTTTGTCTGCGTAAAATATTTTTTCCATAATATAACAATATTATAACAGGAGATAAAAAAAATGTCAAGAGCAGAAAGGGCAAAAGAATATTTCTTACAAGGTTATGCTTGTTCGCAAGCGGTTGCGTTGGCGTTTTCCGACGTGATGGGATTGGATGAGGCTGTAATATGCAAGATCATGCTTCCGTTTGGAGGCGGTTTGGGGCGTTTGCGCCTTACGTGCGGCGCGGTGAGCGGAATGGCTGCCGTTATCGGGATGGTGTTTTCCGATGCGGAAAACACGGCGGAGAATAAAAAGCAAACCTATGCGATCGTACAAACTTTATGTGGGAAATTTCAAGAGGAAAATAAAAGTTTGATCTGCGGTGAATTATTGGAAAGGATGAAGATGCCCGTGGCGACAGGCGGCGCAACGGAAACAAGAGCGGAAACGTATTATAAAAAACGTTCTTGCGCCGATATGGTGGCTTCCGCAGTCGAAATTTTGGAAACGTATTTAAAAGAAAGGGGTGTTTTATAAAAGTTTTCATAAGATCGCCGTGGTGCGAGGCGATAAAAACCGAAAAAGAAAACCGCGAGGTCGATCTTCGCGGCAATTTTTTAGATTTTTTTATTTGTTGCTTTTAGAAACGTTAAAGTAATATTCTACAACGTCGCCGTCTTGCATAATATATTCTTTCCCCTCCGAGCGGACTTTGCCTTCTGCTTTTGCTGCGGCGATCGAACCCAGACTGACAAGGATCTCCCAATTTACGACGTCGGCGCGGATAAAACCTTTTTCAAAGTCGGTGTGAATTTTTCCTGCGGCTTGAGGAGCTTTCGTGCCTTTCACGATCGTCCACGCGCGCGTCTCTTTTTCGCCTGCGGTAAGATAGGAGATCAATCCAAGCAACGCATACGATTTTTTGATCAATCTGTCCAAGCCGCTTTCTCCCAATCCGAATTCTTCCATAAATACGGCTTTATCTTCGGGATCCATTTGGGACAATTCTTCTTCGGTTTTTGCACAGATGACTAAAACTTCAGAGCCTTCTTTATGCGCCCATTCTTTCACTTTTACAACGTAGGGCAGGCTGTCTTCGTCTTTGCCCATATCGTCTTCTTTAATATTTGCCGCATAAATGACAGGTTTGATGGTGAGCAGGAAACAATTTTTCATAAATTCGTCTTCACCGTCGACAAAATCGAAAGTCCGCGCAGGTTTTTCGCTTTCCAAATGCGCGTAAAGACGTTCGAGAAAAGCGTATTCTTCTTGCGCTTTCTTGTCTGCGCCGCCGCGCGCTTGCACTTTTACTTTGTTCATACGGTTTTGAACGGCTTCCATGTCAGACATAACAAGTTCGAGGTTGATCGTTTCGATATCGTCAACAGGATCGATTTTATTGTCTACGTGCGTGATATTTGCGTCTTCAAAACAACGTACAACGTGAACGATTGCGTCTACTTCGCGGATATGAGAAAGGAATTTGTTTCCCAAACCTTCGCCTTTCGACGCGCCTTTTACCAATCCTGCAATATCGACAAATTCGATAACGGCAGGGGTTACTTTTTTGCTGTCGTATAAGGCGGCGAGCTTATCCAAGCGTTCATCGGGAACGGCAACGACGCCGACGTTCGGTTCGATAGTACAGAAGGGATAATTTGCACATTCTGCGCCTGCGTGAGTAATGGCATTAAAAAGAGTCGATTTTCCAACGTTAGGAAGACCTACGACACCGAGTTTCATAATATTTTACATCCTTTTTTCAGTTTTTTTGAAAAATTTCCTATATATTATAATATAAAATTTAAAAATTGGCAAATTAAACTTGCCCAAAATTGAAAAATATGTTAATATTATTGCAGAAAAATTTAAAAAAATCAAAAATGAAGGTAAAATAAGATGGATTACAAGAAGTACATTGCCGAAAAATTGAACGTAGAAGGAATTTCAAAAGACGAACTTTATGAAATGATCGCATTGCCGCCCAATACGGAAATGGGGGATTATGCGTTGCCCTGTTTCAAATTGGCAAAGCAAATGCGCAAAAGTCCTGTGATGATTGCAGAAGAATTAAAAACAGGTATTATGTCAGACGTAACTATTTTGTCTGACAAAGTAATTTCGGAAGTATCTGCCGTAAACGGATACCTTAATTTTAAGATCAATAAGGATGGATTTGTACGTGCTACGCTTGACAAAATACTGTCCGAAAAAGAGAGTTACGGCGCATCGGAAGAAGGAAAGGGAAAAACGATTTGCATCGACTATTCTTCCATCAACATCGCAAAACCTTTTCATATCGGGCATTTATCCACAACGGTTTTGGGTGGCGCATTATACCGTATTTATAACTTTTTAGGGTATAAAGCGGTTGGGATCAACCATTTGGGGGATTACGGTACGCAATTCGGAAAACTGATTTCCGCTTATAAACGTTGGGGTGATAAAGAAACGATCGAGAAGGGCGGTATTCGTGCCTTAAACGAATTATACGTAAAATTCCATCAGGAAGCGGAAGAACACCCCGAATACGACGATGAGGCGCGCGCGTATTTCAAAAAAATCGAACAAGGCGACGAGGAATGTTTGGCTTTGTTCCACTGGTTTAAAGAGCTTACGTTAAAAGACGTGCAAAAAATTTACGAAATGCTGGATATCCACTTTGATTCGTACGCGGGCGAGAGCTTTTATTCGGATAAAATGCAACCGA
>JAFTPQ010000040.1 GCA_017463205.1 Clostridia bacterium
GAAGGCGAAAAATACGTTGTATGTAACGGCGACGAAGGCGACCCCGGCGCGTTTATGGACAGATCGATCCTCGAAGGAAATCCCCTTGCCGTGATCGAAGGTATGATGATCGCAGGGTATGCGATCGGTGCACAAAACGGTTATTTCTACGTCCGCGCAGAATACCCCATCGCCGTCAACAGATTGAAAAATGCGATTAAACAAGCGGAAGAACTCGGTTTGTTAGGCGATCATATCCTCGGGACAGACTTTTCTTTCCGCGTGCATATCCGTTTGGGAGCAGGCGCATTTGTTTGCGGAGAAGAAACGGCACTGTTAAATTCGATCGAAGGACAACGCGGCATGCCCCGTCCCCGTCCTCCTTTCCCTGCGGTAAAAGGTTTATGGGAAAAACCCACCATCATCAACAACGTTGAATCTTTGGCTTGTATCCCCTACATCTTACGCGAAGGAGCAGAAAAGTTTGCTTGCTACGGAACGGAAAGATCGAAAGGAACAAAAGTATTTGCGCTTGGCGGCAAGATCAACAACGTCGGTTTGGTGGAAATCCCCATGGGAACAACGTTGCGCGAATTGATCTACGATATCGGCGGCGGTATCCCCGGCGGCAAACAATTTAAAGCCATTCAAACAGGCGGCCCTTCGGGCGGTTGCTTAACGGCGGCAGACCTTGACACCCCTATCGATTTCGACAACTTGGTTGCAAAGGGCTCGATGATGGGTTCGGGCGGCGCGATCGTTATGGACGAAGACAACTGTATGGTGGACGTTGCGAAATTCTATATGGAATTCATTTGCGACGAATCTTGCGGAAAATGTACGCCTTGCCGTATTGGTACAAAGAGAATGTTGGAAATTTTAACCAAGATCACAGACGGTAAAGCTACGATGGACGATTTAAACGAATTGGAAGAACTTGCGGAAAACGTAAAGAGCAATTCTCTTTGCGGTTTGGGACAAACAGCGCCCAACCCCGTTTTATCGACGCTGAAACATTTCCGCGACGAATACGTTGCGCATATCGTCGATAAAAAATGTCCTGCGCATATCTGCAAAAACTTGATGCAATACACCGTAGAAAAAGATAAATGTTTCGGCTGCGGCGCTTGCGCAAGAGCTTGCCCTGTCAACGCGTTTGTGAAGACGGATTACGTTGCGCCCGGCAAAAAATTGCCCGCGTATACGATCGATCAAGAAAAGTGTATCAAGTGCGGTATGTGTATTGCCTCCTGTAAATTTAAGGCAATCATCAAGAAATAAGCGGAGGTGCGATCATGGCGAAAGTAAATATTAAAATTGAAGGCATTCCTTTTGAAGTAGATGCTGGATTGACGATTTTGGAAGCGGCAAAGGTTTGCGGTTTTGAGATCCCCTCTCTTTGCGCATATAATCACGGAGAATGTTCGAAAGGTTCGTGCAGAGTATGTTTGGTAGAAGCGACGGGCGCAAGAGGATTGGTTGCGTCTTGCGTATATCCCGTGGCGGAAGGCATGGAAATTACAATTTCCTCCCCTAAGGCGACGGCGGCAAGAAGAACTTCGGTAGAACTGCTTCTTTCCAATCACAACAAAAACTGTCAACAATGCGACAAGAACGGAAATTGCGAATTGTTACACGTTGCAAAAATCACAGGCGCACGTGACGATATGTACCAAGGCGAACAAACGCCTGTCACGGTGGATCGCTTAACTCCGTCCGTCGTAAGAGATACGTCGAAATGTATTCTTTGCGGAAGATGTGTGGAAAGATGCAAAAATGCGCACGGGTTGGGTATTCTCGGTTTTGAAAAACGTGGGTTTAACACCATTGTTGCGCCTGCCGAAAACAGAAGTTTTGCAAATTCCCCTTGTATCCTTTGCGGACAATGCGTCAGCGTTTGTCCTACGGGAGCTTTGATGGAAGTTTCCGAAATCGATAAAGTGGACGCGGCAATGAAAGCCGGCAAATACGTTGTGGTGCAAACTGCACCTGCCGTAAGAGCGGCTTTGGGCGAAGAATTCGGTATGCCCATCGGCACGTTGGTTACGGGAAAAATGGTTGCGGCATTAAAACGGCTCGGATTTAAAAAAGTGTTCGACACTAACTTTGCCGCTGACCTTACAATTATGGAAGAAGCGACCGAATTGCTGGACAGAGTGCAAAACGGCGGCGTGTTGCCGATGATCACGTCCTGTTCGCCCGGTTGGGTGAATTACGCCGAATATAATTACGGCGATCTTCTCCCCCATCTTTCCTCCTGCAAATCCCCTCACGAAATGTTTGGCGCGATTTTGAAGAGTTATTACTGCGAAAAGAACGGCATCGATCCCAAAGATATGTTTGTGGTTTCGATTATGCCTTGTACGGCGAAAAAATATGAAAAAGACCGCCCCGAATTGTCTGTAAACGGTTTGCAAGACGTAGACGCTGTTTTGACGACGAGAGAACTCGGCAAATTGATCAAGCGTTCGGGTATCAATTTTGCGAAATTGCCCGATGCGGAATTTGACAACGACGTTGTGGGTGAAAACACAGGCGCAGGCGTTATTTTCGGTACGACAGGCGGGGTTATGGAAGCGGCACTTCGTACTGCGGCGTATAAGATCACGGGCGAAGAATTGAAATCGGTCGAATTAAAAGAAGTACGCGGTTTTGAAGGCATTAAAGAAGCAACGTACGATCTGGCAGGAAAGAAAATTAAAGTGGCGGTTGCGCACGGCATGAAAAATGCAAAAGTGTTGTTAGACGACATTCGCGCAGGCAAAAGCGAATATCTGTTTATCGAAATTATGGGTTGTCCCGGCGGATGTATCGCAGGCGGCGGTCAACCGTACGTAAAGCCTTGCTTCCTGCCCAATGAAGACGCTGATATTTTAGACACCTATAAAGCAAAACGCGCGGCGGCGCTTTACAGCGAGGATCAATCGAAGGCGTTGCGTGTTTCCCATAAAAATCCGCAAATCATCGAATTGTACGCAAGTTATTTGGAAAAGCCCAATTCGCACAAAGCGCACGAATTGTTGCACACCACGTATACGGCAAAAGAAAAATTCAAAAATTAATTTCAGATCCTTAAAATAAATCAAAAAAAGAGGCAAGCAAAATTTTCCGCTTGTCTCTTTTTTCGTCTGTTTTGAAAATAAATTTAAGGATACGCATTTTTCAATGTATACGTCTTTGTGCCGTATATCACACCGTAATAGATATAATAAAATTCTCCTTCGTACTTTACGCCATGGGTGTTGCTTAAAGAACTGCAAGCGTAAAAACGTTTCTCTGTCTTATCGTAAACAAATCCTTTATAGAAACAAAACCGTTCGGTTTCCTCTAAAAAATCACCTGTAAAAACAGCGTATTGCAACAACGTATTTACGTCGCTTTCCTCTTTTTCGATATCCACTTCGTATGATTTGACAAAATTCAAATCGAAATCGTATTGCGTTTGCCCCAATACAACGCCTTGCGCATTGAAAGAAAGCAACCCGACGAACGGCAATTTCGCCGTCTGTGAAACGCCGTCTTTCGTCAATTTCACCAACCAAGATTTTCCGTCTGTATTTTGCGTAGCGTAGGTATTGCCGCTGTTATTGTCATAATACAAACTCGTGTTGCAGTTTGGATATCGGTCGGTTTTTGCAAGCGATGACAAATCGTTTCCGCTGTAAATACCGTCCTCTTTCGTCAAAACGATGATTTGACCGTCCGCAAACGCCATTTGATACGCGTCTATATCGTAAGTTTCCCATGCGTTTTCCGCAGAAATATATTTCACGATTTTTCCCGCTTCCGCAACGCCGTTTTCGCCCAGCGTATAGGCAAGTACAACATACGCCTCGCCGTCTTTTACAACGATCTCCTCGTATCCGTTCCAGACGTCGGGCGTTTCCGTTTCCGCCAACTTCTCGCCCGTTTTTAAATCGTAAATGCGAAAATACTCTTTCTGCTCTTGCTGGTCCCACACGATCGCATACAACTTGCCGCCGCTGATTGTTTGAAGATAGGTCGCGTCATATTCTCCCAATATTTCAGCGCAAGTTTCCGCTTGGTATGTTTTATAAAACTGATAGGGATACCCGTTTTGTTCATTGGTCGGTTGCCATACGGTTTGATAATCGAAATATACATTGTATTGCGTAATAGAATTCGCCGTATAACTTGTCATATACGGGAAGAAATAATACCCCCTAACCTTTACGTCAATGGTGAAAGATAGTTTGGATAATTTCCCATCAGTAACGGTAACCGTCACGGGATACGAGCGACAATTGTTATATTGTACAACGTTTTCCCCATAACACAGTTTTCGATAAAAGCGCTCGCCCGTATGAAACGTGTACACGATGTCTTTTCCTTTATGTTCCCGAGAGGTGAACAACGTTTGATGTTTTTGCAAATGTTTTAATAAAAACGATAAATTAAAGGGCATTTTCTCCGGAGTTTTCTCGTACGTTTGAAAATACGCTTTATATTCCTCTGCGCTTTCCGCCGCCCTGATTTCAGCTTGGCTTCCGCCGCTTGAATATGGACCGATCGTATCGTGATAATACCGATCGCCATAAATCCCCATATTGCCGCAACGCAAATCGTATTCGCCGTTGTTGCGCTTTGCGTAATACATCACTTGTTCCGATTTTTCAAATTCTTTTTTCTTTAATTCCTTCATCGAATCGGCGTTGCGAGTTTCATACGTGATATACACCCGATCGGCATTGCGACATTGTTTCAATTCGTTTTGCAAACCGATCATATTTGCGAGAAAACAAATCAAACAGACAACAACTGCCGCCAAAAACGCTGCAACGATGCCGATATACAGTATCTTCTTTTTCATCATTCCTTTCCCCTTGCTTTTTACACCGCCTCCTGCGTTTCCTTTTCGCGAATACGGCTTAACCGTTCCAACTCTGCAAATTTACCGTTTTTAGCCAATAATTCGTCATAAGTTCCCACTTCGACCATGCGCCCATCTTCCATCACGACGATGCGATCGGCATTGCGAATGGTGGACAGGCGGTGCGCAACAATAAACGTCGTACGTTCTTCCACCAAACGTTCGATCGCTTTTTGCACGTGATATTCGGAAACGTTATCCAATGCGGACGTCGCCTCATCCAAAATTAAAATTTTCGGATTGCGGATCAGTGCGCGTGCAATGCTGACGCGCTGTTTTTGTCCGCCTGACAATTTATCGCCGTGTTCTCCGACAGAAGAATCTAAACCGTGGGGCAAAGAGGGCAAAAATTCGTCGATCGCCGCATCCCTCACAGCTTGTTGCAATTCTTCCTCATTGTAATGGTCTAACCCGTACGTAATATTTTCGCGGATACTACCCGAAAACAAAATACTGTTTTGCGGCACGACCGACAAAAAACGTCTATACGATTGCAACGACATTTCCGTAAGCGGCTTGCCATCGATTTTAATTTCGCCTTCCGTCGGCGACAACAAGCCGATCGCCAAATTGATCAACGTGCTTTTTCCCGACCCGGACGAGCCGACAATTGCAATTCGTTCCCCTTTCTTTACGTGGAGATCGAAATTTTGGACAACGTTTTTATCCTCATCGGGATAATGATAGGAAACGTTGCAAAAATCGACCGCGCCCTCTATCTTGTTGATAGAAGTTTTCCCCTCGTCGCGCTCGATATCTTCGGCGCATACGATTTCCGAAAGAGAATGTACCGCCTCTTTGCCTGCCATCAGCGCAGGATACATATTGATAAGGGACAAAACCGAACTACTGATCGATGAAAAAAGCGATTGAAACAACACCACTTCGCCGGGCGTTATATAATTTTTGATCGCTAAAAACACACAGAAAAACAGACAAACCGCCGACATTAATTGGCTCAACGTCCACATCATCGACCCAAAAATGCTGACTGTTTTATCCAAATGCAATCCCGCTTGCGTAACGGAATCGATTTTTCGATCTAATTGGTTCGCTTCGGCAGAAACCAAGCCATGCGCTTTGGTCAACGTCAGCATTTGCAACGTTGTCGTCATTTGGCTGGACAATTTTTCATTTTCTTTACGATACACAAAATTGTCGCGACGAATCCGTTTGCGAAACGCCATGCTGAGGAGCACGTTGATGGGAATGATCGCCGCAAAAAACAGCGAAACAACGGGGCTTTTCCATACGGCAATCCCTACGGAAACCACCGCTCCGATCAACGTAGGCAAAAAGCCCATCAAGTAATTATTGTAATAACCGCTGACACTTTCGATGTCGCGTAAAAATTTGGATTGGATCCTGCCTTCTTCCATCTCTTTATGATAGGTGATCGACAGACGTTGTAATTTCCGAACAACGCCGCTTCTAATCTGCGCCGTAGTCGTTCGGATCAATCGATATGTAATAGAACTTCGCCAAATTGTGGACGGAACGTTTTGTATAATGACAATCGCCAATATAATGCCGTCGATCAGGATCCTTGTGATAAAACCTTCGGGACGGTCGGTGATCATATCGATCACGTCGCTGGTGATCAGCGGCATGATCCAGAGCGGAGCTGCTTGTAACAAATACACAAGCGTCGAATACAAAATCTGTACCCAATGGCTGCGCAACAGCTTTTGAATAAACCTATTGTCGCCTTGCTTGCGTTTCCCTTTTCTTCCGTCTTCGCTGAATAACCATTCAATGTCCGGAATTTTGTTGATGCGTCGGAGTTTCTCTTCATCTTTGTGTCGTGGAACGACTTTTTCAGAATTCTGTTTCGACATAACGTTCACCCTACGTCTAAAAATAAACCCTCTCCGTTTTTTAATTGCGCTTTTTTCAAAGCACCTTTATTATATCCGCGAACAGAACAGATGTCAACCCTTTGAAAGAAAAAAATTTTACAATTTTTTAATCGTCAAACACGAAAAAACGAATTCATCAATTCGTTTTGATTTTTATTTGTTTAAAAATTGGAAAGCGTATAATTTCGCATCTCTCAATTCAAACGTCAACGTAACGGGTTTCCCTGCAAAATCGGCAACTTCTCCGTCCTCGAATATAATCCGTTTTTCAATGCTGTTACCGATATATTCGCACGTCTTCAGTTCGTTTCCGTCTTCATCGCGTAAGATCACCCACATTCCGCCGCGCGCAGACGTCGAAAAATTGACGCGGAGTTCGTTCCCCTCGTAAATAAACGGTTTTGTCACAACTTCGCCGCCTTGATATTTAGCCTTATAATAAGCAAAGCCGTCAATACGAAGGGTGTAACGATACAAATTGGTCGGAGCAATGTCCCCTTGCATCGATCGAACGTCTCTTTGAGGAAGAAACATCGAAATCTCTTTATTTACGCCATCGTCCGATAACGTTTCCAATAAATAATAAGCAGGATAACCGTCGCCATAACCCCAATTTAACGGCGTTTCCACGGCGGGTGAAAACAAGGCTTCGTCCACTCGATTAAACCGTTTCCCGTCACGACCGGATATAAATACACAATCCGTAACTGTAAGCCCCATTCTCGGATGCTGTTTCATACGTTTTAAGCGGTCTTCTTTGCCGCACAGCTCGTCAAAACTTTTCGTCCACCAAAACCGTTCGACGTAACGGGTGGGGAAACCAATTAAAATATTGGGATTGCGATAATAACGCATTATATTGTTTGTATAAAGCGGATAATCCTCCAGATCTCCGAAAGAAATCAATTTCGGCGCAGACCAATGTAAAAAATCTTCTGATTCGATAAAACGCACGTCACGTTTGCCGCGGTTAATGTCGCCATCGGCAGGTATATCATGGAAAGAACGTACGTAGGCGTTATATTTCCCAGTCTTTTCATTGTAAAAACATACGTTTAAGGTGTCGAAATATCCTTCGATATCGAAAACGGCTTTCCGCGTCCAATGCAATCCGTCCGCACTTACCCAGCCCGCCAATTTATAAAGATTGCTGTACGCAAGAGCCTTGTAACGTTCTTCCTTCTTACAATTAGGGTTTGTATCCTTAAAAACGAAAAAGTTATCAAAAAAGTCCCCCGGTTCCGGCAAATCGATCGAACGCAAAATTATGTTGTTTTCTTTACTGCCGTAACAAGAACAAATCCCAAGATTAGGCTTTATCCAATGCAATCCATCCTTACTTTCCGCATAGCAAATAAAGGTATTACTGATTTTGATCGTCGTTTTTTCAGGGAGTACGCCTTGCAGATCTCGCTCGTCGATATTATCACTGGCACAATAATGTGCGAGATAATACATTTTATAAACGTCGCCGTCCTTAAAAACGTGCGTATAATTCATTTTCCCTGCTTCCCAAGGCGAATCTGCGACAAAGACCGATTCTCTTTTGATCGGCTCACCAACGCAAAAGTCTGCCGAAGTGGCGCTTTCATCCACGATCGTTTTATCCCAAAGCGGTTGTAATCCGTCTAATTGAAAAGGTTTCATGATTCTTCTCCTATTTCCTTTTTTGTATCCTATTTTGAATTTTTTTTATTATAGCACAACAAAATAATCGATGTCAAGAAAAAAATTTGTAAATATTAATCGGTATCCTTGTATTTTTATTACAAAGATACCGATTGAAACATTTCAATTTTTACTTATTTTGATACTTGCGGAAAACTTCCATATTTGTTCGGGAAGTAAGCAACGGAGTTACAGTGATAAAGCCTTTATGGATCGCCACGGTGTCGCGGTCGAGATCGTCGGGACATACGTCGGGGATCGGTTCTCCATCCTGCCGATACATATTTTCTTCCCCTTCGATCGGCACGAAATCGTCCGAGTAATAATGTGAACCTTGATACGTCATTCTGATCCCTTTCGCTTCATTTGGAATATTAACATTATAAATTTCGTTTTCGTTGAACAAATTATGTTCGAGGAAATATTGATAAACCTCGTCGAAATATTTCGACGCCGCTTCCTGACCGTCAGGGAACGCCGAAAACGCAATGGCTTTCACTCCCAATCGCGCCGCTTCAAACACTGCACCGCAAGTGCCCGAATACACCACGTCAACGCCTACGTTGATCCCGCGGTTGATCCCCGACAACACCAAATCGTATTGCTGTTTTAAACCAATGATCCCGTAACGCACACAATCCGCCGGCGTCGAATCCATCGAATACGCCTTTACGCCGTCCATAAACGGTACTTCTTTGATTTCAATGTTTTTGATCAATTCGATCGCATGGCTTTTTGCACTTTGTTCCACCTTGGGCGCAACGACCGTTACCTCCCCTAATTTTCTTGCCCACGCGGCAAGCAGACGGATCCCTAAAGTGTCGATCCCGTCGTCGTTCGTAATTAAAATTCTCATAACCATCCCTCATTTTTTTCTTTATATTCTTTTAATAATGCGTCGGCATCATTCAACAACGCTTTCGCTTCCGCTTTGGAATACACGGTTGCACCGCTTGCGCAAGCATGGCCGCCGCCGTGATATTTTTCCGCCAATTCGCTGACTGTGACAAAACGAGAACGCAAACGGACACGAATACTGCCGTCGTCGTTTTGAATAAAAGCGATCCAGATCAACGCATTTTTGATGGAATCCATATAGGACACGGATGCGCTTGCCGCTTCGTTGGACAAACCGAACTTCTTCTTCATTCCCTTCGTCACAAACAACGACGCAACGCCGTTTTGGCTGATCTTCATTTTCTTATGCACGTACGCCTCGAATTTCAGTTCGTGGAACTCCTTTAAATACAGATGAGCGTATATGGTATCGACGTCGGGTTTTTGATCGAGCATCAAGCCTGCCAAGCGCATGGTTTCCCCCGATACCTCACGGAAACGAAACCGCCCCGAATCCGTAACCATACCCGTATAAATATACGTCGCCGCCTCTTTATCGATCTTCAATTCATCTTTAAACGCCTCGTAAAATGCTGCGATCATTTCACACGTAGACGAACGGTTTTCTTCCACCCATTCGTAATCCCCATACGATTCGACGGGAATGTGATGATCGAGTTTGATGATCTCCTTACATTTGCTGTATTTTTTATTCGATATCCGATCGTGCGTAGCCGTATCCAAAACAATGCCCAATGCGTCTTGATATTCCTCATCAGCCAAAGGTGGATCTTCTTTTCCCAAAAATGCCAGATAATCGGAAAAATCGGAGTTTTGTAAATATATTTCCTTTTCGGGATACGTCAGGCGCAAAATTGCAGCCAAACCTTTTGTCGAACCGATTGCATCTCCGTCAGGGCGAAAATGCCGAAAAATGATGATCTTTTTATACTCTTTTATCTTATTTAAAATGATTTGCATATGCTCGTTCATGGGTGTATTCTCCTCTATCTTATGCGCATTTGTGCATTTTTGCGCCTGTTTACGCCTAATTTTATTCAAATGGGCGTTTTATTGTTGATCGAAAGCGTTTAAATCTTCCAACAACGCCATTGCTTCCTCACGGTTTTTTACTGCCGCACCGCAAGCCTTGGCGTGTCCGCCTCCTCCGTATTTGACGGCTATGGGTTGCACCGTGTGCTTATTCGAGCGGATCTCTACCAATACGTTTTCTTCCGTTTCGGTGAAATTTACCCAAATGTCTACCCCGCGGATATCCGCCATCGTGTTTACCATTCCGCGCGAAATGGTGAACGTATCGACGCCGTACGACGCCAATTCCTCTTTCGTCGTATAAATGTACGCCACTTTATGCGGCGTGAACTGTATTTTCAACACAAATTGCGCGCGAAGGCGAATACTTAAAAAATCGTCTGCGTACAGTTGCGCATAAATATCTCCCGTATCGAATTTTTGCTCCATCAACGCAGACGCCAAGCGGAAAGTGTTTGCCGTCGTAGAATCGTACCGAAAACGCCCCGAATCGGTGATCATACCCGTATACAACGCTTTCGCGGACGCAGGAGAAAGGCGCAAACCGCTTTCCAATGCAAATTCCGTGATCATGCCGCAACAGCTTTCGTACGACGTGTCCACCACTTCGATATCCGCGATCGTTTCGCAAAAAATATGATGGTCGATTCGGACGGTTTTCGCCGCTTTTTTATACCGCTCGTCACTGATCAAACCGCTTGCGCCGCAATCGAGTATAAACGCCAATGCGCCTTGATACGTCTCCTCGTCGATTTCGTCCATTATCGAGCCTTCCATAAACGCATACCGTTTTGCAGCGTCCCCAACAACGTAGATTCTTTTTTCGGGGAAATTTTCTTGCAACAAATTTTTTAATCCGATCTGGCTGCCTAACGCGTCCCCGTCCGGGCTTGAGTGTCTATGAATAATGATCGTGGGATATTCTTTTACCACTTGTAATACGTTTTCAAACATTTTTTTCAAAAATTCTCCAATTTTTTCTAACCGCGCGCCTTATTCGTCAAAATAACCGCGATAATGCAATTGATGCGAACCGCCGAACAAATACTCGTACAATTCGATAAAGTAATCGTCCGTCATGCTTGCGATATAATCGACGACCAACTGGTTGGGTTCGGTGTCCGCATAGGGACGTTCGCGCGAAAAGCCCAAATTTTCGACGTGTTGAATATGATGCGTATATACGGGCGACGTCTTTTTGCGCTGTTTCAAATCGTCCAACAATTGCCCGTACACTTTTTCCATCATCGTCTTTACGGACAGCGACAATCCTGTGTACGCCGTTGCTTTGTTATAAATTTTTTCATAATTCTCTTGTTTCGCGCGCTTCAATGCGTCAAAATGCCAATCGTCCAATTTAATATAAGGCTTCCCGTAACTGTTTTCAATGACGTTGGAAATGAGATTGTTCATCATTGCCATATAATTGTCGCCAAGCTCCGTCACGGTAAAATCTTGCATTTCCACCGCGCCAGCCAGCACCGCATCGTGCCGATCTTTCCCCAAATAGGCAATAATATCCGAAATACGCACAACTGCGCCTTCTAACGTAGACGGCATAATCTTGTCTGCGTATTTTTTATCCAAACAGCATTGTTCCATGCTTTTATCAAAATCTTCAAAACTGTTTAACGGAACGGGGTGATATTCTGATAATTCCAATTCGCCGTTATGGCTTGCGATACCGTCTAACGTTTGTAAATTGAGGTTGTACGAATGGATCTTATCCAAAACGCGCACAGAATGGATATTATGCAAAAAATGCTGCCCTGTATGTTGAAAATACAGCATATCCAAAAGACTTTCGCCCGTATGCGCAAAAGCGGGATGCCCGATATCGTGTCCCAGCGCGATGGCTTCGATCAGATCGAGATTTAAATGCAACGCTTGCCCGATCGTACGCGCGATCCGCGATACCATCTGCACGTGCAAACTACGACGGGTGAGATCGTCGTTTTTAAACAAAGAATATACCTGCGTTTTATCCGCATAACGGCTGAAATACGAACAGCGCATAATCCGATCGACGTCACGGATAAACGGATTACGCCAAACGTCGGGCGTGTAATCTTCAACGTTACGCCGCGTCGCTTTTTCGGCGTCAAACCCCGCTTTTTGATACGTCCCCGTCTTCGTTTCGTATTCGATTTTCTTACTGAGTTCTTCCGAAAGAACCTTACAATTTGCCATTGTCTTTCCTCATTTGTGTAGGCTGTGCGCGGCATATTTTAACGCCACAGTATGCTCTGTACAATTATATCATATATTCTTTGGTTTTTCAAGTGATTTTAACACATTTCCTGTTCGTTTTGTTCAAAAACAGATAATGTACTCCGTTATACCGAACATTTTAATTGTTTCAATAAATATTCGTAAAATTCTTGCGCGTATTCGGATTTCGGCATACGTTCGTGTAAGTCTATAATCAAATCTCTTTGGCAAACGGGATTAACAATGGGCAATAATACAATGTTTTTATTTTTTACCTTCCCCCACGAATATTCCGGCCAAAACGCTACGCCGCTGCCCATACTGATGATGTTTTGTACTGCGACGGGCGAATCGGATTCAAACAAAATTTTCGGCAAAAAACCTGCCATTGAGCAAAATTTATTGCAAATCACCCCAAACAAACGAGAGCTGGAAAGCATAATAAAATTTTCATCTTTCACTTCTATCAAATCGATTTCCTTTCGTTTTGCGTAAACCGAATTTCTTGGAACCGCAAGATAAATGCGTTCTTCCTTGACGCAACGTTTAACGTAATTACTGCCATGCGCCTCTTTCGAGCCGTTCGTCGTGATCACGATGTCACAATCGTGTTTCAATTCGCTTTGTTCAAAATCGAAGATCACATCCTCATTCTTTTTGCGATAATTCACGATTGCATTGATGACAAAAGTTGACATTGCAAGAATGTTTAATTTCACCGTTTTATTCGACTTGCTTGCCATTTGCTGCATTTCTTTCGGCAAATTGTCAAATTCCGGCAACAAAATATCCAATTTCGCTTTTAAATACCTGCCGAATTCCGTTAAAACGATACGACGACCTTGTTTTTGGAACAGCGGGACTTCCAATTCCCGCTCTAACAAATGCATCGCTTGCGTTAAGGAAGGTTGTGAAATATGCATTTCCTCTGCCGCTTTTGTCACGTGTTGATGTTTTGCCACCGCATAAAAATATTTTAATTTCTGAATTTCCATAATCGCCCTCGTTTTATAGGAAAAACCTATCATTTCTATAAATATTATATATTTTACATTTCCTTTTGTCAAGAGTATAATAGAAGAAAAGTACATGAGAGGATAAAATTTTATGAAAATTTTCGAGTTTATCATGCTTGCATGCTTTGGTGTGTCGTGGCCGATTTCCGTCTATAAAAGTTTAAAATCACACTCAACGCAAGGCAAAAGCGTGGTGTTTATTGTTGCAATCATTGTTGGATATATATCGGGCATCATAGGAAAAATCGTCAACAACGATATCAGCTATGTTTTGGTTGTTTATTGTTTTAATCTTCTTATTGTGTCCATCGATCTGATTTTGTTTTTCATCAACCGTAATCATGAAAGAAAAGAAAAAAATCGCTTGTTTAAGGAGATCATAATGACTGATTTATAAGCGAAAGACGTTCCGTTCAACAAAACGATAAACCCCGATCCGTTAAGATCGGGGGTCGTTTTTCTATTTTGCTGTTTCGCCGCTTATTCGTCCATCGTCAACAAGTCTTTATATCTTGCCTTGAACAGCGTTACGGAATCGTCGTTGTTGTGTTTATTCAAAACGTTATTTTGAATTTCGTTCGTCAACGTTGTTGCCGTCGTCGTCTTCAACGATTCGTAGAACATATTCGAGAACGAACCTTCCACTTTCGTCTCACCGACTGCTTGCGCGTGGTTGTAACCGCCGTATACTTCGCCGCCGTTTTCGCCATATGCAAACGAACAGTAGATGATATGCCAACCGTAATCGGTTGCGCAAACCACATACGTACCAACGCCGCCGTCGATACCAAGCGTTTCATCACCCATAATCGCAAGTTGCGCTGCATATTCAAATTCCTTTACATAGCTCGTCGTATACGGAGATACCGTATAACCCATATAGGTATTCAAGCACCCCGTATCCGTGCTGTACGCAAACATCAATTCGTTTACAGCCGACAATGCTTTGTACTGATCGCTTTCTTTATTGAAGAAGTTTGCCGAAGAAGTATCCGCAAGGTCTACTTTACCTGCATAATAAGCGAATTTGCTGTAATCAACACGGTTATAATCGACAACCGTTTCGCCGTTCTCTTCCGTTTCCACATAATACGTGGAAGCGTTGTATGCGTCTAATTCTTCGCCCTTTACCGTACGACCGGAAACAGAAGCGATATAGCCTTCCATTTCATCGATAAACGCATCGATACCCATTTTGTTGGGTGCGAAATCGTAATCGTGTCCGTCTTTCGTAACTACACCGTTGTAAGGATACTGTCCTGCGTATTGCGTCAACGCTTCGTACTGATTGGTGTTTTTCACGCTGTCTTCAAAGAACAAGTATACCTTATCGCCTTTATTCAAGCCGTTTTGATAATAGTTGCCTTCTTCTGCTTCATACGCATAATTTGCGTGATCATGTTCGCTGAACCAACTGTCACGAAGGTCTTTTGCTTGCACGTTTTCAAGGATCGTTTTACGAGCCGCATAAATTTCGTCTTGCGTCAAACCCTTTTTCTTCACTGCCGAATATTCTTGCGATTGGCTGGTGGAGAACGGAATAAGAATATTGTATACAAAACCGAAATCTTTTGCGCCGTACAATACGAACGAATCGTCGGAAACACTGCCGATTGCATTTTCAAATGCGCTTACGCTTGCATAAGAAGCCGTTTGCGCTTCCAAAATTTCGTTATATTTTGCCGTAACGTACTCACCCGTCAACGATTTGATCGCTTCCTCTTGCAAATCGTCGAAATATTTGTTGATCAAAGCTTGACCAAGCGAAGACGCAAGTTCTGCATAATAATAATCGATCTTGGTGATGTCTGCGGTGTTTTCCGATTTACCGATGAGGTTATAGCTTTGCAAGTTGACAAGGAACGCATTGTACGCCTTCTTTCTGCTTGCAGTCGTCGAACCTTCCACCTTTTCGTATGCGCCGCAAAGATCCAAAGGATTGCGCCCCGTGTAAACGGCATAATCGATGTTGCCTTGTTCGTCTACGGGATAATAATCTTCCAACTCCGTGCCAACACCCGTAGGCGTCGTACGTGCTTCGCCGTGATCGTGTTCTTCTTCCTCTGCTACGATATAAGAAGATTCCATCGAATCAAGCGAGCTGTTCAACGATTTCATCAAGCTGTACACAGCCAAATTATAATCGTCCATATCTTCTTTCGCCGTCTTACCGCCGTTGGTGAGGAAATATTTCATCGTCAACACTTCGGGGTGCGCCTTCAACAAGTCTTTTTCAACGCCTTCTGCTTTTTCCGTTTCCGCATTGACGTAATTGATGCAATCTTCCGCGGAAAGGCCTTTCTTCAAATAATATGCCACTGCATACTGCGTCATCAATTTACGATCGACCAACGAATCCATCAGCATATTAAACGTATCTTCATACGTATAACCATAGCTTTGTACATACGTATAACCAGCGCTCATAAAATAAGCGATGAGGTCGCGCTTGGAAATATCCGTAGCCAAACCGCCTTTTTCGATCAACGTATTTACGTCTGCCGCAAATGCACTGTAATCGTCATTGGTATTTTTAAGGCTTTCCGAAATGTTTACAGTCGCCACCACTTGTTCAAGGTCTTTTTGACCATCTGTAACGATAAAGTTACAACCTGCGCCGCCGACGGTGAGGGCAATACCCAAAAATAACGCCGCGGTCTTTTTCAATGTGTGTTTTTTGTTCATAAAATCGCTCCGATTTTTATCGTATCTTTTAACGTGTATTGAGGGGAAAAATAAATTTTTCCCTTTTATCAATATATCATCAAGTTATATTATAACCGATTTTTTCAGAAAGTGCAAACGTTTTTGCTTATAAAGTTGCGAAAGTTAGCGCAAATTTTAAAAATTTTGTCATTTCTGCCATCAATTCGGCTGCATCTCGCTTTCCGAAGAACTCTATCACGGGTGCTTCCGACATATTTAAGCGAACTTTGCCTTGGTATTTATCCATTGCGGCAAGCACGCGTTTGTCCCCCAACGCCTCCAAAGAAGGAAACTGTAACGAGCCGATTCCCTTCACGACGCCGATTTTGGCAACGTTGAATTTTGCCGCATAACTTTTTAACACCGCAATCACAAGCAAATTTTCAACTGCACGAGGCAATTCTCCGTACGTATCCCGCAAAGAAGTGTATACCCGTTTATAATCGTCCACGGTTGCTATTTCCGCAATCTGTTTATACGAATCGAGCCGACCTGCCGACGATTCGATATATTTTTCGGAAATGTATGCGTTGGCGCGAATATCCAATTCTGCCACGCTTTGTTTTTCGCCCGTCAATTCTTCCTTTAATAATTTGGCGTACAGTTCGTACCCGACTCGATCCATATGTCCGTGCTGTTCCGCGCCGAGGATATTCCCCGCGCCGCGGATCTCCAAATCGCGCATCGCCAATTTATATCCCGAACCCAATTCGGTAAATTCCATAATCGCCTTTAATCGCGACGACGCATTTTCCGACATGACCCGTTCCGGTTTAAACGTGAAATATGCGTGCGCAAGCCTCGTACCTCTGCCAACTCGCCCGCGCAACTGATACAACTGCGAAATCCCCAAACGATCGCTGTCGATCACAATTAACGTATTGGCGTTGGGAAGATCGATCCCGTTTTCGATGATCGTCGTCGTGATCAGTATGTTCGATTTCCCGCTGTAAAAATCGAGCACGGCATTTTCCAACGTCGCCTTTTCCATTCTGCCATGCGCAACCGATATCGTTGCTTCCGGCACGATCGTGCGGATCTTTGCGGCAAACGTAAAAATACTTTCTACCTTATTATATAATATAAACACCTGACCATCACGAGATAATTCGCGTATGCAAGCGTCGCGGATCAACGTTTCCGTTTCTTCCACAACGTACGTTTGAACGGGCAAACGTTCATTGGGAGGCGTTTGGATCGTCGAAATATCGCGTATGCCCGACAACGACATATGCAGCGTTCGCGGAATGGGCGTCGCCGTCATCGTCAAACAATCGATATCCTTTCGCATATTTTTGATCTTTTCTTTATGTTCTACCCCAAATCGCTGTTCTTCGTCCAATACCAGCAAGCCCAAATTTTTAAACTTGACGTCTTTGGATAATAAACGGTGCGTCCCGACAACCAAATCGATACTGCCGTCTTCCAGCCCTTGCAGCACCTTTTCCGTTTCCTTGGGCGTGTTGAAACGGTTCAGCACCGCAACGCGAACGCCGAAATCGGAAAAACGCTGACAAGCCGTATTGAAATGCTGTTTGCAAAGCACGGTGCTGGGACACATCAACGCCGCTTGCTTACCAGCCAACGCGCAAAGATAAATTGCCCGAAACGCCACTTCCGTCTTCCCAAAACCTACGTCCCCGCACAACAATCGATCCATCACCTTTTCGCTGCACATATCCAACTTGATCTCTTGTACGGAACTTGCTTGATCGGGCGTCAGATCATGCAAGAATGCGTCTTCAAATTCTTGCATAAACACTTCGTTTTCGGGGAAAGCATAACCCTTATTTTCCGCCCGTTCGGCATACAATTTTTTCAAATCGAACGCCAGCGTTTTTAAAGACGCCCGAACGCGCGCTTTCACTCGTTCGAATTCCGCTCCGCCGATCTTGCTTAACGTGGGATTTGCGTCGCCTACGTATTTGGATAATACGTCCATACATTCCGCAGGGACGTACACCATATCGCCGTCCTTATAAGAAATAGCGATATATTCTTTCGTTCCGTCCGTCGTTTCGATCTTTTTCATACCGACAGCTTTGCCGATACCGTGTGTTTCGTGTACGACAAAATCGCCCACTTCGGGCGCGGAAAACATATCGCCGCGCTTCCTGCGAATACGACGGGCATCCGGCGCTTTCGTGTACAGATCGCCCGTGCCGATGACGGCAAGTTTACATTCGTGTAACACCACGCCTTTATCCAGCTTTTCGTCTAATATGCAGATCCCCTCGAATTCCCTCAAGCGATCGGGCAATTTTACGGTGGAGATATATTCTTCCGAAAGTTGTTGCGACATTTTTACGGCGCGAGCATTTTCGCCGCAATACAACATAACTCGGTATCCACCTTTACGCCAATTTCGGATATCCGTTAAAAGAGCGGGCATACCGTTTAAATACTTCGTCGTCGGCGTACCGCTGAAATTGTATATTTTCAACGGTTGAAAGAAAAACGGATTGCCCGTAAACGTTTGCAACACCACCCGACGAACGCGCAATAATCCTTCTAAAAAGCTTTCTTTGTTTATATATTGCCCAAGGCAAAAATCAAACGCTTCGCCGCCCGTTTGTAAGCGGTGAAAACGTTCTTCATGTTCTTTGTACAAGGCGTTGAATTTATCCCAAAGCGTTTTCCCTTCGTCAAAAATCACCACTGTGTTTTCGGGCAAAATCGAAAATATATCCGTCGAATTTTCCAAAAGCGGCAACAAATAGGCGTTGTCATACGCATCGTTCGACAGCAATTCGTCGGAAATATCGCGTGCGCGCGCATACGCCTCCGACGTTTTAAACTTTTTAACGCCGTTGATCAATTCCGCTTTGACGTTCGGTTTATCCGCTTCGCTAACGTACACGTCCGTCGCCGCTAAAATTTCGATACTTTTTACGTTTGGAAGACGCTCCCCCGTGGCGATATCGTACGGCTTGATCTTTTCCACCGTATCCCCGAAAAAGTCGATACGCGCAGGTTGCTCGCTGTTGACGGGATAAATGTCGAGAATATCGCCGCGCAAAGCGAACACGCCTTTGGTTTCCACCTCAAACGCGCGCGTATAGCCCATTTGCACCAATCTTTCGCAAAGTGAGGTGAAATCGTAATCTTCCCCCTCGGTAAACGTGATCGCAGGCAATTTTTTCGGAAACAACTGTAACAAGGCGTCGATCTCCGCCGTGAGAATGGGACAGCCTTTTTGAAGGGCATAAATTCCGTTTAAACGCTTGAAAAGAGAATCTTTGGATAACGCTTTGCGATAGAGCAAAACCTCGTCTTTTGCCGCAAGGATCTCCGTTGGTTTTCCCGACAGAGCCGCAATATTTTCCGCCGCTTTTCGCGCCGATACACCGTCCGCCGTTACGTATAAAACGGGAAAAGGCGTCATACCAGCCAACAGATATTTTAACGTATCGGAAACGCCGAAAACCGCCGTGGGCGTCCCTCGGCGGATATCTTCTGCATACGCTGCGTATTCTTCACTGATCCCTTTAAACGAAAAAAAGCCTTCTTTCATTTTACTTCCTTAATTATATTTGCACATTACCTTTTCAATGTCTGTGCCGCGAGCAAATTCCGCCGCCGCCGCGCCCGCCTTTTGACAAGCCTCGGCAAACAACGGATAATCGTCTTTTTTCACCTCCGCCAACACGTAATTGATGATGGGGATATTCACTTCCTCATCGCGAATCCCGATGCGGATACGGGGGAAATTTTTCAAACCCGTTTCCCCGATGATACTGCGCATTCCGTTATGCGTACCTGCGCTGCCGTTTGCGCGGATACGCACTTTGCCTTTGGGTAAATCGTAATCGTCGTAGATCACCAAAAGATTTTCTTCCGCTATTTTATATTTCGCCATCAGTTGTTTCACGGCTCTGCCCGAATTGTTCATATACGTCAACGGACGGGCAATGATCACCTTTTCACCGCCGACAAACGCTTCGGCAACCGTGGCTTCACATTCCTTTTTCTTAAATTTTGTCCCCAATGCCTCGGCAACGTCACCTACGGCGATATAGCCCATATTGTGAAAAGTTTTTTCGTATTGTTTGTCGGGGTTTCCCAACCCAACGATGAGATACATACCACACCTCTTCGACAGAAGAACCGCCGTGGTAGGCGGCGGCTCTTGTCTTTTGTTTTTTAATCGTAAAGTTTTGACATCGGCTTGTCGAGGTATACGTTTTCGATCGCCGCTGCAAAAATGTCGGCAACGGTGAGCACCTCGAATTTATCCAAACGCTTTTCTTCGGGCAGATAAATGGTGTCCAACGTAACAAATTTATTGATTGCGGATTTTTCCAATCTTTCCAACGCCGGACCGCTTAAAATCGCGTGCGTGCAACCTGCGTAAACCTCGGTCGCGCCTGCGTCTTTGATTGCTTGCGCGCCTTGACAAAGCGTACCTGCCGTGTCCACCATATCGTCGATCATCAAGCATCTCTTGCCCTTGACGTCGCCAATAATGCTCATAACTTCCATTACGTTTGCCTTGGGACGGCGTTTATCGATGATCGCAAGAGGAACGCCGAATTTTTCGGCAACCTTTCTCGAACGTTTCACCGCACCCACGTCGGGCGCACCGACTACGTCGATTTCTTGCTTTGCAAAATAGCTGTACAACGTAGGTCCGCCAAGCAAATTATCTACGGGAATATCAAAAAAGCCTTGAATTTGATCTGCGTGAAGATCCATCGTCAACACTCTGTCCGCACCTGCATTGGTGAGCAAATTCGCCACAAGCTTTGCCGTAATGGGATCGCGCGAACGAGCTTTTCTATCCTGACGGGCATAACCAAAATAAGGCATTACTGCCGTAATACGCCCTGCCGACGCGCGTTTCGCAGCGTCGATCATGATGAGAAGTTCCATCAGATTGTCGTTTACGGGAGAACTGGTGGACTGAATAATAAACACGTCTCTACCTCTTACCGTTTCCGCAATATGAACGTTGATCTCACCGTCGGAAAAAGTGCCTACTTCAATTTCGCCCAGCTCGGTATTAAGCTTTTTAGCAATGGCTTCTGCCAATGATCGATTGGAGTTACCGGAAAACAATTTGATTTCATTGCCGTGAGTTATCATATGTAACCTTCCTTAAATTTTTTATCCGCGCGTTTGACTTTTCTGCCAAACCCACGCTTTTTCCGTTGTAAATGCACGCAACTTCTGTGCGTCTTTCTCCCCTTTATCCCTTTTATCGGCGCACCGACCGAAGTAACAATATTATAATACCCGTTTCCGAAAATTAAGTCAACTAAATGAGCGGTCTTTTTTAAATTTCGTTGTTTGAAAAATTTTCTTATTCGTTATCGAGTTCTGTTTTGCGATCGTTTTCCGTCCCCTCCGACGTTGCCGCCGCCAACGTCTTTTTGCGTTCTTTTTCCTCTTTTTGCTTTTGCCGCATCGACGTGAAAAATTCGGTCAACAATCCCGAACAAGCCGTTTCCAAAACGCCGCCCGTCACTTCCGTTTTATGGTTTAAAAGATTCGCCTCCGCCAATTCGTTGGTAAGCGAACGCCCTTTTTGTTCGTACGCACCGAAAAAGATCTTATCCACGCGCGCGTTTAAACAAGCCCCCATACACATCGGACAAGGCTCTAACGTAACGTATAATTCGCACCCTTCCGGCAACCGCCACGAATGAAATTTTTTACACGCTTTGTCGATCGCCATCATCTCCGCATGAGCCGACGCCAATTGCAATCGCGCCCGACGATTGTACCCGCGCGCCACCACTTTATCTTCATATACGACCACTGCGCCGATCGGCACTTCCCCCTCGGACAACCCTTTTTTCGCCGAACGGATCGCTTCGCGCATAAATTTTTCTTCTCTTGTCAACTTCTTCATTTCTCACCTAACGTTTTTCTTGATTGCAAAACTTAAAATAAAAATCGGGACTGCGCCCAAGCGTTTGACAGATCGCGCAGCGCATAACGGTTGCGCGATAAAATATCCGTTTGTTGCAATTGCCGTATCGGATGCAACAACTCGTCCGAACCGACCTCCACCGTAAACGCCGTAATTCCCATTTTTTTGATACACCAATCTTTATAACCACCTGCGCTGCCTATCGCCCGCGCCAACGGATAGCCTGTCGAACGGGACAGCTCCAACGCCAGACATTTATCCCGCGCAATCGCGCCGATCGATTGATAAAAATACCAATAAATCTCCTCGCCTTTCGTGTGATAGCTGACGGTATAATCGGGCCGTATTTCACGGGTGAAGTTTCTAAGAGCCGTTGTTTCGGGCTCGGAAAACGGACAGACGCCGATATAATTTTCGGGCGCGGGTTTTCGTACGTTTTTCTTCCCTTTCCCCCAATCCGCATCAAAATTCACGTTTAGATCCACGCCCCTGCCGTTGGCTTTCCATAAAGAAAAATCGGAATTTCCACCGTTGATATCCAGCAAGCATTGCCTTGCCTCTCGGTTTGATACGGCGGAAAGCCCCGTTTCACTTAACAAACAACCGTCGGGATTTAACAGCGGGATCAGCCAAACGCTCCCTCGATCGATCCCGATTTTTGCCTGTTCAAAGGCAAGTTCTGCCGTGATAAATTCTCTGCCGTGTATCGCATACTGCGCAATCGCCACAGGCACGCCGTTCCCTATTTTCACAGCGTACAGATCACGACCAAACACACTTTTGCCGATGACGCGTTTTTCCGTTTGCGCGCTTTGGTAAAACCGTTGCGTTTTTTCATAAATATCCACGCATATACTATATGCGCGCGTAAACAAAAATGTTTTTTCTCTTGACTCTTTACATTATTTACGATACGTTTACTTGTGATAAGTTGCGCCTGCGTTGATCATAAAAGCCCGATACACTTGCTCGGCAAGGATCACGCGCATCAACTGATGCGGAAACGTCATATCCGAAAAAGACAATTGATAATCCGCCGTTTTCTTTACCCGATCGGACAATCCGCACGACGAGCCGATGACAAACGTAACGTCTTTCCCTGCATTGGTAAGTTCTTGCATCTTCTTTGCCAATTTTTCGCTGGACAGCTTTTCCCCCTCCACGGCAAGCGCAACGACGTAACCTTTACAAGAGCGTAAAATATCGTCGGCTTCCGCCTCCGGATCAGCCCCTTCCGCCAATTCTTTTATCTCCACTTTCGCAAAGCGTGACAAACGTTTTACATATTCCGCCACAGCTTCCCGATAAAAACTTTCTTTTATTTTCCCCACGACGACAAAATAGATCTTTTGCATCTTTCGCCTCACATTCCCATAAACAGTACGCTAAACCACGTTAACGCGCAGATCAAAACGCCTGCGCCCGCAAAAACAAAAAAGTTTTTTCTCTGTGTTTTTTTCTCTTTTTCGTCCGTTGGCGTTTTATTTTGTTCCGTTGCGCTTTTATCCATAAAAATCAAATAGATCAACGAAACAGTCAAACACACGCCCGATACGGAAAACACGGCAATCATAATCGGCAACGTCAGCTCCGTCACTTGAAATTTCGTCAACACCAAAATAAATGCATTATTGCAAAAATGCGCCAACACCGTCGGAAAAATACTGCCCGCGCGGATCGCCAACAAAGCGTACGCCGCCCCACAGCAAAATTGATAAATCGTTTGCGCGGGGTTTTGGTGATAGAGCGAGAAAAGTCCGCCGCAGATCAGCACTGCTCCGACCGTTCCGAACGAATGCAGTCCGTTTAAAAGCAAGCCGCGAAACATCGTTTCTTCAAACACGGCAGGCAAAACGCCGATCACGATCAGAACAAACAGAAAACGAATTCCGTTCATCGACGGGATCTCCACTCCCGACGTTTCATAACCGAAACGGGATAAAAATTCTAAAAACAGCGTGTTTAATTGCGCCAAACCGATCAAGCCGATTTGTAACACCACTGCCCAAATAAAATATTTGGGCTTGCATTTTTGGTTTTTAAGTTCTTCCAACGGGCTTTGTCCTTGATATCGCAACGCGAACGCCGCCACCAACGCAAAAGCAAGCTGGGGTAAAAGATAGCTGACGTATAAATACCAATCGGCATTTTTGTTTCCCACGGCGATCGTTCCTTCCGTCCCCGTCAAACCGAACGCTGACAACACAACGATCAGTGCAAACGAAAGCACCGCAGGCAATAACACCGCAACGGTGTAAGAAATTCCTGCTGTTTTGGATATTTCGGGTTTCCCCAATAATCGATCGAGTAGGCTGAGCCGAGCCTTTTTTTCATCTTGTTTCTTCATAATTATTATTATAACAAATTTTTACGCTTTTGCAAACAAAAAAACGCCGCTTTGAAAAAAAGAAACATTTTTTCAAAACAGCCTTTCTTTTAACCGCTGAGTTTGTCCCGAAATTCTTTAATGATCCGATTTTCGATCCGCGACACCTGCACTTGGCTGACGCCGATTTTTTCGGCCACTTCGCTTTGCGTCATATCGCGAAAATAACGTAAAACGATAATTTTTTTATCCCGTTCGGACAAAGAATCGATCGCGCCGCGTAACAACATTCGATCCAGCCAGTCTTCTTGATCGTCAGAGGACGGCAACGTTTCGATCAATTCACGTTCGTTCCCCTCTTTGCGATCTGCGCCGCCGTATAAAGACAAGGGCATCTTCGACGAACCCATTACAAACACCGTTTCCGATTCTTCCATTCCAAACTGTTTGGCGATATCCGCGATCGCAGGTTGCGCGCCGTGCTCCGCCACGTATCCCTCGATAAATACATTGATCTCCTTCGCCGCCTGTTTCATCGTCCTCGAAACTTTCACCGAACCGTCATCGCGCATAAACCGCTTGATCTCCCCTGCGATCATCGGCACGGCGTAGGTGGAAAATTTAACGCCGAAACGCTCGTCAAAGCCTGCGATCGCTTTTAAAAACCCCATACAGGCAATTTGGAAAAGATCATCGTAATCCACTCCTTTTCCCAAATACCGTTTGACGATACATTTCACAAGCGAAACGTTGTGTTCGATCAGCGTTTCTTTCGCAAATGCGTCGCCTTGTTTGGCAAGCCGTATAAATTCGATTGTACTTTTTTCATCAAGCATTTACCCGTTCCTTTTTCTCCATTTTCATTCTTTCCTCGGCAAAAATGGCTGTTTTTATATTTTCACCGCCGATCTTCTTCGTCATCGTCACCACCGTTCCTTGCCCTTTTGCGCTGGATAAGGCAAATTCGGACATAAACGTTTGCATAATGGTAAAACCCATACCCGAACGCTCGTCGTCGGCAAGCGTCGTGTAAAAGGGCAACACCGCTTGTTCTACGTTGGCGATCCCACAGCCGAAATCGGTGACGGTGATATGTAATACCCCACCCATTTCCGTTTCTTCCGAACGACACTCGATCACGATTTTGTTTTCCGCCGCATTTTTGCCGTATGCGTGAACAATACAGTTGGTAACCGCCTCGCTCACCGCCGTTTTGATGTCGTCAAGTTCGATCAGCGACGGGTTTAAAGATACCGCAAACGCCGCTACCGCGCTGCGCGCAAAACTTTCGTTGACTGACCTTGCCGCTATTTCCAGTTTCATATAATTGTTCATAATTTTTCTCCTTATTGTCGTTTTACGTTTGCCGAATTTTATGCCGATCGGCGTTTTTTGTCGCCCGTTATATTTTCGGCATCAACGTATATACGCCGCTCATCGATAATATTCGATCGGTCGTCGGCGAGGGGTTTGTGACGTATACGGGCACGCCATAACGTTTGAATTTTTTATATCTGCCGATTAAAAAACCGATCCCCGTCGAATCCATAAACGAGATTTGGCGCAGATCGAACACCACCCGTTCGGCGCGCGGCGCGTAATCGTCCGCAATGCGATCGGCGTCTTTCCTCGCTCCCATGGCATTGTGCTCGTCCACCTCGCCGTTTAACGCGATGTATAATATCCGATCGCTGTAATTGGCGCAAATTTGCATAATCCACCTCCAAAAAGGATATGCCAATATTGTAAAAAATTTTGAAAAAAGAATTTTGAAAAATGAAAACGAATTTTTTTTTATTTTGTCGAAAAATTTTTTTGATTTTTTATAAAAAAACGCTTGACTTTTCTTTCCAAATCGTTTATTATAGACAAGCGTTGTGTGATGACTTTACGTCGAAAACAAAACGGGCCTTTAGCTCAGTGGTTAGAGCTGCCGGCTCATAACCGGTTGGTCCGCGGTTCGAATCCGTGAAGGCCCACCAAAATTTTAATAAAAATGGCCCAGGAGCTCAGTTGGTTAGAGCGCCAGCCTGTCACGCTGGAGGTCGACGGTTCGAGCCCGTTCTGGGTCGCCAGAAGAAAAATCCTGTTTTTAGAACAGGATTTTTTTCTTTATCAAAAAATGTTTTTCGACAAAAGAAAAAAAATTC